>CAMCBT010000017.1 GCA_945873115.1 uncultured Mitsuokella sp.
ACCAGTTGCGCACGTACCAGGTGTCCATGGCGACACGTTCTTCATAGGTGGTGTCGCTGCGGCCGCTGGCCTGCCACATGCCGGTGATGCCCGGGAGTACCATCTTGTACTCCCGGAAGGATTCGCCGTAACGGGGAATCTCCTCCTCCACAATAGGACGCGGCCCCACTAGGCTCATATCCCCACGGATGACATTTAAGAGCTGGGGGAGCTCATCAAGGCTTGTGCGGCGAAGGAAGGCACCGAGCTTCGTGACTCGCGGATCATTTGTCAGCTTGAAGCTGTCCTCCCATTCCTCACGCGCTTCTGGATTTTCCTTCAGATACTTCTCGAGGGCCTCCTGTGCATTCGGAATCATGGATTGGAATTTATAACAAGGGAAGAACTTTCCGTCCTTGCCTACGCGCTTATGGGCAAAAATCACTCGCCCCTTATTGTCATAGGCGACAACGAGGAAAAGCACGAGGAGGATGGGCGAGATGAGGAGGCCTCCGCCGATGGTGGCGACAAGGTCGAAGGCCCGCTTGAAAATGCGGTTCCGACGGCGGGCCAGGTTGTTCTTTACCCGGAGGACGAGGAGCTCCTCGGTGAAGAGGGTCCTGGCCTCCACCCCCATGAGGGGGGTGCCGATGAGGTCCGGGACGAAGGCGATGTTCCGCACGTGGGGCTGGATATCGGTGATGAGCTTCGTGAGCTGCTCCTTCGAGAGTCCGGGGGCCGCGATGAGGACGATCTGGACGCCGGTGCCGACGATGATGCCTTCCGCCTCCTCGAAGCCTCCGTAGAGGAGGAAGCGATTTGCCACCCTCGGAAGGGCGGGATGGTCGTCGATGAGGCCCACGATGTCGTAGCGGCAGGTCAGGTCGCCCTCGTAGAACCGGAGGAGGCGCTCCGCCGTGAGGCCGGCACCGACGAGAATGACGGGCTCGTAGAAGAAGTGGCCCACCTTCATGACTTTCCAGGCGATGTAGCGTCCGGCGTATACGAAAAGGAGGACGAGCAGGAAAAAGAGTACCAGGAGCGCTGGGGGCAAGGGGCCGCCCTTCGTGACGAAATAGAGGAGCGCCGCACAGGTGACGAACGCATAGAGGAGCGCATAGAAGATGTCCTGCACCGCGTCCAGCACGGGGCACATGGCCTCGTAGCAGTGGGATTTCGCCAGGAAGAGCAGGAAAAGGATTGGTATCCAGAGATAGAGATAGGAAAGGTCCTGCAGCGTATAGACAGGAGCCGGCACCGAGGCCAGCAGGTATGCAGCGAGCGCCCCATGCTCCGCCAGAAGGATGGCCGCATAGTCCACCAGCAAGAGGACGACAGGGTAAGCGTACCGCTTCATCCGTCTGACGCTATTCGCCCGATTCGGTGCTCTTTGCTTCCCTCCTGATTTCCAGTGAGCTGTGTCATTCATAGCCGCCTCTTAGTTTGTCAGCGTCCGGTAGAGCGCATAGGCGTTGATGTAGGGGAGGACGTCCTCGTTCCAGATGATGGCGTTGGACCGCGGGACGTAGACGATGTCGCCATCCTCAAGGGCCACGTTTTGCTCGATGTCGTGTTTCATCATGTAGCGTTTCATGTTGAGCTCTTTGTAGTACAGGATGCCGTCGATGGCGCGGACCACCTGGACACGGGTGCTGCGGCCGCGGTTCGTGTAGCCGCCGGCGCTGGTGATGGCGGCGTAGGCGTTCATGCTGTCCACGGAGAGCTCCTGGATGCCGGGCTTCTGCACCTCGCCCATGACGTAGACCTTCCGGGCGCCATAGCTGCGGACGGAGACGCTGACCTCCGGATCCCGGAGGTACTCGGAAAGGCGCACCCGGATGGTCTCGGAGGCTTCCTCCAGCGTCAGGCCCGCCAGGCGGACATTGCCGGCGTAGGGGATGCCCACCCGGCCGTCGGGGCCGATGATGAAGTCGTTCGCCCCGAGGCTCTGGGTCTGGGTGACACTCGTCTTGACGCTGCTGGAGGAGCCGTAGCCCAGGCCGTCGGGAAAGCCTATGACGCTCACGTTGATGACATCGTACTTCGCGAGGCGGTAGGTGTCCGTGAGGCTCCCGGTGCCGAGCTTAGCGGTCTCAAACACGCTGTCGGACTCCACGAGCTGGGGCTTCGCGTCGCTCTTCTGCGCCGTCTGCCTCGAGGCAGACGGCGAGGCGGACTCCTGCCGCACATCGCCGGCCGCCATACGCGCCACATCTGCCGCCTGGGAGGCCCGGGCCTCGCCCAGCCCCAGACCGACAACCAAAGCCGCAGCTATCGCCGCTGCGCTGCGTCTCTTCATGCTGTGCCACTCCTTTATCGGGTCAATCGGGCAGAAAAATGCCCATATATAGTCTAGGATACACTCAGTATAGACGCATATGCGGGCAGTGTCAATATTTGAGGTGGGTGTTGTGGGGCGTGGAGATATGCTTTGTGGACATTGTGCGCCCGTCCTTGCAGTAAATCCTGCCAATCACGCTGCGCCTGCGGCTTGCGTTCTTGGGGATTTACATAGTAAAGTTTCCATTGACAGGGGCGGCGGCGATTGGTATACTTGATAGGCCGTCAAGATTTAGTATTTGTTACCCGTTATTTTTGGACAATAAACACAATATATTGAGAGCGAGGTCTTTCCTTTGGAGCAAGCTGCTGTACGATTCGAGTACCCGGGTATGTATGAGGCGCTGGCCGGTCTTTCGGATACGGGCATCGATGATTGCCTCTGTAAAATCGCTCGGGATTTTTCCCCGAGGAAGTATCCCCTTTCCCAGCTGGAGGAGAAGTTCGCGGCCTTCTATAAGGAGGACATGGGCCCTGACGAAATCCTGCGGGCCCTCACGAAGGCGGCGACAGAGCTTGCGACGGTGGAGGCGCCCCGGTGGGACTTTATCGCGGCGCGGCTGCTTGCCCATGCCTACCACCTTTCCCTCAAAAAGGAGCTCGCGGGGCGGGGCATCCACACCCTTTCGGAAAAGCTCCGCTGGCTTGCAAAGGAGGGGCTCTATGGCTCGTATATCCTTGAGGCCTACAGCGAGGCGGAGCTCAAGGAGGCGGCAAGGTTCCTGGACAACAGCCGGGACGAGCTCTTTTCCTATGCGGGGCTTGACCTGCTACTCTCCCGGTATGTGATTCACGACCACGACGGAGTGCCTCTCGAGACGCCCCAGGAGATGTATCTTGGCATCGCGCTGCATCTGGCCCTGAAGGAATCGAAGGAGAGCCGCCTCCAGTGGGTGCATAGGTTCTACGATATGCTGAGCTGCCAGCAAGTCACCATGGCCACGCCGACGCTCGCCAACGCCCGGAAGCCCCACCACCAGCTATCGAGCTGCTTCATCGACACGGTACCCGACTCCCTGGACGGCATCTACCGGAGCCTCGACTCCTTCTCCCAGGTGAGCAAATGGGGCGGCGGCATGGGCCTCTACTTCGGCAAGGTCCGGGCCACCGGCGGCGCCATCCGGGGCTTCAAGGGGGCGGCGGGCGGTGTCATCCGCTGGGTGCGCCTCGTGAACGACACGGCAGTGGCCGTGGATCAGCTGGGGGTCCGACAGGGGGCCTGCGCCGTCTATCTCGACGCCTGGCACAAGGATCTGCCGGAGTTTCTCCAGCTTCGGACGAATAACGGCGACGACCGGATGAAGGCCCACGACATCTTCCCCGCCGTCTGCTATCCCGACCTCTTCTGGAAGACGGCCCGGGAGAATCTCGATGCCCCCTGGCACCTCATGGATCCCCACGAGATTCAGACGGTGAAGGGCTATGCCCTGGAGGACTTCTGGGGCGAGGAGTGGGAGAGGCGCTACGCGGACTGCGTGGCGGACGAGCACATCGACAAGCGCACCATCCCCATCAAGGAAATCGTGCGACTCATATTGAAGTCCGCCGTGGAGACGGGGACGCCCTTCGCCTTCAACCGGGACATCGTGAACCGGGCGAACCCCAATGGCCACAAGGGCATCATCTACAGCTCGAATCTCTGCACGGAAATCGCCCAGAACATGAGCCCCTCCTCCACGGTCCGCACGGAGGTTCGCACAGAGGAGGGCGACACGGTGGTGGCGGAGATCACCCGCCCCGGGGACTTCGTGGTTTGCAATCTGGCAAGCCTCAATCTCGGCCGCATCGATGTGACGGATGAGGAGGCCCTCTCCTCCACCGTCCACGCCGCCGTCCGGGCCCTGGATAACGTCATCGACCTGAGCCAGGCACCCCTGGAGTACGCCCGGCTGACGAACGAGCGCTATCGGAGCATCGGCCTCGGGGTCTCAGGCTACCACCACATGCTGGCAAAGAACGGCATCCGCTGGGAAAGCGAGGAGCACCTCTCCTTCGTAGACGCGGTCTTCGAGCGGATAAACTATGCCGCCATCGAGGCCTCCAGCGATATTGCGAAGGAAAAGGGCAGCTACCGGCTATTTGCCGGCAGCGACTGGGAGACGGGGGCGTATTTCGCCAAGCGGGGGTATGCCTCGGAGAAGTGGAAGGCCCTCGCGGCCCGCGTGAGGAAAAATGGCATGCGCAATGCCTATCTCCTGGCCGTAGCCCCCACCAGCTCCACCTCCATCCTCGCGGGCACCACGGCGGGCATCGACCCCATCATGAAGCGGTTCTTCCTGGAGGAGAAGAAGGGCACGATCCTCCCGCGCATCGCCCCGGAGCTCTCGGCGAAGACGTATTGGTTCTACAAGAGCGCCCACACCATCGACCAGACCTGGTCTATCCGCGCCGCAGGGGTGCGCCAACGCCACATCGACCAGGCCCAGAGCCTCAATCTCTACATCACGAACGACTACACCTTCCGGAAGATTCTCGCCCTCTACATCAAGGCCTACGAGGAAGGTGTGAAGACCATCTACTACGTCCGCAGCAAGTCCCTGGAGGTCGAGGAATGCGAGAGCTGCGCCTCCTGACGAGCTAAGGTGGGCGAGACGGTACGTATGCCTGTATGCGCTCGCTCACCATGCGCAAAGAAAGAAGCGAAAGAATGACCACAATGCAAAAGCGTCCGCTTTTTAATCCGGCGGGCGATACTGACGTTACGAGGCGGCGCCTCATTGGTGGCAACACCACCAACCTCAACGACTTCAACAACATCAAATACCCCTGGACCGCCGGCTGGTACCGGCAGGCCATGAATAACTTCTGGGTGCCGGAGGAAATCAACCTTGCCCAGGACGTCAAGGACTACCGGGCCCTCGCCTCGGCGGAACGGCGGGCCTATGACAAAATCCTCTCCTTCCTCATCTTCCTGGACTCCGTCCAGAGCGCGAACCTGCCGAATGTCTCCGAGTACATCACGGCCAACGAGGTGAACCTCTGCCTGAATATCCAGACCTTCCAGGAGTGCATCCATTCCCAGAGCTACTCCTACATGCTGGACTCCATCTGCAGTCCCGATGAGCGGGACTCCATCCTCTTCCAGTGGAAGGACGACGAGCACCTTCTCGCGCGAAACACCTTTATCGGGGAGCAGTACAACAGGTTTCAGGAGGAGCGCACACAGGAGAACTTCCTCCGGGTCCTCTGCGCCAACTACATCCTCGAGGGCATCTACTTCTACGCAGGCTTCATGTTCTTCTACAACCTGGGGCGCGTCGGAAAAATGCCGGGATCCGTGCAGGAAATCCGCTATATCAACCGGGATGAGAACACCCATCTCTGGCTCTTCCGCAGCATCCTGACGGATCTTAGGTCCGAGGAGCCGGAGCTCTTCACGGCAGAGATGGAGGAGGAGCTACGAGCGATGCTCAAAGAGGGCGTGCGCCAGGAAATCCTTTGGGGACAGTATGCCATCGGCGATGGCTGCGAGGGGCTGACGGGCCGCATGATCGAGGAGTACATCCTCTACCTCGGCAATGCCCGGGCAAAGGATCTGGGCCTTCCCCCTCTCTATGAGGGCCACGAGGCGGAGCCGGACTCCATGCGCTGGGTCAGCCAGTACGCCAACGCGAACCTCATAAAGACGGATTTCATCGAGGCCAAGAGCACCGCCTACGCCAAGAGCTCGGCCCTTATCGACGACTTGTGAGCCAAATGACAAAGGAGGAGCTTCCATTGGGAGGCTCCTCCTTTTTTCTATTGCTTTTTGCGGATGGACACGTCTCCGGCCACTACGCGGCGGAGTTTTTTGTCTTCGTCCGTCTCCACCAGGAGGGCGCCGTCCTCGTCGATGTCCTTGGCGATTCCTTCGAAGGAGTCCACTCCCTCTCGGACGCCGATGACGCGGACCTTTTGCCCCAGCGTGATGGAGCAGGCCCGCCACTCCTTTAGGACCGGGGCGAAGCCCTGCCGGCGCACCTTGCCGTAAAGGTCGTCCATGGCCCGGAGTACCGCCTGCAAAAACTTCACCCGGGGGAGCTTCTCCCCCTTCATGATGGCAAGTGACGTGGCCACCTCGCGCAGCTCCTCCGGGAACTCGTCCTCGGCGATATTCACATTGATGCCCGTGCCGATGACCACGTAGCCGATGCGGTCCATCTCCGCGCTCATCTCCGTCAGGATGCCCACCAGCTTCTTGCCCTCATAGAGAAGGTCGTTGGGCCACTTGATGGCGGGCTTGAGGCCAAATTCCTTCATGGCCCTCGCCACTGCCACGGCGGCGAGCAGCGTGAGCTTCGGCGCCTCCTGGGGCAGCAGGAAGTCCGGCCGCAAAATGACGGAGAACCAGATGCCCTTCCCGGGAGGGGAGAAGAAGGGGCGCGAAAGCCGGCCCCGGCCCACGCCCTGCTCCTCTGCCACCACCACGGTGCCGTCCGGAGCCCCCTCTCCCGCTATCCGCTTCGCCTCGAGGTTCGTGGAGTCGATGGTCTCGTGGCTGTCGATGCGGCCTCCGATGACCCTTGTGCCAAGGCCATCGGATATCTCCGCCGCCAAGAGCCTGTCCGGCGCCTCCCGGAGGGCGTAGCCACTTTTGGGCTGGCTCTCGATGTCGTAGCCCGCCGCCCGGAGCTCCTTGATATGCTTCCAGACCGCCGTCCGGGACACCCCGAGAGCCCGGGCGATTTCCTCCCCGGAGCAGTAGGAGCCCGCAGCCTTTCGCAAAAACTGCAGAATTGCAAGACGCATGACTTTTCCTTCCTTCCCCTCTCCTTGCCGTCCCCTGTCTTTCAGGGGCAGGCCAAAGGGGAGATGCTTTCAAAAGCATCTCCCCTCGCAAAAAGCTAAGACTTTTTTATTTCAAAAGCGGCTCGTCCCGGTGGTGGCGGGGGTGCTCCGAGACGATCTTGATGGCCTTTGCTATCTGCTGGATGACCTCCACCAGGTACTGGAGCTCCATGTCGTTGACCCGCATGAAGATATCTCCCTGATGGGAGGAGATGTAGCGGGGCGGCAGGTTGTTGAGGGCCAGCGTCGCGATGTCCTTGCGACACTCGTCGCACTTGCAGGCCTTCGGGAACTTGGCGAGTATCGCATCCAGGTTCCGCATGACCACGTCTTCCATATAGTTCTTGAGCTGCATATCTTCCATTTCGATTCCTCCCGTCGGCCCTCGGCCGATTTCCCATGCATGCCTAAAGGCGTGGTCACTCCTGGGCCTTTACCACCGTCTCGTGGAGCGCGCCAAACTTCGCGCCCGCAAGGGCCATATGCCAAAACCTCTTGAGGCTGTAGCCGCAGTCGAAGGCGTCCCGCATAAAATTGACACGCTCCATGGCCTCCCGGCGGAAAAGTGCCGCCGCCGGGCTCTGGAGGAGCGTCGTGCCGGCCTTCCCTAGGGCCTCCAGCACCGCGTCCCCGTCGCCGGTGGCGTACCGGTCCCCCGGCTGGAAGACGAGGGGCGAGGCCCCCTCTCGCGCCTCCGCCTCCTCCTCCCCCAGGACGAAGGCAAAGCTCTTCTTTGCAGAAAGGAGTGTCCCCAGAACCCGGAGCAGATCGGATCGGAGGGTTTTTCCCGGGGGGATCCACTGGACGAAGCTGCCGTGGACGCTCTTTCCGATCTCCACGAAGAGGGACTCCATCTGGTCATCGAGAATCAGGGCGATGTCCACGTCCTCGTCCTGGGTGGAGAGGAACATCTGGAGCTCCTCCAGCTTCTCCTGGGGCTCGGAGAAGACGATGTATTCCTTCCGGGGGTAGTCAAGATGCAGGGCGCTCTGGAAGGAGTGGACGAAGGCATTCATATCCCCATCAAAGGGCAGGATGAGGGAGATGAGCTCCCTTTTCGTCAGGAATCCCTCCTCCGCCGCCCGCTGGGCGTAGCACTCCGCGAGGGTATAGGCCTCGCCGTCGGCGCCTTCCACGGCGAGCTTCCCGTAGCGGGGCTGAGGGGCCACCGCCTCCTTCGGGACCAGCACCCGGATCCCCTCCTTGATATGGGGAAAGGGCACGGGCCCCCCCGCCTTGATGGCCCGGAAGAGCACGTCGTAGGCGTGGGCACCGCCGGCGTAGACGGAGTTCTTCGCCACGTGGCTGAGCCAGGCCTGCGCCACCTTATGCTTCATCTGGCGAAGGCTCCGCCAGGGGAAGCGGGTCACGTAGAGGCCATAGAGGGGCTCTGGCACCACCCGGCGCCCCTCCCCCACCAGGGCGTGGTAGGCCTCGTCGGATAGGCGAAGCTTCGTCTTCTCCCAGGCGACGCGCCCCACGAGGACCTTTGGCTGGGGCTCTGGGTTCTTCGACCGGGAAAAGGTCCCGGCGAAGTAGAAGACCCCCACCTCCGGCGGCTTTTCCACATCCGCCGTATAGCGCATGAGGCTATAGACCCGATCCTTCTGGAGGGAGGCGAGGGCGCGGCGCATCTCCTCATGGCTCGCGCCCAAAAGGAACCCGTCCGGCTCCAGGGGAAGCACGAAATCTGCTCCGTCCAGGAAGGCCCGATGCATGAGCTTCGTCAGGATCTGGGCCCCTCCCTGCTCCCAGGTGTGGAAGAGCCGGACAGGCAGGCCCTCCTGGACTAAGGCGGTGATGACCTCCGCCGTCCCGTCCTGGCTGCCCCTGTCGGTGATGTAGAGCCGATCCACGAACCGAAGCGTGTGGCGCACGAAGCTCTCCGCCACATCGGCTTCCTCGCGAACGGCTGCGATTGCGATAATCATAGAATCCTCTTCTCTCCAAGCGTCTCAAAGCCTTTCAAGATACGCGCACATTTCCTCTTCTTCGTAAAAGACCCGCTGGGCCACCGCTCGCACGGCGGGGGAGGGCTCGTGGATGAGGCCGGCCCCGATGGCAATATCGGCGGCGGCCATGGCCTCGGCATCATTTGCCCCGTCCCCCACGAAGACCACCCGGTTTCCCTCCGCCTGGTAGTGGCGGACGACGGCACCCTTGTCAAGAATCGAGGCGATGCCCGTCACGCGACCCGCCTCGACCCGTGCCCGGGAAGTAAAGGCCCGGCAGCCGATGCGGCCAAGGAGGTGCCCCACCCACACGTCGAGGTTCCCCGTGACGATGGCCGCGTCCCCCCGGTGCTCCTGCAGAAAGGCGAGGACAGCCTCGTGGAGGGGCACCGTTTCAAGGAGCGCGGCGATTTCCTCCGCCGGGTAGATGCCTAGGGCCAAGGCCCTCGCCTGCAGGGAGGCCTCGAAGGGGACGGCCCCCCGGACGGTCTCCTCCGTCAAAAGCCGGATTTCCTCCTCGATGCCGAAGTGGGCGGCGATGCGCGGCAGTGTCTCCTCCCGGGTCAGGGTGCCATCCAGGTCAAAGAGAAACTTCGTCTTCACGGCCCCTCCTCAAAATCCATATCATGGGCTAGTCTCCTCCCTGCAAAAGCTCCCAGGCCTCGGAAAGGCCCCGATAGAGATCCTCCAGCCCCTCCTGATAAAGCCTTCTGTCCATCAGGGGGGATGCCTCCATCCGCGCCCGCTGGCCATCTCGAAGCTCCCGCAGAAGGGCACCGTCCTGGGCCAGGGCCGTGGCGACTCCTGCATACTCTTCGGGGCTCCTGGCCACGAGGCTATCGAGCCCCAGGTTTTCCAGCAGGCTCTTGCCGAAATTCTGCCCGTGAACCCCCCCCGATAGCGTCACCACCGGCACCCCCATATAGAGGGCCTCCAGGGTCGTCACGCCCCCCGTATAGGGGAAGGTGTCGAGGGCGATGTCCATATCGCCGTACTCAGCAAGGTACTCTCCCGTATAGGGACGGAGATCGACCCGCGAAGGGTCGATGCCTGCGGCCACGAGCCGCTTCCGAGCGAGGGCCGCCCCCTCCTCCGTGCCGAGGAGGGCGTGCTTCAGCAAGAGCCTCGAGCCCGGCACCCCCGCTAGGATTTCTCCCCAGAGGGTGAGCACCTCTCCTGTGACCTTGGCGAAGTTATTGAAGCTGCCAAAGGTCACGTAGCCCCTCGAAAGGCAGGGGGGCGGCAGAACGGCCGGCATTTCCTCCAGGGGAGCATAGCAGAAATGGGAATGGGGCAGCCGGAGCAGCGGCTCTTTGAAATAAGGGGAACGATCTGCCGGGCTGCAATGCACATCCGACAGGAAGCCGTCCACCTCCATAAGGCCGGTGCTGGCCATATAGCCGATTCCCGAAATCTGGAGCTTCGCCGGGCGGAAGCCCAGCACCGGCAGGGCATTGTCCGCCGTATGGCCGCCGAGATCCACAAGGATGTCGATTTCGTCCCCTCGGATGAGGCGGGCAATCTCGGGAAAGGTCTTCCCTGCCACGGGCCGCCAGTGCTCCCCCACTGCCTGCCGATAGCGCGCCGTCACGTCATCCTCCACCTTTGCCAGGGAGTAGGCGAATACCTCGAAGCGGCCGGCGTCACAGCCGGTCACCAGGGGCAGGGCCAGCTGGCCCACCGCATGGCGGCGAAAGTCCGCCGAAAGATACCCCACGCGGATTTTCCCATGGTGCCACCCAGGCGCCGGCAGGGCTCCGCCCTCCTCCGCCACATAGCGGGCGAGGCAGGCGCGGTACCTGGCCTGCAGTGCCTGGGCCTCCTCCGGCGGGAAAGCCGGGATGCCATTGGAGGAAAAGAGGGCATTGCTGCCCTCGACAAGGGCGCGAAGCGGTGTCTCTAGCTCCGCTGCCTGAAGGAAGGCCTCTACGGCGAGGGTGCTCTCCCCCAGGGTGCGAAGCTGCTCTCCGAGAAGGCTCCAGGCATCGGAGAGGAGGTCTTTTTCCTCCGTGTCTTCAAAGAGGGCCAGGGCCTCCTGAAGCGTCCTTGCCGCCGAGACGCAGCGCTTTTCCCGCCGGTGGATATAGGCGAGGAGCAGCAGGCCCCGCAGGGTCTTGCCCCCGGTGGCTGCCCAGTGGGTCTCGAGCACCCCCCGGGCCCCCTCGAGCTGCCCCGCCTCATAGAGGGCATATGCCTCCTGGTAAATGCGATAGGCCTCCTGGGGAGAAAATGCCGTGGCCAAGGCTCAGAGGCCCTTTGCCGCCCGGATCTCGTCCAGCACCGCAAAATCCGCAAAATGCATGCGGGCGGCGTAGGCCTCGGCCCGCTGGATCTCCCCCAGGGCCAAGGAATTGTAGACGGCGTTCTTCAGGGTCTGCTCGTCCTCCCCGTCAAGGGTGAGGGCGGCGCTCAGATACTCCTCCGCCGTCTCGCAGTCGTCCGCAAGATAGGCGGCGCCAGCGAAGGCATTGAGGATGCGCAGCTTCTCGGCCCGAGAGACGGTCTTGCCCCGGACGGCGGCGATGACCTCGGTGGCATTGGGAGCCTCCGGACTCTCCTCCGGTGCAGGGGCCACATGAGCCGGTGTCGCGTCCGGGGAGAGAGCCCCCTTCGCCGGTGCTGTCGCTCCGGGGGCCATCGGTGCCGGTGCTGCGGGCTCCGCCGCTCCGGTGGCTTCGGCAGGGGCGACCGTTGCGGGGGCTGCCGGTGCAGGGGCACTTGCGGCGGGGGCCGCCGTCTCCGCATGGCCTGCCACCTTTTCCTTCAGCCGGCGCAGGAGATCCTTCACATCGCTCTTTGCCTGCTCTCCCGCCTGGTGGATTGCCTCGCCCGCCTGCCGGGCGGGCGCGTTTTCTGCGAGAACCGAAAGGTTCGGGAACCTCTCGAGGAAGCCCTTTTCCCCGTAGCGGAGCCAGAGGCGCTTAGCGATCTCCTGCTGGGCCTCCGAGAGGGCAGCCAGGCCGTTTGCCAGCAGGAGGTTCAAGATGGCCATGCCGTCCTCCGCCCGGTTCTTCATCATGCAGATGCGGGAGAGCAGCAGCCGGGCCTCCACATGGGCCGGGGCGAAGGTCAAGGTGTTGGTAATCCACTGGGCCGCCCGGTCGTAGTCCCCCAGCTCGAAGTAGCTCTTCGCCCCCATGAAGATATGCTCGGGGCTGAGCTCCTTCGTCTTTCCCACCAGCTCCGCCAGCACGTCGAGTGCCTTGCTGTACTTCTTCTCCCCGTAGGTCGTATCGAGCTTTTTTTCCAGCTCCTGAAGCTCCTGGGATTTTTCTTCTGTCTGTGTCTTCATATTCACGTTCCTGCCTGTTTCCTGACTCATGGCCTTGCGCGCCTGTCTGCGCTTCAGCCGCTTGCTTGCCTTGCCCATGGAAACGCCATCCTTTCTATATGTTCCGATTCTTATAAGTATTCGCCATACAGGGCCTATTTTCCTTTTTTGGGGGCAATTCTCCCGTAAATCTCTAGGAGCTCCCTCCGGTAGGCCCCGCCGTCCATCAAGGGCGACTTTTCCATCCGGGCCCGAAGAGAGGCACGAAGCTCCCGGCGAAGCCCCTCGTTTTCCGCGAGAGAGCACGCCTTTTGCACGTACTCCTCCCCGGAGGCTGCGGCGCAGGCCTCCGTGAGTCCTACGGCCGAGAGCATGGAGAGGCCGAAGCGGCTGTGGTGGTGCGCCCCATAGAGGGAAACCACCGGCACCCCCATGTAGAGGGCATCGCAGGTGGTGCCGCCCCCCGGGTAGGGCCAGGTGTCGAGGGCGATGTCGATGGCCTCGTAGGCCGCCAGATACTCCGCCTGATAGCCGGCAAAGGTGATGCGCTCCAGCGGGAGGCCAAGCCGCTCCATCCGCGTCCTCTCGAGGGCGAGCCGCTCCCTATCCCCATAGGCCGCCGCCTGGAGATGGAGCCTCGCCGTGGGCAGAGCCGTGAGGATTTCTCGCCACAGGATGAGGAGCCCCTCCGTCAGCTTGTCCGCATTGCCGAGGCAGCCAAAGGTCACATAGCCACTCCGGACGCTCGGAAGCTCCGTATTCACGGGGCGGATCAATAGCGGCGTATAGCAGAGGTGGCTCCTCATGCGCAGGAGCCGCTCCGTAAAGAAGGCCTCCTCCCCCTCCGGGGCCGTGACGGCATCCACCAGGAAATAGTCCACCGCCGGGAGGCCCGTGGTGTCGAAGTAGCCGATGCCCGAAACCTGCACGGGGGCCGGGCGATAGGCCAGCACGGGAAGCGCACTGCCCCCCGTATGGCCCGAGAGATCCACCAGGATGTCAATCTCATCCCTTTGAATTTTCCGCGCCTGCTCCTCTGGCGTCAGCCCTCGCAGGTCGAAAAAGGCATCGGCGGCGGCGCCGATGCGCCCCGTCACATCGTCCGGGTCTCCCGTGTAGTAGCCGATGACATAGGGAGCCCCCTCCCCCCGTCCCTCGAAGAAGGGCAGGGCGAAGGCCGCCACCACATGGCGGCGGAAATCCGGGGAGATAAAGCCTATGCGAAGCCGGTCGTGGCCGTAGCCGCCCGCAGGGGCGAGGGCGGGGAAATCCCCAAAGAGCTCCCCGTAGCCCCTTGCCGCAGCGAGAAGCTTTTCTGCGTCCTCCTCGTAGTAGTGGAGGGACAGGAGATAGTTGCTGTACTCCTGGGCGAGGCCTGTCTCGAGGGTCTTGCCTCGGCAGGAGGCGAGATACTCCTCCGCCGCGGCCCTGTGGTCCCCCAGCCGCTTGTGGCAGGTGGCAAGGGCACTGTGGATGGCCCCGAGCTGCCACTGGGGCAGGTTCGTATCCGCGAGGGCCTCGGCGAGACGCACAAGAGCCTCCTGCCAGCCACCCCGGAGCATGGCCACCTGGGCATAGAGGTACGTGCGCCAGCCCGAGGGCGAGACGCCCGCGAGGGCCAGCTCCGCCCCCGCAGAATCCCCCCCGTCGATATAGCGCTCCGCAAACTCTATGCGCCACTCGTCATTCCTGGGATCTGCCGCGAGGATCCGGTCCGCCGCCGCCAGGGCCTGCCGATTGTCGCCGGCAGCCACGAAGCCGTCATAGGCCTTCTTGAGCTGGCGCATCTTCTCGTAGGAGGGCGCCTTCTGCTCCCTGAGATACTTCTCCCAGATGGCGGCATAGGCATCGGAGAGCTCACGGCCGTAGGCCGCCGCGTCAAGGAGCGGCGACTGCTTCATCATATGGCGCAGGTTCTCATGGAGGAGCGTCAATGTGTCCACATCACTTGCGAGGGCCACGGCCCGGTCGATGTACGCCTCGATGGTGGGGGCACAGAGCTCGCCTATGCCCGCATTCGTCAGGAGGCTCAGGGGGAATCGGCCCCCGTGGCTCTTTCCCGTCAGCGCCACCACGGGCACGCCCATATAGAGGGCATCGGCCGTGGTGCCGCCGCCGGGATAGGGAAAGGTATCGAGGGCGATGTCCACATCACGGTACCGGTCGAGGTAGTCACGGGTCACGCCCTCCCGGTCGATGCGATCCGTGTCGAGGCCCGCGTCCGCAAGCTTCTTCAAGGCATAGGCCGTGTCCTCCTCGTTGTCGAAGACATCCGTCTTCAGCAGGAGGCGGCTCCCGGGGACCCGCTCGAGGATTTCCCGCCAGGCAGAGAGCACCTCTTTTGAGAGCTTCGCGAACTGGTTGAAGCTGCCGAAGGTGATATGGCCCTTTTGCCTGACAGCCGGCACAAGGGCCGGCTCTTTTTCGTTGTAGGGCGTGTAGCAGAAATGGCTGTGGGGCAGCCTAAGAAGCGTCTCCGTGAAGGCCTCCTGCTCCTCCGCCCGGTCCATGATAGCATCCCCCAGGAAATAGTCCACGGCGGGAAGGCCTGTGGAGGCGAAGTAGCCGATGCCCGAGACGATGACGGGCGCGGGCTTGTAGGCGAGGGCGGGCAGATTGCCGTGCGCCGTATGCCCCGACAGATCGACGAGGATGTCGATGGCATCGTCGTAGATTGCGCGGGCGACCGTCTCCGGCGAGCATCCCGCGAGATTCCGCCAGATAGCCACCTTTGCCGCCAGTGCGCGGCTGTACGCGTCGTCGGGGGAGGTGTGATATGCGTAGACGGAAAAGCGGTCGTCAAGGTCGCACATCATGACTTCGGAGAAGCAGAGGACGACGTGCTGGCGAAGATCCGGCGAGAGATAGCCGACGCGGATCTTTTCCCCGCGCCTGCGCCGCCGATGGAAAAAGGGGCGAATCTCCCGCCAGAAGGCGGAATACGCGGCGGCCGCCGTGCGCTCCTCCGCCGGCGGCTCCGGCGGCAGATAGTGGCGCGTGAAGAGATAATTGCTGTACTCCGCCGCCGCCGAAAGGCGGTCGCCCGCCCGAAGCGCCGCCGCCGACGCCGAAAGATACGCCGCCGCCGCGCGGCGCGGCTCGCCGAGAATCCGCGCCACGCGCCCGAAGAGATTGGCGCTCTTGGCGCGGTACGCGTCTTCCGCCGCTTCCTCCATGAGCGGCGCGAGCAGATCCCGCGCCGTCAGCCACTTCCACTCCATCACGGCGACGCGCGCCGCGAGAAAACGGGTGTAATACGCCTCCGGCGCGACGGCGCGGAGACGCTCCAGCGCCTCGGCCGCCCGCGCCGTCTCCCCCGCCTCGATGCGGCAGCTCGTCAGAAGCCCCAGCGCCTCGGTCGGCGCGGCGGGAAGGAGAACCTCGATCTCCCGCTCCGCCCGGGGAAAATCACGCCCTTCGAGAGCGGCGTAGATGCGCCCGCGCTGCGCCTCGATCGCCTTCGGAAGCTGCGCCAGTTCCGAAAGGCGCTTCTCGATCTCGGGAATGGCCGCATGGATGCCCTCCGACGTCAACGCGCCCGCCCTGCGCTCCTTCTTGAGGCTCGCCGTATGCTCTGCGAGCGCCTGCCGGAGCAGCCGCTCCTCCTCGGCGAAATCGCCGCGCAGCTTCGCCCACTCCGCGCCGAACAGCGAAAAGATCGGCGCCTTCGGGAAGGCGCGCAGCCCGCTGTCCCACGCCTCCTGAATCTCCCCTGCGGGGCGATGGCAGCGGATGGCGCAGATCATCCAAAGCCCATAGCAGCGAAGCTCCAGCCCCTCCAGCTTCACGCCGGCGCGGGCGGCGCGGCGCGCGCAGCCGAGTGCCTTCTCATAGTCTCCGACGCCGTAACAGGCATCCGCCATGTAGTAGTCGTCCGACGCGTCCCATCGGCCCTCGGCCTTTTTCCTCTCCAGAAGCGCGATATTGCGCCTGCACTTTTCGCGCACGGAATGTTTGGAATACCCTGTGTGGAGGATGCGGATCTCGCGGGTGTACTGCGCCTCATACGTTTCGCGTCCCGTGTAGGAGAGTGCCTCATGCACCGGGCGCACGAAGCGCAGATCGGGCAGGTTGCGGAAAATGCGCAGCTGCACCGCCTCTTCGATGACGGCGCCGCCGCGATCCAGGTCGATGTTCACGAGAGGGCAGAGAATCCCGAGGACGCCCTCCTCTTCATGGCAGCGGCGCACGAGCGCACGCACCTTTTTTACATCCTCCTCCGGAAAATACTCATCGGCATCGCAGAAGATGATCCAGTCGCCCGCCGCTCTCTCGATGGCGAAATTCTTCGCCGCCGAAAAATCGTCGCACCAGTCGAAAGCATAGACGCGCGCGCCTGCAAGGCGGGCGATCTCCGGCGTCTTATCCGTCGATCCCGTATCGACGACGACCATCTCGTCGGCGATCCTCTGCATCGACGCGATCCAGCGCGGCAGGTTCTTCTCCTCGTCGCGCGCGATTACGCAGGCTGAAATCTTCATACGTTCTCCTCCCGCACCGCCGCATACTCCCGCAAAAACACGGAAAGCGCACGGCGCATCCGATACTCCGAAGGCGTCCCAGGTGCCAAGGACGCCGCGCGGACGGCGGCGGGAAGCGATGCTCTCTCCGCCGCGCTCCCCGCCGCCAGGATCACGCGGCAGAGTGCAGAGCGCTCCTCGAAGAGCGCCGCCGACGCCGCGCCGAGATTGCCCGCGAGACGGTATGCCGTCCAGGGCGGCACGGCGATATGACCATGGCGCAGATAGTAGAGCGCGATGCGCCCGCGTTCCTCGGGAAGCACCGAGAGCAGGAACGCCGCGTCCCGCTTCGCGTCGTATCGGCGCGAAAGATACGCGATGAGTTCCGCGTCATCTGCCGCGGAGAGGAGGGCGAGAAGCCCGGCGAGCGCCTCTTTTTCATAGGCGTTCTTTGCCAGCGCCTTTTCCCACCAGTCTGCCGCTTCCGCAAGTTCTCCGCGCTCTTTGGAGAGAGCGCCGAGCGCGGCGTACACGCCCGCCATGCGTCCCTCGATGGGATTGGGCGATGCCTCCTCCCCGCGGGCGGCGCAGTCATAAAACGCCTCCCGCGCACCTTCCTTGTCGCCGCGCTCAAGCGCATACTGCCCCCGAATCCAGGGAAAGATCGGTGCCTTCGGATACGCCTTCTCCGCCGCCGCGAGATCGGCGAGAATCTCCCCCGCAGGACGTTCCAGACGGATTTTCGCCTGAATGCAGAGCGAAAGCGGCCGCTCCTCCTTGCCCACGACGCGAAGCCCCGTCCGAAGGAACGCTTCGATATGCAAAAGCGCACGGGAAAAATCCCCCAGACCGTAATACGATTCCGCGAGATAATACGCATCGACGCCGCGCTCCTCCGCCGTCCCCCGCGCCGCCTCCAAGAGGCGGATGTTGCGCCGAAGCTTCTCCGGAAGGACCTCTGCCGCATAGCCGGTATGCAGGACCTGGATGTCCTCCGCGACGCGCATCTCGCCTTTGCCCGTCCCTGTGTATTCCAGTACCTCGTGAATCCTGCCATGGTAGCGAAGCCCGGGCAGCTTCCGAAAGACGCGGGGCTTGAGGTCCACATCCCGCACACGCCCGTCCGTTTCGATGTTCTTGCGCGCGCAAAAAAAGCCCAGTACGGAAGGCTCCTTCGAAAGACGCGCTGCGGCCGCGCGCACCTTTCCCGCATCCTCCGCCGGGAAATACTCATCGGCGTCGCAGAAGACGATCCAATCCCCCGTCGCCCTATCAATGGCGAAATTCTTCGCCGCCGAGAAATCGTCGCACCAGTCGAAAGCATAGACGTGCGCGCCTGCCCGACGGGCAATCTCCGGCGTCGCGTCCTTCGAGCCTGTATCGACGACGACAAGCTCCTCGGCGATCTTCTGCATCGACGCAATCCAGCGCGGCAGATTCTTCTCCTCATCGCGCACGATGACGCATGCCGAAATCTTCATACGAACTCCTCCGTTTCTCCCTCGGGAAGGAGCGCGCGAAGCTGCGCCGAAAGCTCCTCCGCCTCGATGCCCTCCTCCTTCGAAAGTGCCCGAAGAACCGCCTTCGTCTCGCCGAGAGAGGACGAAAGGCGCTCTGCCGCATCCTTGCCGCCCGCGCGGTACAGCGCGGTGCGCGGCAAGGAGATGCCCCACCGTGCGCCCAGAAAATCCGCCTGCGAAAGATAGGCGCGCAAAAGCCCCGCGCGCTCAAAGAAGCGGGCGATTGCCACCCCGGAAGGGGCATCGTCCGGATACGACGCGCGAAAATAGCAAAGTGCCTCGGCGACCGTCCCCTTCCCCTGCGCGAGCGCCCAGCGGGCGGCGAGGACGCGCTCCTCGAAGGCATCCACACCGACGGCGGAAAAGAGCTGCGCGAGCACCCGGCGCGCCTCCTCCGTCCTGCCCGCCTGGGCGAGAAGGCGCACCGCCTCCCCGAACGTCTCCGTGCGAAACTCCGCGAAGCCGCTCGCCTCGCCGCTCTCATCCGCCGTCTTGGCAAGGGAAATCGCACGCAAAAGTGCCTCGAGCGCGCCCTCCTCCTCCATGTCCGCGAGCAAGAGACCAATCCGCGCGGGAAAGTCGGGCAGCATGGGAAACACCTTCGCCGCCGCACGGAGGAAGTCGAGAAGCTCCTTCGCCGCCTCGCCGCACCGCTCCATCGAGGTGGCGGCTATCGCGTACATCTCGCTTGCCGCCCCCATCGCTTCTTGCGACGAGACGATGGCGCGCAGCGCATACATCTGCGCCCGCGCAAAATCGCCGAGTGTGAAATACGACTTGGCGAGGTACGGATAATGGCGCACGCTCTCGCCGCCTTCCCGGATCTCCTCTTGAAGGAGCGCGAGATTGCGCTTCGCCTTGGCGACGATGCGCCCCGTCGAATAGCCCGTATGGCGCATCGCAAGGTCATGGGGGACGAAGAGCGTCGCCGCGCCGTCCGCGCCCGCGAGCGTCTCGTGGACGCGCCCCACATAGTGCGCCCCCTCCCGACGGAAGATGCGGATGACGGGGACGCGGTCGATCTCCCTGCCGCCCTTGTCCTCGTCGATGTTCTTCATCCACGCCAACAGAAAGCGGACGCGCCCCGCCGCGTCGCGGGCGCGGAGCGCGGCAAGGTACGGGCGCACCTCCTCCGGACGCTCCAGCTGCTCATCCGCATCGAGAAAGACGACCCATTCCCCCGTCGCCAGCGCGAGCGCCGCGTTGCGCACGGCGGCGAAATCCCCCCGCCAGGGAAAGGCGGCGACCGTGCAGCCCGCCTGCCGCGCAAGCTCCGCCGTCGCGTCCGAAGAGCCGGTGTCCACGACGATGCGCTCATCGGCAAACGATGTCGAAGCGAGCCAGCGGGGCAGATCCTTCGCCTCGTCCCGGGCGATGAGGCACGCCGTGATCCGCACATCATCCCCCGCCGCCTGCCGGGAAAGCTCCGCCTTCCACTTGGCGAGCCACTTCCTCGCCGTGGAGCGCGCCGTCTCGCCGAAGGATGACGGCTCGAAAAGGCTCTCCTCCCGCATCGCAAGGGCTTCTTCCATCACGCGCACCGCGTCCTTCAGCTCGCCCTCCCGCGCCAGCGCCGATGCCAGCTCCGCGCGGTACGCGGGAAGCTCCGGAAAATCGCGGACGGCAATCTCTGCGGCGCGCCTGCGCTCCGCCGTCCGCTCCGTGCGGGCAAGGCAGCGCAGCAGCACGTCATAGGGCGCACTGGCATAGACCTTCGTCGAGCGTCCGCCCTTCACCGCCTCCCACGCCCAACGGATCGCTTCCTCCGTATCGCCCAGCCCGTCATACGCGTCGGCGAGATAGCGCGCGCTCAGCGCGCTCGCGTCCCCGCCTTCGCGCTCCTTCAGGAGTAGGGCGAGATTGCGCGCGCCCTTCTCCCGAAGGAGGGATTTCGAATAGCCCGTATGTAGGAGCAGCAGCTCCTCGGCGGAGAGAACGCGGATGCGCTCGATCGCCCTTCCGTCTCTCTCCCGCAGCTCCTCGTGGATTCTTCCGAAGTAGCGAAAGCCCCGATCCCCGCGGAAAATGCGCGGCGCGAGGCTCGTGCCGAGATCCTCCCCCGTGTCCCGATCGATATTGCGCCAGGGGATGAGGAGAAGATCCGCCTTCTCGCCTGCGAGGAGAGCCGGGAGGCCTCCGGGGCAGGAGGCCAAAGACTCGTCTGCGTCCAGGAAGATGAGCCACTTGGCCCGGACACGCTCCAGGAGAAAATTGCGGGCGGCTGAGAAGTCTCCGGTCCAGGAGAAGGAGAGAATGCGGGCCCCCACCGCCTCGGCCACATGGCGCACCGCATCGGAGCCGGCGGTGCTGCAGACGATACGCTCCCCCGGCACGTCCGAGAGGCTGTCGAGGGAGGCCCGAAGGTCCTCCGCCTCGTCCTTGACGATATAACAAATGGCGATTTCCTGCATATTCATACTCCCTCCCCATGGTGTATGTCCCTATTTTACTGGATTTTCTCTCGAAATTCAATCACTCCCGAAAAAGGGCAAGAAAAAACCACCCCTTGCGGAGTGGTTTTTCTGCTAGCAATATGGGAAGCGAGCCGGAGGCTTTTCCCATGGTTATTGCAACATGGATTACTGGAGAAGGCTGAGGACCGAGCTGGAGCTCTGGTTTGCCTGTGCCAGCATGGACTGAGCGGCCTGCAGAAGGACGTTGTTCTTCGTGTAGTTCGTCATTTCCTTTGCCATGTCGGAATCGCGGATCGTGGACTCGGAGGCCTGGGTGTTCTCGCTGCCCGTCGTCAAGTTGCTGCTCGTGTAATCGAGGCGGCTCTCGACGGAACCGATCGTCGTCTGCTGGTCAAGAGCCTTCTGGATTGCATTGTCCAGGACGTTGATGGCCGCATTCGCGTTCTTCTGGGTGGAGACGTTCAGCGTCTTGTTGTCCGTGCCCTTGAGGCCGAGCGCCGTGGAGCGCATATCCGTCATGCCGACCTTAATCGCCTGGTTCGCCTTCGCGCCGACCTGGAAGACCATCGCGTTGTCCTGGGACTCGTTCTGTGCGCGGATGGACTCGGAGAAGCCGTCGAGAGCGGCGTTCGCCGCCTTGCGAATCGCGCCATAGCGGTCCATGACGCTGATCGTGAAGCCGGAGATCTGACCGTTGAGGCCGGAGACCTTCGCCGTCAGGTGAACGCCTTCTTCATTGTTCGCCGTGTAGACCGTGTCGCCTGCGCCGTCCAAGCCAATCTTTGTGCCGACAGAGAGGGTAAAGCCGCTGTTGGCAACCGTGAGGGTATCCGAGCCGTTCTTGGCATCCTTGGCGAGGATGTCCGAGAGCGACAACGACTCGACCGAGAAGGTCGTCGTGTACGTCTTGCCCTGCATGACGTAGGAAACCGTCACCTGGTCGGACGAGCTGATGTTGAGGCTCTCGCCCGTGCGGCTCTTCAGATCCGTGAGCTTCGTATCCGCTGCCGTAGACGTATAGAGCAGCTGGTTCGTGAGAACCGTCGTCGTCGCCGTCGTCTTCGTGTTGTGGGAGCCGTCGACGAGGTACTTGCCGTTGTACGTGATGTTCGCGTTGTCGTCGATCTGGTCGATGCTCTGGTCGAGCTCCTTCTGGATCGTCTGACGGTCCGCGTCCGTGTTCGTATCGTTGGCTGCGTTGATGACCTTTTCCTTGAGGGTCTTCAGGATGTCGACCGTCGAGGAAACAGCGCCTTCAGCGACCTTCATCATAGCCTGACCGTTCTGGGTGTTGTTGTTTGCCTGGTCAAGGCTGCGGATCTGGACGCGCATGCGCTCGGAGATAGCATAGCCCGAAGCGTCATCTGCTGCGCTGTTGATCTTCATGCCGGAAGAAACCTTCTGCAGGCTCTTGGAGAGAGCAGAAGAGTTCTTGTTCAAGGTGTTCAGCGTGTTGATTGCCGACATGTTGTTTTTGACTACCATTGCCATGATAAAATTCCTCCCTGATATGTAGGTGTTTGAATGGTACGGCCATCCATGACCGTTGGCGTCGTGCGGCCTGCGGGTTGCTAGCGGCCCCTCAGGAGCTCCTCACTGCGCCTTACACTCATTATATCGTATCGAGGGCGGAAATGTTAAGGGGTTTTCGCAATTTTTTTTTGGTTTTTGAAAAAAGACGATTCACAGGGCTTCTTGCCTGCGAATCGTCTTTTCCACTCAGTATTTTCGGTTCAATATATTTCCCGCGGGCTCTATGGAGAGCTCGGTGAGGTCGTAGCTTCTTACGGCGGCGTTCTGGCGGCGGCTCTTGTTGAGCCAGGCCTTGGCCTTGTAGAGAATTTCCCTATCGAGGGGGGCGACTTCGGCGACGATGCGCTTTGCCTCCTCCGTCCGGCGGTAGCTTTCCGCCGCCTCGTTCTTCTTCAGCCGCTCCACAAGGGCCGCCCGCTGGTCAACCAAGGTGATGAACTCGTCCACGTCCCCTCGGTCGATGAATTTCTTCAGCTCATGGGTGAGCTGGCGGTAGAGCTCCCAGTCGTCCCGAGCCAGGGAGGCGGCGTCAGCCTGCATAGCCGCCGCCTCCCTGGATGCCCTTCGTGCCCTCTTCGGCCCGGGCCTTCTTCATGGCCTGGGCCCAGGCATCCCGGAGCTCCTTTATGATGCCCTTTGCCTCCTCGATCTTCGACACGTCGCTCTTCATATTGCCCTCCACGAGACGGTCGTAGCAATAGTTGTAGAGGGGCATGAGCTGCTTTGAGATGTCGTAGTCCATATTGAGCGTGATGCGGAACTCGGAGATGATGGCCTGGGCCTTCTGGAGGGCGATATTGGCCGCCTCCCACTGCTTCTCCTCCACCGCCTTTATGCCCTCGTCCATGAATTTCAGGCAGCCGTTGTACAGCATGAGGGTCAGTGCCTCCGGCGTCGCCGTCATGATCTGCTGGCGCTTGTACGCCTCCGCAGCGTTGTTTACCATTGTATCCCCCCGCCTCTTATTGTCCACCGGTGATGTAGCCCATGGTTGTGCTCAGCTTCTGGATGGCCGTCTCCATGGCATCGTATTTCGAGTAGAGTGCATTCTCAAAGGCCGTCATCTGGGTCTTGAAGGTGCTCATCTTCTCCTTGAGCTTCATGATGAGGTCGCCAAGAGAGCTGGCATCCTCCGCCTGGCTTGTGGTGCCGGCATACGTCTTCATTTCCTTCAGGCCTCTCGTCAGCACGTCGTTCAGGCGGCCCGTGATGCCCTGGCGGCTGTATTCCGTCTTGGTGGAGCCGTCGCCGAGGCCCGCGTCCACGTCGCCAGAGCTGTTCATGATTTCGGCGACACTGTTGGGCTCTGCGGCCAATGCCTTCTTCAGCTTTTCCTCGTCCAGCTTGATATGGCCCTTGTCATTGGAGCTCGTGATGCCGATGGACATCATGGAGTTGTAGGTGCCGGAGGCGGAAGCGACCGGGGTGTAGAGGGCCTGTCGCATGTTGCTGATAATCTTGCCGATGGTGTTGTCCCGGTAGAGGAGGCCGGACTTGGCCTTCTCGTTCCACTTCGTGATCTGGTCCTGGGTCATGGCCTTTTCCTGGGACTCGGTCAGGGGCTGGTAGTCGCTGTACTGCTTCTCGCTGTACTTCGTGTTCAGGTCGTCGATGATCTTGTTGTAGTCCTCGACGAACTTCTTCACGTTCTCGATAATCTTGTCCGTGTCCTGGGAGACGGAGACGGTGGAGGTGCCCAGCTTCTTCAGGGTATAGGTGACGTTCGACGCGCTGACCTTGCCGCTGGTGGTGGTGTATTTCTTGCCGTCGATGATGGCCTCGCCGTCGGTGCCCGCCAGACTGTAGTCTGCATTATCCGAGCTTGCAAGGGCCGATGTGAAGTTGATGGCGGTGGTGTCCAGGGTCTTGTTGCCGCTGGCGTCCGTCTTGACGGCGGCGAGATTTAGCCGGGTCAGGAGGGCTGCCGCAGCATCGTCGGCCTTCGAGTCGACGAACTTGTAGGAGCCGACGGCATCCGCATTGCTGTCCTTGATTGCCCCGCTCGTATTGTCGATGCCCGGTACGGAGATGTAGAGCTTGTTTTCCTTGCCGCCCTGCGACTGGTACAGGGAGAAGGATTTGTTCGTGGCATCGTAGGAGGCGTTGATGCCCAGCCTGCCGTTGTTGAATTCCTCCGCGTCCTTGTGGCGGGAGTCCGTGGCGTTGTTGATCTTCGACACCAGGTCGTTCATCGTCACGTTGTTCTCGAAGAGCTCCTTATAGGTGATGGTGATGGTGGCCTTGTTGACGTTATCGCCGTTATAGACCTTTTTTGTCTGGCCTGTCACCGGGTCATTCTCTTCCTTGTAGAGGTCGCCGCTGCTGATGGTGAAGGAAATGGCCACCCTGTTCTGGAGATCCTGATAGGCATCCTGATCGTTGGCCTTGGCGTAGGCTTCCAGCTGTGCCTTGTAATCGGTCTCGCTGATGCCCGTCACGGTCTTATCAGGATCCGAGACGAAGCCATCCACCTCCGTCACATTGCCGTCGCTGTCCGTGGTCTTTACCTTGCCGGCCTTCGTGCCGTTGATGAGATCCTTCAGGTAGATGCTGGCGGACGCATTTTCGTTGTTGTTCTTGATTTCCGAGGTCGACTGCAGATAGGCGTTCGTCGCCATGGAGGTGACCTGGATGGTATGGGTCATGGCCGCCGCATTGGCGTTTGCCACGGCCGTGGCGACAGTCGTGTCGGAGGAGTCCGCATTCCGAGGCTGGAAGGTGGCGCTCATCCGGTAGTCGTAGAGGGTGGAGCTCCGGTAGGTGCTCAGCGTGCTGTAGGTGTTGGCGTAGGCCTCCTTCTTCCACTGGTCCTTCGTGAGCGATTTATACATCTTGTCGTATTCGTTCTGCTTCGACAGCATGCCGACCTTGACTAGGGAGTCGATGTCCATGCCCGACCCCGAGAGGCCGTAGATTCCTCTTGCACTCATTGTTTAGCCTCCTTTGTCAGACAGTCTTGTCGAGGAAAGCCCCGATCCATTCCTTTGCCTTGATCATATGCTTGATGAGGTCCTCGGGGGGAATCTCCCGCAGCACCTTGTTGTCCCGCTTGTCGATCATCTTGACGGACATCTGGTTGACTTCCTTGTGATACTTGAACTCAAGGTCGCAGTTGATGCGGGCCATGAGGTCGTTGAGCTCCTTCGTCATGTAGCTGACGGAGCCCTCGTCCAGGGGCTTGTCGTCCTTTTTCCTGTCTTCCTTCGTGCTGTCCGTCTTGTCCTGGGCCTCGTTGTCTGCCTGGCTGGTGCCGGCCTCCCGCTGGACTGCCTCTGTCGAGGAGCGGGGAGCGGACTCCGAGCCCTGCTCCGCCACGCTCTGGGCGCTGGGTGCGCTCTGGCTCGTGGCAGAGGAGGCGGGTGTCGTCCACCCGCTTGTGGCGATGGCGCTGACCACCATGTCCTGAACTGAACCGATCATGACTATCCCTCCATAGATGCACCGGCATTATCCATAACGCCGGTCGAATCCCTTGTTGTTAGTATTTATGAAAAGCAGCGGCTCATGCCCCTGCCCATTTCCTTTGCTGATGGGAAGTGACGGGAGGCTCTGGGGCTCCTGTCTCTTCCCGTATGTATCCTCAGGCCTTCGGCGGAAGGGCGGCGCTGAGATCCAGCCCCTGGGCGGGCACCGCCGCGCTCTTGTTTTCCTCCTGGATGGCCCGATAGATTTCCCCGCGGTAGATCTTTATCTCCCGTGGAGCATCGATGGCGATGCGCACGTTGTCCCCCTGGACCTCCACGATGTTGATGACGATGTCGTCGCCAATCATGATCTGCTGGCGGGGCTTGCGTGTGAGTACAAGCATTACTTGGCCTCCTTCTTTTCCGGGAAGAGGCGATGCTTCGTCACATAGCTGCTCTTTTCGAGGACGATCTGCTTGGCCTCCATGGTGTTCGTGTTGATGACGACGGGGGCCATGAGATTCGTGGTCATATCCGGCACGCTGCCATTCGGGATGGTGATAAGGGTGTAGATGTCGATGTCCTCCTGTTTCTCTATGCCCAGCTCCTTCAGATTCGCATCGTCTATCTCGAAGGAGTAATCCGGGAAGAACAGGAAGGGCACGGTCATCAGAAAGGCCAGATCCGGCGTCGTCAGCGACTGCAGGAAGACGTAGGGGCTCTCCTCGTCGTAGGGGATGATGGCGAACTCGTGCTCATCCTCAAAGGCGGGGAGACCGTGGGCGAAATGGACGACCTTTCCGTCGTCAATCTCGATGTCCCCAAAGCGAAGGGTGTTGACTTTTCTCATGAAGCTTCCTCCAAACGATCAGATATACTTGTCATAACGCCCTTCCGTGAGCCATCTTTTGACGTCTGCCTTCTGCTTGACGTAGGTCTCGACGCTGCCCCTGGTAAAGTGGGTCTTGGCGAAGGCATCCGTGTCAATGTTTACTGTGACATCCCCCTCGTCGGGCGTTCCCTTGACCTCGCTGGGATGAACCGTTATCTTCGGGTCTGGGATGTGCTCGGCGACGATGATTCGCTGCTTCTTAATCTCGGACGTGAGCCTGTTGTCGTAGAGCTCCGTGACGGGGTTCCGCCCGGGCTTTCCGCCTCCATCGATATTGGCCCAAGCCTCTTGCGTATGGGAGGAGGTGGATCTTTGCAGGTCGGAAAACCCTTTGGAGCCGTGCTCTCTGGCAAAGTCCGTATGATTCGTGAAGCCATAGGAGTGGCGGCTTTCGTAGGTGTCGATGTCGATGGACATCTGGGTGGTGCCCTTGTTCGACCGGGCCTGCCGGTTCTCCGTGGAGAGCCGCGCGGGCGTGGAGTGGGCCTCCAGCCGCCCGAGCTGCGTATGCACACTCGTCTGCGGCTGGATAAACCGGATATTCAAGTACTGCATCGCGCACCTCGCTTCCCTACATTATACCATCCTATGACAAATTACACTATAAAAAATATGTTAGTGTTAGGCCCTGTTCGCGCAGGGTACACGCCACTACTGCCCACTTCGCTATCAGCTCAAATAGTCGGCGAGCGACGCGGGGAGGATGCGGGCGCCTAGGGCCAGGCCCATATTGTAGACCGTCTGGGCCTCCATGAGCTTTACGGCAAGATCCGCCACGTCCGTGCCCATGACATCCGTGATGTCCTTCGTGATGACCTCGTTCTGGTTGCCGAACATGGTCTGGACATTCTCATAGAGTGCCTGGCGGGCGCCGAGCTTTGACTCCGTGTTGACTGTCGTGGCATGGGCCTCGTCCGCCACCGTCATGCCGTCGCTAGACAGCCAGTCGTGGTCGACGGAGAGCACCTTATTGTGGACGGTCAGGAGTTCGTTTAGCATCGCCGTGCCGGAGGCCTTGTTGCCGGAGTTGGCATCGTCGAAGATGTCCGTGCCGAAGATATCCGGGCCCGTCACATTCACCGTGTCCGCCTGGGGCTCGATGGTGCCGTTCTTCTTCGTCATCGAGATGTACTTGTCGTCGCCGCTGTATGTGACGATCTTCTGATGCACGATGTCGAAGGAGAGGGCGACGTCCTGTCCGTTCACGGTGATCTTTCCGGGGGAGGGCGGTTTGCCCGTCGCCGCGTCGACGAGGATCTCGCCCGTGTTCTTGAAGTACTTCGACACCTTTTCCGTGCCTGCCGCGCCGTTCCAGTTGGCGAGCTTTCCCGCCGCGTCCTTCGTCGGATCGACGATGGCATCGGCGTTGTCTCGGACGCGGTTCTTGTAGCCCGTGTCCACGAAGTCCTTGGAATAGACGTTGCCGTCCATGGTGTTGAGGTAATAGGTGTTGCCGTCGCTGCCCTTCATCGAGAGCATCTGCGTGAGGCTGCGGTTCGTCGCGTTGTCGACGCCATTTGTGCCGCTGAAGTACTTCTGCTGGGCCACGTCCAGGGTCTTAGCCAGCCCCCGGTCCACCTCCTTCTCGCTCATGGAGAAGGGCTGAGTGGTGTCGCTCTGGCCGGCGAAGACGTAGCGGTCGCCGGTCTGGGTGTTGCCGAGGGACACCAGCTCCTGGATTTCCGCCATCATCTCCTTGCCGATGGCCTGCATGTCATCGGTGTTGTTGTGGCTGCTCGCGGCGTTCGTGGTCTTTTCCTTGATGGTGGTCTGGATGTCCGTCATGTTGGCGAGGGCCGCATCGCTTGTCTTCATCCAGGAGATACCCGTCTTGACGTTATCCGTATAGCTATCGTTCTCCGTGTTTGCCGTCTCGTAGCGCATCCACTTCGTATAGTCCACGGAGCTATCCGAGGGGCGGTGCAGCTTGTTGCCGTCCCCCTGCTCCATGTACTTGTCCTGTCGCTCATTGGCCTCGTTCAGGGACTTCTTGTAGCTATAAATCATCTGATTGCTGCTTACGCGGATTGACATGAGTTCACCTTACCTTCCGTTTGCCCGGCATTACCGTCCGACCGTGCCTGTGCTGTTGATGAGCCGGTCGAGCATCTCGTCCATGGTGGTGAGGCAGCGGGACGAGGCGCTGTAGCCCTTCTGGAACTGGATCATATTCGTGAGCTCCTCGTTCCAGTCGACCCCCTGGGTGGAGTTGCGCCACGCAACAATCTGATTCACGAGATCGCCCTGGGCGCTTTCCATATCGTCCACGGACTCGGAGTCGCTGCCGAGCTTCTGAATCATGGAGCTGTAGTAGGCGTTGATGGAAGTATCGGAGATGCTGCGATCTGGGACAGTGACGCTGCCATCCTGGGTGGAGATTGTCACGAGATCCTTGCCGTCCACCTGGATGCCTGCCGTCACAAGGGTGAGGGAGTTCGTGCTGTCCAGGTTTATGAGGCCCTTGATGTTCGTGGCGTTCTCGCCGTCGCCGGAGCCATTGGGTTTTACGGTGTAGGTATTCTGGAGTGCCCCGTTTGCATCCGTGTCCTGATTGACGGAGAGGCTGCGGGCAGCGATCTTCGATGTGCCGCCCGGGGCCGTGATGATTGTGTTGACGGCGAGCTTGTTGATGATCTGGACTCCCTGGAGGGTCTCCTCCGATGCTTGCTTGCCGATTATCTTCACCCGTGGCGTATTGACCTTTGTGCCATCCGCCTTCGTATAGGTGGTGTAGTCCACATCCCGGGTGACAGAGCCTAGGGTGTAGTTCTTCGCCGTGACACTCCCGGTCTTTGCGTCGTAGGTATAGTAGGTGTTGTCGTCGCCCCAGAAGTTATGACCGTAGCTGGGCCCCTTGTAGTTCGTCGTGCCGTCGTCCTTCCCGAAGGAGGAGTCGGTGCCGTCGATGCCGGCCCCCTGCTGGTGGGCCTGGTTGAAGGTGGTAAGCAGGAAGGCCGCCATATTGGAGAGCTTGTCCATGTAGGTCTTGTTCTCATCGATGGCGTCCATCTGGCCCCGGAGGCTGCCGTTGGTGGGGATGTAGGCGATGCCTGCCTCCTTGATGTTGATGGAGTAGTCGTTGATGCCGTATTTCTTATTGGCCACCGGGTCGCTCATCTCGAGGGTCAGGCGGCTTACGCCGTTGACCAGGGAGAGGCCGTTGGAGACGACGGAGTACATACCCTTGTCGTCCTCGTAGACGTTGAGGTTCACAATCTCGCTCATCTTGTCCACGATGAGATCCCGCTGGTCGCGGAGGTCATTGGCAGATGCCCCGGTGGCCTCTGCCGCCATGATGCTCTTGTTCAGCGCCACCATCTGATCCGTGTAGTCATTTAGGGTCTTGACGGTGGAGCGCATATCGTCGTACTGGTTGACCATCTGGTTCTGGATCTGCTGGGCGCTGGTCTTGAGCTTGTCGGCCAGCACGTTGGATTTCTCCACGACGGAGACCCGGTTCGTGTTGGTGGAGGCATGGGTGGAGAGGTCGTCCCAGGCCTTGTAGAATTCGGCCAGGGTGTTCTTCATGCCGGTGGAGTCGGTGTCCTTGAAGATAGACTCGATCTTGTCGTAGTTTTTCTGGGCGGTCTTGTAGTAGTTCTGGGTGGCAGTCTCCTGCCAGTAGGATTTGTCCGCGAAGATGTCCCGGGCCCGCTCGATGGACATAGAGTCGACGCCGGTGCCCACCATGACTTCGCCGTAGAGGGAGTTGATGTTCTGGCCGCGGGTGGGGGCCAGGTTGACACTCTGACGGGAGTAGCCTTCGGTGGAGGCATTCGTGATGTTGTGCCCCACGGTGTCGAGGGAGAGCTGGTTGGCAAAGATGCCGCGGACCATGGTATTGAGTCCGGCAAAGGTTGAACGCATACTAATTCACCTGTTTTCTATCATACATTCGCGTCGAACATCTTGATATTGCGGGGCGCAGACTCCTCGGTGCCTTCCTTTGCGTAGGTGTCGCTGGCGCGTGTGCGGGTCAGGACGTTGATCTGGAAGTCAATAAAATCCTTGCTGTGGGCAAGGAGTCCTGAGAGGCGCTTGATGTCCTGGCGCATTGTTTTCTGGAGCTCTGCCGTCTCCCGGAAGAGCCGGAGGGCTGTCGTACGTTCCTCGGTGGCGCCGGCGTGGGCAATCCAGGAGAGGACGCGCTTCTCGCCTCGGGCGGCGAGCATCGTCTCCTGCCTTTTCGTGAGGCGGCCGAGGGCGATTAGGCTGGGCTCAATCTCTGCCACGGCCTTTGGGACACCCCCGCCGGAGGGGTTTTCCACCAGGGCCTGCCGGAGGGCCAGGAAGCCTGCCGCGCATTTATGGCCGAGGGCGATTTCCTCCCGGAGAAGGGCGATGAGCTCTCGAAGGGTGGGCTTTTTCGGGGTGCTCTCATGCGTCATATTGGAAGTTCCTCGCATGAGTGACCTTCTCGCCGCCCTTCGCGCCATAGGTGGGCTCCACGCGCGTGCCGCCGATGCGGTTCAGATGGATTTGCACCACCTTCAGGGCCTCCTGCATGAGAATGGTATTGTTGTCCCCCAGCTCCTTCGCCTCTGCGGCCTTTTTCGAGAGGCCGGCGTGGAGGGCTGAGAGTGCCCTCTGGTATTCCTTGGGGGCCCGGGCGAGGACGGCGTCCATCTTTGTGTCCTTCGTGATGGCCCTATCCCGATCGGCCAGCTCTGCAAGGGCCTTCTGCCGGGCTACCTCGAGGGCGCCGATGCGCTCGGTCATGGTCTTTTCCTCGGCGATGAGCCGCTCAAGGGTGTGCATGTCGATAGCCACGAGGGCGCTGCGCTTCTTTTCGCCCAGCTTCACCAGGGCCTCGTAGGTCTTCATGAGGTCATTCAGGGCCTGCAGGAGATCCTTCCACATGACCGGTCTCCTCAGCCGAGCATCGCGAGCATCTTGGCCGCGATGTCATCTTCACTTGGGTTATAGGTCCCATTTTCAATGTCAGGACGCAGGGCATCGAGCTTTTCCGTGCGCACGTCCGAAAGGCCCTTCAGCTCCCCCAGCAAGTTGGAAAAGCTCTGGCCCACATCGGAGAATATGGCCTCGTCCTTCGGCGTCTCAATCTCGCGGGCGTAGCTTTTCCGGGCTGCGTTGCTGCTGGCAGCCTGGTATGCGCCGGTGACGGCCTGTACGTTGTTGTTGATAATCATCTTGTTCACCACCAAATGAGCTGTCCCTGGGACGTTTGCTCTCCTTGTAGTCGTCGCTTCCTTGCGTACTGTCTATCCTTCTCTTAATTTATCGACAAAAAAACGGGAGGCTTAACTCCCGTTTTTCTGTGATTATAGGCGATTATCTTGGGTTTCCGGACGCTATCGTCGTTTTTCTGCTTTTATGGTTTTGGAGGCTTCTCTTATTTGTCTTCAAATTTCTTTGTGTACATTCCGCCGCCACGGCCGCCGGCTGCCGGCTTTGCCGCCTGGGAAGCCGCTGCGAACTTCGCGGTCTGGGCCTGGACCTCCTTGCGCATGGACTCCATGCATTCGCTGCAGAATTTGCCCGTGAAGATGGGCTTGCCGCATTTCTCGCAAGGATAGCTCATCTGGACGCCCACCTGCTCGAATCGGCCCTCGCGGATGAGGCGCTTGATCATGCTCTCGGAGGCACCGGTGGCCTCGATGAGCTCGGAGACCTTGCACTTGGGGTTGTCCCGGACGTAGTTGACGACCTCGGCCTCTTTCTCACGCATCTTGTCCTGGCAGTCCGGGCAGTATTTCGCGGTGCCCAGAGGGACGAATATCTTGCCGCACATGGGGCAGTTCTTCATTTTCGCCATTTTTTTCACTCCTTGTAAAGCCAGCCCTTTTCTTTCTGGCCGGTGCCAGAGCTACGGGCAATTCTTTTCAATTTGTTTTATTTCGACGCCAAGAAGAAAAACCCTTTTTCTGAAGATACTTTTCCCAAAAAGGCACTCCGCTGTGCGCACGTCCCCCCTATTTCTTCCGACGGGCGAAGGTGCGGGTGGGCGGGGTCAGGACACGACAACTGTTCAGGACGACGGCGAGCGTCGCGGAGTTGTGGATGACGGCGGCCCAGACGGGGGTGATGATGCCGAGAGCCCCCAGGAGCATCGCCGAGCTGTTGACGAGGATCGTCGCCATGAAGTTCTGATGGACGAGATTCATGGTGCGCCTGCCGAGGGTCAATGCCTCCATCAGGCGCGCCGGGTCTTCGGAGTGGATCGTGACGGCGGACGACTCCGCCGCGATGTCCGTCTGCCGCCCGCCGAGGGAGACGCCGACATCGGCAAAGGCGAGCGCCGGCGCATCGTTTATGCCGTCGCCCACCATCATGACGGTGCCCCGCTGCTTGAGCTTGTTCACGTAGTCGCTCTTGTCCTCCGGCAGGATTTCCGCATGGTAGGCGTCGATGTCCATGGCGGTGGCCACTTCCTTTGCCACCGCCTTGCTGTCACCGGTGAGCATGACGATCTCGTCGATGCCATAGCGGCGCATCTGATTGAGGGTCTTCTTCATCTTCGGCCGGACGGGGTCCTCGATGCAGATGACGCCGATGAGCTCCGCGTCCCGGGCGATGTAGAGGATGCTCTTGCCCGTGAGGCCTTCGGTGAGAGCGGTATCCATCCTTACGCCGTTTTCCGCCAGGAATTTCTGGCTGCCGATGCGGACGGTGCCGCCTTTGTATCCCTCGAAGTCCGGGACGACGGCCAGCATGCCTCGGGCCACGACGGTCTCGGAGCTCTTGTGATGGGGTGTCTCCCAGCCCTCGCCCTCCACATACTTCTGGATGGCCACGGCCAGGGGATGGACGGAGTGCATCTCCGCCGAGGCGGCGAGGAGCACCGCCTCCTTTTCCTCGACCCCCGGGGCCGTGCGGACGAAGGAGATCTGGGGCACGCCGATGGTGAGAGTCCCTGTCTTGTCCAGCACCACCGTATCCGTCTCGGCCAGGGCCTCGATGTAGCCACCCCCTTTCACCAGGATGCCCCGCTTTGCGGCGGCGCCGATGGCGGCGGAGATGGCGGTGGCGGTGGAGAGCTTCAACCCGCAGGAGAAGTCGATGAAGAGGAGGTTGAGCACCCGCTGCCAGTCACGGGTGGCACCGTAGACGATAGCGGCGCCGATGAAGGAGACGGGCACTAGGAAGTTCGCCATCTGGTCGGCGAAGTTCTGGACCGGGGCCTTCCGGGTCTGGGCCTCCTCCACGAGATGGACGATGTGGGCGAGGCTCGTGTCGCTGCCCACCTTCTCCACCTTGATGACGAGGTTGCCCGCCTCCACCACAGATCCGGCATAGACGGGGGAGCCCGCGTGCTTCATGGCCGGGTTCGACTCGCCGGTGATGGAGGCCTGGTTGATGGCGGCGTCACCGGAGAGCACGTGGCCGTCGATGACGATTTTCTCCCCCATGTGGGCGGCGATGATGTCGCCGGCCTTGACCTCCTCGATGGGGACCTTCCGCTCTGTCTCCCCTTCCAGGAGCCAGACGTAGCGCTGGTCGAGGGAAAGGAGGCCGGAGATGTGGGTGCGGGCCCGCTCTGCCGCGTAGCTTGTGAGCATCTCCGCACCGTTGGAGATGGCCAGAAGCGTCAGGCTGGACTCGGGCTTTCCGGCCAGCACCGAGGCGATGACGGCGGTGGCGGTCAATGTGTCCGCATTGGGCCGGCCGTCTTCTGCCATGCCCTGAAGGCCGTTCTTGATGAAGTTCCGGGCGATGCCGAGGACGAGAAGACTCCGAAGGACCTTCAGACTCATGAAGAGCTGGGGCGAGGTGCGGCGCAGCACCTCGATGGCGGCGAAGCTGGCGAGGGAAAAGAGGGCATCCCGTCGGTACTCGGCGAGGTGCTCGGCGGGGGTCACCGCCTCCTCCTTCAGCCGCTTCACCGTGCGGATGAGGCGGGTCTGGATCTCCTGGATGGGAATGGCCCCCCGGTACCAGATGGCGACGGAGGACTCGGCCACGGTGACGGCCCGGATATTCCGATAGCAGCGAAGCAGCGCCGCGAGGCGGGCCCGCTCCTCCCGGGGGAGCTTTGCCCCCAGGGCGATATTCAAGCGGCTATATACGTTCTTTGTCATACGGTACGCCATCCTCTCACAAGGGAAAGCGCCCACCACAGGAGCTGGGCTCCCGTGGGTGCGGGGCTGGTCATGATCTTCTGGAGGCCGCGGACGGCAAAGAGAATGGCCACGAGAATGTTCACGTCAAGGGCACCGCCCGTGTTCTTCTTCAGCCAATGGCTGGCCGCCCGGCCCGTGCTGCGGACGCTGCGGGTGAGGGCCCCGGCGTGGGACTCGTCCACAATGTCCCTCTGATGGTGGACATGGGTGCAGGCAAAGAGCCGCGTCCCGATATCCGCCATGAGGGCCGTGACCTTCGCCGCATCCTTCTCGTCAAAGGTCACGAGGATGCTGCCGGAGGCGGCGCTGACCCGGACGGAGGAAAGGTACGACAGGCGGCTGAGCCGCTCCTCCAGGAGAAGCGCCAGCTCCGGGCGGATGCGATGCGCCCGATAGCGACACCGCCCCGGTGTGGAGGCGACGAGTGCAAAGGGCTGCACCTGCCCGCCTGCGACCGGGGCCGCCCCCGAAGCAAGCCGCTGCGGCTGCGCCCCATAGAGCCGCGTACCGTTCGAGCCTCCCAAAAACCGGCGAATCCCCTTGCCGATGGCTGCTCCCATCATGAAGCCGGAAACATAAGACATAAACTTTCCTCCCCTGTAGTCTTTCATT
>CAMCBT010000018.1 GCA_945873115.1 uncultured Mitsuokella sp.
GGCCAGGGCCCTCCTGGGGCCTGCCGCCACCATCGGCATCTCCGTCCACAATGCCCGTGAGGCAAGGGAGGCCGAGGAGGGCGGTGCCGACTACCTGGGAGCAGGGGCGGTCTTTCCCACCGCCACAAAGGCGGATGCCACCCTCGTCTGCCCCACTACTCTCGCAGATATCACCGCCGCCGTCCATATCCCCGTGGTTGCCATCGGCGGCATCACGCTGGAGAATCTGGAGCAGCTCAAGGGGAAGGGGATCTCCGGCATCGCCCTTGTCTCTGCCATTTTCGGATCCGAGGACATCGAGGCTCGCGTCCGCGCTCTCTCAGCTGCCACGGAAAACCTATAAGGAGGAACCTATCATGAAGCTTCCCGCCGTACTCACCATTGCCGGCAGCGACTCCAGCGGAGGTGCCGGCATCCAGGCAGACCTAAAGACCATGCTTGCAAACGGCACCTACGGCATGAGTGCCATCACCGCCCTCACCGCCCAGAATACCACCGGCGTTCGCTCCATCCTGGAGGCTACGCCCGACTTCCTCGCCGACGAGCTCGATGCCATCTTCGAGGATATCCTCCCAGCCGCCGTCAAAATCGGCATGGTGGCCAGCGTCCCTCTCATGGAGGTCATCGCCCAAAAGCTTCGCCAGTACGAGGCAAAGAACATCGTGCTGGATCCCGTCATGGTGGCCACCAGCGGCGCAAGGCTCCTGCCGGAGGAGGCCATCGAGGGGCTAAGGGAGCTTCTCTTCCCCCTCGCCGACCTCCTGACGCCAAATCTGTCCGAAGCCAGCCTCCTCGCGGGCTTTCCCGTAAAGTCAAAGGAGGATATGGAACGGGCAGCGAGAGAGATCGCAAAGCGAGCCCCCGCCGCCATCCTCCTCAAGGGCGGCCACCTGGGCGAGGATGCCAGCGACCTGCTCTATGGGCCGGGCAAAGCCATCTGGTACACCGCCCCCCGGGTGGACAATTCCAACACCCACGGCACCGGCTGCACCCTCTCCTCCGCCATCGCCGCAAATCTGGCAAAGGGAGAGGAGCTGGAATCTGCCATCCAGAAGGCCAAGGACTACCTGACCGGCACCCTCGCCGCCCAGCTGAACCTCGGCCACGGCAGCGGCCCCCTGCACCATGGCTATGCAGCCTTTTCGTAAAGAAAATACCCGCCTGACAAAAATCAGACGGGTATTTTTATGCAACCAGCTGGAAGGGCAATTATGCCTAGAGTCACACTTCCCTCCGTCGCCGCATAGCAGCTTGCCCTTCATAAAAAGCGAATATGCCTGTTATTTCGGACCCTGAGACGCACCGAACAAATCCTTTTGGACGCAGGCATTATTTGCCTTGACCCACCAATAGGGCGGTGTCCAGAGCAGGATTACACCACACGCAATGCCGACAAGGATGAGGAAAAAGCCAAACACAGCCCCGCTTATGGAATTGCCGCTGGCACCTATCCCCATAATTACCTCTCCCACAATCCCTCCGAAAAAAAAACATATAATCCCCAAGAAGAGACGAGCCAGACAGTTGCCGGGGGAATGAACATATTGGTTCAGCCCTCGCTTCTCGAGAGCGATGTTGAGGGACTCCGCAATCTTGTACCACCAGTAAATCCCATAGATTCCCAGCGTGATGATATGGAAGAGGACAGCAAAGCCTCCGGAGGCGAAGCGCCTTTCCCCTGCGAGAAAGTGCGCATTGTTTGTGAGGGTGTACACGTAGTACAGCCAGGCGAGGCCTCCGAGGCCAAAATTCAACACCACCATCAGAGGGAAGCTGATCTTTTCCGCCGCATTCTCCAGCATATAGGGATTGATTCCCTGGGGAGCGGGCGCCTGGGGGGCAGGTGCGGTCTGCTCCGTGCTCTGGGGGATCGGAGCGAGAGCGTCCGCAGCCGGCGGGGCCGCCAGCCCATCCGCCTCGATTTTCGCGCCGCATTTCGCGCAAAATGTATTTCCCTCCTGCAGGGGCGCCCCGCAATGGGAACAAAACTTAGCCATACATTCTCCCTTCTATGTGCAAAGACCCATATGTTCTTGTTTTTCCCCATTATTTTACCAGATTCCAAAAAAAGATACAACACCGGACCAGCTGGCAGTACGCCTTCGGCACATTCCGGCATCTATCCCTGCCGGAAAACAGATTTCCTATCCACATCGACGGCGCGCATTCATACCTTGCCGCCGGCGGCTTTTACGATGGCCTTGGCCACGTCCTTGACGGTCATCCGCCTTTTCATGGCGTACTGCTGGATGCGGCGGTAGGCTTCCTGCTCGGAGAGCTTGTGGGCGGCCATGAGGATGCCCTTGGCCCGGTCCAGAAGCTTTCGCATCTCGAGGGAGTCCCGGAGGTCTGCCAGCTCCTCCTCGAGGCCCTGCATTTCCTGCCAGCGGGAGAGTGCCACGCCGATGGCGGGAAAGAGGCTCTCCTCCCGGACGGGCTTCACGAGATAGCCCAGCACCCCGGACTCCATGGCATCCTCCACAATGTCCGGCTGGCTGAAGGCCGTCAATAGGAGGACGGGAGCTATTCTTTCTGCGGCGATTTTCTTTGCGGCGCGGATGCCATCCATTTCGGGCATCTTGATGTCCATGAGGACGAGATCCGGGCGGTATTTCCGGGTGAGCTCGACGGCGCGCCTGCCGTCGACGGCCTCCCCCACCACCTCGTGGCCCCGCTCCTCCAGCATCTCCCGAAGATCCATGCGGATAATGGACTCATTGTCGGCTATGACAAAGCGAAGTTCTTTCTTCATGGATGCCTCCTCAGTCTATGGGCATATTCTCATGCTTCGGTATGGTGATTTTCGTGGAGACGCCCGCGCCCTCCGGCAGGTTCTCCATGGTGACGCTTCCCGACAGGTCTCCCTCCACGAGGGTCCTTATGATGGAGAGGCCCAGAGACTTGCTCTTCGCCTCCCAGATGCCCTCCGGCATGGGGGCCCCGTCATTTTGAAAGGCGAGGCGCCACTCCTTCTCCGTCTCCTCCACGGAAAGGGTGATTTTCCCGTGGATCCTACCGGCAAAACCGTGCTCCATGCTGTTGAGCACCAGCTCGTTCAGCACGAGGGCCACGGAGCTGGCGCACTTGGAAGGGAGGACGAGCCTCGGGCCACGGAAGGCTGTCTCGATGGCAAAGTCCCGCGCGGCCATGCTCTTTGCCACCAGCTTCAAGATGCTCTCCAGGACCTCCTGGACATCGATGCTCTCACTGCCCTGCTGGGAGAGGAACTCATGGACGACGGAGATGGAAAGCACCCGGTCCACCGCCTCCTGCAGGGCCTCCTTCACTTCATCGCTCTTCGCCCTTCTGGCCTGCATCCGGAGGAGGCTCGCGATGGTCTGGAGGTTGTTCTTCACCCGGTGGTGGATCTCCTGGATGACGACGGACTTGATGCGGATCTCCTCATCCTTCTGACGGGTCTCCGTTACATCGGAGAGGAGCACCACGTAGAGCTTCGGCTGGCCGGCCTCCCGGGGGACGATTTCCCGCCGGATGATGGTGCGGCCCGCCGCCTGGATTTCCTTTTCCCAGGGGGTGTCCCGGGCGATGGTCTCCCGGGTGATGGCCTGGGTCAGCGCCCGCTCAAAGAGGCGGCAGCCCCGCAGCGACCCCACCCCCAGCACCCGGTAGATGCGCTCGGCAGCGGCATCGGCAAAGACGATACGGCTATGGGCATCGGCGATGAGGATGCCATCCGCGGGAGAAATGGGACGGAAAAAAGCGGGCGGCTGCTCGGCACGGGCCATGTAGAGGATTTCGACAGCGGCCCGTTGGAGCTTTTCGTAGCCCGCCATGGCAAGGCGCCCCAAATCCGTCTCGAAGGTCAGGACGCCTATGACCGTATCCCCCTCGTGGATGGGATAGACGAACATGTCCAGCATGGCGCCATAGCGCCACTCCCGCTTGCCCCGGGCCCGCCGACCGGCCTTAAAGACATCGCTGACCACAGGCTCCTCCAGTGCGCTCACGAGACTGCCGACCCGCCCGTCATTGTTCGCCATGTAAAAGGTATGGGGGTAGTGATGGGCCGCCAGGAGCAGCTGCCCCTCCTCCCTGGCCCGGACGTAGACGCGAAGCTCTCCATGGGTCAGATCCGAGAGGAATGGGAATGCCGCCGCCATATTGGCGAGAATCGCCACCTCCCGCATGGAGAGATCCGTATGGGCCATGCAGAGAGCCCTGATATCCCGCTCCATGTCAGACTCCCAAGGAGAGGCCCGGCACGGCATTCAGATAGGCATCGCTGAAATGGCCTGCCCTTGCCTGGTAGTAGCCCCGGCAGGCAATCATGGCCGCGTTGTCCGTGCAGAGGATACGCCCCGGGTACTGGAAGCGGATGCCCCGCTTCCTTGCCTCCTCCATGAGCCTCGATTCCAGATTCGAGTTGGAGGCCACGCCGCCGGCAAGGACGAGGGTCTTTCGCTCTGCCTGCTCCGCCGCGTCAAAGGCCTTGTGAACCAGCACCTCCACCACGGAGTGCTGGAAGGAGGCCGCCACATTTGCCTTATGGATTTCATGCCCCTTCATCTTCTCGCTGTTGAGGTACGCGAGGACTGCCGACTTCAGGCCGCTGAAGCTGAACTCGCTGCTGCCCGCCTTGTCGAGGGCCCGGGGAAAGTCAATGGCAAGAGGGTCGCCCTCCTTCGCCAGCCGGTCGATCTCGGGGCCGCCGGGATAGGGGAGCCCCATGACCCGGGCAATCTTGTCAAAGGCCTCCCCCGCCGCATCGTCCCGGGTCTGGCCCAGAAGGCGGAAGGTATCGTAGTCCGCCACATCCACGAGGGCCGTGTGGCCGCCGGAGACCACGAGAGCCAGAAAGGGAGGCTCGAGAGACTTGTCCTGAAGGAAGTTTGCAAAGATATGGCCCTCCAGATGGTTGACACCGAGGAGGGGCACATCCAGGGCAAAGGCCAGAGCCTTTGCCGCCGACACGCCCACCAGGAGCGCCCCCACGAGGCCGGGGCCGTAGGTCACCGCCACCTGACCGATGTCCGCCTTCGTGACGCCCGCCTTCCGGAGGGCCTCGTCGATGACGGGCATGATGTTCACGATGTGCTTGCGGGAGGCAATCTCCGGCACCACGCCGCCGAACTTCTGATGGACGGGAATCTGGGTGGAGATGATATTGGAGAGCACCTCCCTCCCCCCTCGGAGCACCGCCGCCGAGGTCTCGTCACAGCTGGACTCTATGCCAAGGGTCAGTATTTCATCCATCGAGCTTCACCTCCGCTAGCTTCGTATTCCAGAGGATGAGGGCATCCTCCCCATTATCCTGATAGTAGCCCTTCCGGACACCCGCTTCGTGGAAGCCATAGCGGGCGTAGAGGGCCCGGGCCGGGGCATTCGACGGCCGCACCTCCAGCGTCAGAGCCGTAAGGCCTCGGGCGAGAAGCAGGCTGATAAGCTCCGCCATGAGTCTCGTGCCAACGCCCTTTCCCCGATACTCTGGCAGGATCGCGACATTTGTAATCTGACCATCCTCAAAGGAAATCCAGCAGCCCGCATAGCCGATGACCTTTTCACCGTCCAGGGCCAGCAGGTAGCAGGTGTCACTATCCCCTGCCGCTTTCCAGAAGGACTCCCGGGACCAGGGGATGGCAAAGCAGGCTTTTTCCACCACCTCCACCGCGTCCGCATCCTCCGGGGCCATCAGGCGAAAGCTAATGTTCATGCCTTCCCCTCCCCGTGGCGCTTCTCCCAGAGCACCTCCGCCTCGCTGCGGCGGATATAGAGTGGCTCCAGATCCATCACGTTATCCTGTTCGCCCGCCGCCAGCCGCGCCGCTCCCAGCACCGCCACATTTGCCGCCCGAGGCATCCGCAGGTGGAGCGGGGCGATATGGACATTTGCGGGAAGCGTAAGCTTCCCCTCGATTTTCCGAAGCATGTCGCCCAGGAGCACCACAGGCCCCTGCTCCTCCCCCGCCTCCTCGAGAATCTCCGAAAGGCTCTTGACCGCAATCGGCCCCTCCGACCGGAGTCGGCCCGCCCGCGCAGAAAAGGGCTGCACGTAGGCATTCCCCTTCTGGGCGTCGATGAGGGGGAAAATGGCGGCATCCGTGCTCCAGAAATGCTGGGCCAGCACCTCAAGGGTCGGCACCCCCAGCAGGGGCACCTCCCAGACGTAGGACATGGCCTTTGCCGCCGCCAGCCCGATGCGAAGCCCCGTAAAGGAGCCGGGGCCGATGCTCACGGCGATGGCCTCCGCCTCTTCCCGCTTTGTGCCTGCCATCTTCATCGCCTGCTCCACATGGGCCATAAGAGTCTCCGAATGCGTGAGCTTTGCCTGCATGGTGAGCTCTGCCGCGAGCTTTCCATCCGTGAGCACGGCCACGCTGGAGACCTGGGTCGCCGTCTCAATCGCTAGTATGGACAAAATCCTCCAGCTCCTTTACGAATTCTTCACACTCCGTGCCAATGCCTCGAAAAGTCAGACGACGCTCCGTCTTCTCCTCCCCGTAGGCGATTTCCACCAGCACGTATTCCTCCGGCATGGCCTCTGGGAACTTGTCCGGCCACTCCACCAGCACGAGGCCCTCCGCCTCGTCCGTATACTCGAAGAAGCCGATGTCGTCCAGCTCCTCCTCCCGCTCCAGGCGGTAGAGATCGAAGTGGACGATGGGGCAGATTCCCTCATATATATTCATCAGGCTGAAGGAGGGGCTCGTCACGTCCCCCTCCACCCCAAGGGTCCTCGCCAGGCTCTGGACGAAAAGCGTCTTTCCGGCGCCGAGATCGCCCACCAGGCCCACCACCGTCCCCTCATGGATTTTCTTTCCAAAGGCCTCAGCTATACGGGCTGTCTCCTCCGGCGAATGCGATACCATCGCAAACATAATAAACTCCCACATCCCTTCCAAAACAGACTCTATCGCTTCATTATATCGCACCGGCCCGGATTTTGCCACAGCCAATATCACTCCGGCCTCCAGCAGGAAGAAGCCACCCCCACGTCTTTCATCTCCTCCTGCCTTCGATCGAAATTTATCAATAATAATTATTAAGTAGTATCGTTTATAAAACACTGAGATATCGGGAGAATATGGGAGATTTTTCCAGAAAATCGAGGAATATTAGACTATTATCACAGATTTTGCGCATTCACAAAGAGGGGATCCCATCGTATAATAAGACCATACCAAGTGAGGCGCACGGGATTGGATGAGCAAGCACCTCGCAAAGGCAAGAAAGTGTGTATTATATCTTAGGAGGTCTTTATTCATGAAGAAGTTTGTTTGCACCGTCTGCGGCTATGTCTATGAAGGAAATGAAGCACCGGCTGAGTGCCCGGTCTGCCATGCTGGCAAGGAGAAGTTCAAGGAGATGACCGAGGGCGCGGCAGCCTATGCTGACGAGCATGTCGTCGGTATCGCCCAGGGTGTCGACGAAGAGGTTCTCAAGGGTCTCCGCGAGAACTTCAACGGCGAGTGCTCCGAGGTCGGCATGTACATTGCCATGAGCCGTCAGGCTGACCGCGAGGGCTATCCGGAGATTGCTGAGGCTTTCTACCGCTATGCTCTCCAGGAAGCTGACCACGCTTCCCGCTTTGCAGAGCTTCTCGGCGAGGTTCTGACGAACAGCACGAAGAAGAACCTGGAGATGCGTGCAGCAGCTGAGCACGGTGCCTGCGAGGGCAAGAAGCAGCTGGCAACGCTCGCCAAGAAGCTGAACCTCGATGCCATCCACGACACGGTCCACGAGATGTGCAAGGACGAGGCCCGTCACGGCCGCGGCTTCCAGGGCCTCCTCGACCGCTACTTCGCAAAATAATCTGCGAGAAGCAACAGAAACGAAAAGCACCGACATTTTTGCCGGTGCTTTTTTGTGCGCAAGATTTCGTTGCATAAAAAATAGGAGCCTCTTTAGGGGCTCCTAATTCATTCACATGGACATCATGCGGCGGCGGGTGTCGGCGGCTACGGCTTTGGCGGCGGCGGGCTGCTCTATTTCGCTGGCGCTTTGCTGGCCGATGAGGAGCGTCGCCGGGTCGAAGCCCAGCTGCCGGACGAAGTGGAAGAGCTCCATATCCTTCAGCACGGAGGTGATATTCACCCGCTTCTCGCTGTAGAGGTCGATTTTCACGGGCTTCGAGAGGGGCCTTGCCTTCTTGTCGGCGAAGACGAGGAAGACCGGCCGGTCCGTACGGCCGAACTTGCACTCCTCCACGATGCCGTAGCCGATGGAGAGCTCTGCAATGGTGCCCACCGGATAGATGGCCACATTGCGGAAGAACATGTTCAGGAGCTTGTCGTCGAAGTGGCCGGGAGAGAAGTTCTTCATGATGTTGTAGGCCACGGAAGGCGGATAGCCCTTCTTGTAGGGGCGGGCACTGGTGAGAGCGTCGTACACATCGGCGATGGCGCCGATGCGGCCGTAAAGGCTGATGGCCTCCCCTGCCCTGCCGTCCGGGTAGCCCTTGCCGTCCATATGCTCATGGTGCTGGCGGGCCACCAGGGCGATTTCGTGCTTGTCGGGGATATCCATGGACTCAATGAGTTCGAAGCCCTGCATGGAGTGGGTCTTGACGATGGAGAACTCCGTGTCCGTCAGCCGGCCCTTCTTATTGAGAACGCTTGTGGGCACCTTTATCTTCCCCAGGTCATGGAGGAGCGCCCCGAAGGTCAGGTTCGACAGGCGATGGGAGTCGAGACCGATAAGGACGCCGATGAGGGCGCAGAGCATGGCCACATTCACCGAGTGGGCGAAGGTATACATGTCATGGGTGCGGATATCCGTCAGCTGCACCAGGTTCATGCGGCGATCCATGATATCGTTGATGATTGCAGCACTGGCCTTGTAGAGAGGCGCCGTATCAAAGCGCCCGTCCCGCACCACCTGGGTGAACATGTCGTAGACCCTTTTAACGGCCACAGCCCGTGTCTTTTCCTGGAGGATTTCCTCAGGGGGCTCCAGCACGTGCTCCGTATCGAGGCTTGTCACATTGATGCCTGTGACGCCCACCTGCTTGAGCTTTGAAATATAGCGCTCCGTCAGAAGCGTGCCCTTTGCCAGATAGTTTGCGCCGCTCGCATTATACAAGCTCTGCGACATGACCATGCCTTTCTTCAGATATTTTACGGGTAATTCAATCATGCCTCATCACCTCTTTGTCTCTCCGAGCTCGTGAAATCCGGGAACTGCTCCCCTTTGATACGACACATTTCTCTGTAAAAATTGCAGGAACGGACACCCGTCCTTGTATTTCCTTCATATTCCTTTGTATTCTTTATCTATAGATTTCCATATACTCTCAAATTAATATATGATATAATTGAGTATACGATATCCTTATGAAGATATCATTAAATTTCGGAAATCTGCAGGTATTTTTCAAAAAGAAAGCGAGGATCATCATGAGCACACCCCATATTGCTGCCGAAAAGGGCGAAATCGCCGAGCGCATCCTCCTGCCGGGAGACCCCCTGCGGGCGAAATTCATCGCGAAAAACTTCCTGGAGAATCCCAAAGAGTACACCTCCATCCGTAATATCCTGGGCTACACGGGCACCTACAAGGGTGTCCCCGTCTCCGTCCAGGGCACGGGCATGGGCATCCCCTCCATCTCCATCTATGTCCACGAGCTCATCCACTCCTACGGCGTGAAGAAGCTCATCCGCGTGGGCACCTGCGGCGGCATGCATGAGGATATCCATCTGCGGGATGTGCTCATCGCCCAGGCGGCCTCCACCGACTCCTCCATCATCCGGAATATCTTCGGGGGCTCCATCAACTTCTGCCCCATCGCCGACTACGACCTGCTATCGAAGGCGGTGGAGAGCGCCAAGAAGCTGAACCTCCCCGTGAAGGTAGGCAATGTCATCTCCGTCGACCGGTTCTACGACGAGGAGATTGACAGCAAGAAGCTCACCCGCTATGGCATCCTCGGCGTGGAGATGGAGGCAGCCGCCCTCTATACTCTCGCTGCGGAGGCCCATGTCCAGGCCCTTGCCCTCTTCACCGTCAGCGACCATCTCCTCACGGGAGAGGGCTGCACCGCCGAGGAGCGGCAGACCACCTTCCAGGACATGATGAAGATTGCCCTCGAGACGGCGATTGCCGATTGATTTGACGTGATAAAAATGACCTTTGAAGCCCATTGACTTCAAAGGTCATTTTTCTTGCAAGATAATGCCTACAGAAAGACTCCCTCCGCCCCCTGCGGGGGCACCTCCCTCGAGAGGGAGGCAAGCTATCTCGCTATGTTCGACAATGGATGGGACTCTTCCATAAGCCCGCTACATTCACATCTAGCAGCGCATTCCTGCGCCCTTGCGGACGTAGAAGAACCAGGTGATGAAGATCGTGATGGCTGTAAAGCCAATCAGGATGTAGAAGGCCATGGCCACGTTGCCGAAGGAGGCGTAGGCCCAGCCGAAAATCTTCGGAATCAGGAAGGCACCATAGGCGGCGATGGCCGCCGTGAAGCCTGTCACGAGAGAGGCGTGGACGGGATTATCAAAGATGTAGGGAATCATCCGGAAGGAGGCGCCATTCACGAAGCCCGTCATGAGGAAGAGCAGCAGGAAAGCACCGAAGAAGAGAGCGAAGCGGTGGTGCTGGATGCCCACGAGCACCAGGACACAGGCCGCCAGCATGATAATGAGGGATACCAGCGTCACCTTCGAGCCGCTGTCCAGCTTGTCTGCCAGCCACCCGCCCACCGGGCGGATGCCTGCGCCGATGAAGGGCCCAAGGAAGGCCGCGTAGGCGAAGGACACCTCGGGGAACTCCTTGCTGACGAGGAGCGCGAGAGCCGCGCTGTAGCCGATGAAGGAGCCGAAGCCGCAGGTGTAGATCCAGGTCATGAGCCAGGTATGCTTGTTGCCAAAGATGGAGAACATGCTCTTTGGGCTCTGCTTCGGGATGGGCAGGTTGTCCATGAAGAGGTAGATGAGGAAGAGCGTCACGACGATGAGGGCCACCCAGAAGTAGCAGATGCTCTGGAGGTAGACCTCCTTGCCCGCCGCTGTCACCAGGGGAGGCCCGAAAAGGCCGCCAAAGCTTGCTCCCAGCAGGAAGGGCGCCGTCAGGTAGATGAGGGATACGCCCAGGTTCCCCACCCCCGCATTGATGCCGAGACCGAGCCCCTTCTGGGACTTGGGGAAGAAGAAGCCGATGTTCGCCATAGAGGCGGAGAAATTCGCTCCGGCGAGACCCAGGAGTGCCACGATCCAAAAGAGGGTGTCGTAGGAGGTGGAGGTGTCCTGAAGGGCGCTCCCCAGGAGCACCAGCGGGATAATGAGTATCGCCGTGCAGATGAGGGTGAAGTTGCGCCCGCCCAGAAGGCTCGGCATATAGGTGTAGACCAGGCGGCCCGTGGCCCCCACGAGGCCTGGGAGCGCCGCCAGCGTAAATATCTCATGGTCGCTGAAGTGGAAGCCCACCTGGTTGAGCTGGGCGGCCACCGTGGCCCAGAGGGTCCAGACCACGAAGGAGAGCACCAGGGCCCAGGTGCTGGTCCATAGGTTCTGCTTGGCGATGCGCTCGCCGTATTTTTCCCAGAAGGCCTTGTCCTCCGGATTCCAATGGGCAAGGATTTCCTGCCGCGTGGGATTTGGGCCAAGCTGGGGAGAAGCATTTTTCTCAGGCAAATGTATTCACTCCTTTTCCTTCCACAAGCTCATTTCTTGCGATAGACAATGGGGCTGCGGAAGAAGTAGGTAAAGGGAAAGCTCAGGCAATGGACGAGACGGGTGAAGGGGAAGATGAAGGCTGTCAGCATCCACATCACCATGTGCAGGCGGAAGACCGGCGGCACCGTCTCCATGAGGGACACGTCCGGCGAGAGAGCCAGGATGGATCGGAACCAAGGGGAGATGGTGGTGCGGTAGTCAAAGGCCCCGGGGATATTCAGAAGCGTCCCCGCAAAGCCTGATACGATGGTGAGGAAGAGCACCAGGTAGAGCACCCGGTCCATCCGTGAGGTATTGACCTCCATCCGATCCTTGCCGAAGCGGCGCACCATCAGGAGCAGGAAGCCACCCAGAAAGAGGATTCCTGCAGGGATGCCGCCTGCGAGGGCTATCATGTGATAGACGTGCTCGTTTATACCCGCCGCCTCTGTGAAGTATTTCGGAATCAGTATGCCGATGACATGACCGCCGAAGGCCATGAGGAGGCCCAGGTGGAACATGGGCCCGGCGTACTTCAGGCTGCTCTTTGCCAAAAACTCGCTGGACTTCGAGGTCCAGGCCCGCTCGAACTTCCAGTATCGGAAGGCCGTGCCGAAGATGAGCATAAAGAGGGCGATGTAGGGAAGGACGCCCCAGATAAAGAATTTCATACGGCTTCCTCCAATCTTGCCGCCTGGGTAAGAATCACATCCATGAGGAACGCATAGGCAAGCTTCGCCTCGATGAAGCGATCCCGGAGAAGCTCCACCTTCGCCTTGATGGCTGCGAGAATCCGCCGGGACTCACTTGGCTTCGCTGCCGCCGCCAGCTCCAGGAGGGCCGGCAGATAGTCCGGGAGCTCCTCATCGATATCGTAGCCATTGTCGAGGAAAAGGACCTTGTACTCATGGAGCTCTTCCGCCTGCTTGCCGAAGTCCGTCCTGTTGTGGGTGGAAAGGTAGAGGTTCGTGTTCTGGGAGAACTCGAAGGTGCGGACGTAGAGCTCCTCGTATTCGTCGGGCTCCATACCCGCCACATAGTCGAAAAACTCCGTAAGCACCTGCTGCTCCTGAGGTGCAGGAATCTCCCCCACCGCAGAGCGGTGTAGCTCAAAGGCACTGCGCCACCCCTCGTCCGGGTACTCCAGGAGATAGCTCACCAGCATGAGCACATTCTTGTAGTCATCCATGGCTGCCTCCTAGCACCCGCCGGGGCAGCTGTAGCCCGCGCTTCCCTGGAGGAAGCGGCGGTCTGCGTGGCTCTTGTCCTGGATGCCGGCGGGGAGCACGATGCGATCCTTGCGCTTTGCAATGGCGAGCAGCCGGTACATGGCCTCGTATGCTTTGCCCTCAAGGGGAAGCTTTGGCGGCTCCTCCTCCGTCTGCTTCGACCGCATGTAGGTGCGGATTTCCAGCAGTCGGGCCAGGGACTGGCGCACAGGCCCCTCATCACCTGCGGAGAAGAGGGAAGCAAGATACGCTACGGGGATGCGCATTTCCTCCGCATCCGGCAGATAGGTGGAGGCCTCCACCTTCTTGATGATGGGCGAAAGGGGCGGGATATACCAGACCATGGGGAGTGTGCGGAACTCCGGATGGAGCGGCAGGGCCAGATCCCATTCCTTGACAAGCTTGTATATCGGCGAGCGCTCCGCCGCATGGATAAAGGCCTCGGGGATGCCCGCCTCCCGTGCCGCCTTCTGGACCTCCGGGTCCTTCGGGTCCAGGATAATTCCCTTGACCTTCTCGTAGACCTGTTGTTCGGGGGCGCTGGCCGCCTCGGTGACCTTGTCCATGTCGTAGAGCAGGACGCCATTGTAGCGGATGCGGCCCGGACAGGTGTCGGTGCAGACGGTCGGCAGGCCGTCCTCCACCCGCGGGTAGCAGAAGACGCACTTTTCCGCCTTGTTTGTCTTCCAGTTGTAGTAGATTTTCTTGTAGGGGCAAGCAGGCACGCAGTGGCGCCAGCCCCGGCATACATCCTGGGAGATGAGGACGACGCCGTCCTCATCCCGCTTGTAGATAGCCCCTGACGGGCAGGCCGCCACGCAGGCCGGATTCAGGCAGTGGTTGCAGAGGCGGGGCAGGTATTTCATGAAGAGATCCTGGAACTCCAAGGCGATTTCCTGCCCCATATTCTTCATGTTCTTCAGGTTCACGTCCTGCCGGGAGGTATCCGGATTTGCCAGATCGTCCTCCCAGTTGGGCCCCCACTGGATGTCCATGCGCTTCTGGGTGATGAGGGACCTGGGCCTCGCCACCGGCTGGTGGTTCCTCCGCTTCGTATGGATGAGGGTCTCGTAGTCATAGGTCCAGGGCTCGTAGTAGTCATCGAGCTCCGGCTGGTCGGGATGGTAGAAGAGCTTCAGGAGCCTTATGGCCTTGTTGCTGCCGGAGCGAAGCTCGAGTTCCCCATTTTCGGCAGTCCAGCCCCCCTTCCACTTCTCCTGGTCCTCCCAGTTCTTCGGGTAGCCAATGCCGGGCTTCGTCTCCACATTGTTGAAATACATGTATTCTGCGCCGGGGCGGTTCGTCCAGACGTTCTTGCACGTGATCGAGCACGTGTGGCAGCCGAGGCATTTGTCCAGGTTCATCACCATGGAGACTTGTGCTTTAATCCTCAAGCCAATCCACCTCCTCCATCTTCCGGGCCACCACGTAGGTATCGCGCTGGTTGCCCGTGGGTCCATAGTAGTTAAAGCCGTAGCTGAGCTGGCCATAGCCGCCGATCATATGGGTCGGCTTCATGAGAATGTGCGTGGGCGTGTTGTGGGTGCCGGCGCGGGTCTTCGTGATACTGGACCCGGGCACATTGATATGGCGGTCCTGGGCATGGTACATGTACACCACGCCCCGGGGGAGGCGCGGGCTCGTGACGGCCCGGGAGGCCACAACGCCGTTGCGGTTGTAGAGCTCCACCCAGTCATTGTCCTTCACGCCGATTTCCGCCGCGTCCTTTTCGTTGAACCAGACGGTCTGGCCGCCCCGGAAGAGGGTCAGCATCTGCTGGGCATCGAAGTACATGCTATGGATGCTCCACTTGTTGTGGGGGGTCAGGTACTTCAGGGTAATTTCCTTCGTGCCGCCCAAGAGATTCTTGATGGGACGGAACTCGAGGATGGGCCGATAGAGGGCCATGGACTCGCCCCACTCCCGCATCATTTCATGGTCGAGATAGAAGGACTGGCGCCCCGTAACCGTACGGAAGGGCATGCCCTGCTCGATGCTGGTGGTAAAGGGCGTATAGCGGCGGTCCTTGTTGCTGCCGGTGCCGGAGGGTGAGGTAATCGTCTCCCTCGGCTGGATGGCGATGTCCTCGAAGGTGAAGTGCTCATTCTCCCGGCCCTTTGCAAGCTCCGTGAGCCCCTCGAGGCCGGTCTTTGCCTCCATGGCCTTCCAGGCCCTCACGGCCGCCTTGCCATTCGTGGTGGTGGAGAGGCTCAGCACCGCGTCGCAGGCATTCTTTGCCTCGTAGATGGAGGGCATGCCATAGGAGAGGAGGCTCTTGTCCTCGATGATGCCGATGCGGTCCTTGAGCTCCTCGTAGATATCGTCGGACTTCCAGCCGGCGCCGCGGGTGCCCATGCCCTTCTCCACATTGGGCCCGAGGGCGATCCACTTGTCGTAGAGCTTCGTGTAGTCCCGCTCGATATGGAGAATCTGTGGCATGGTCTTTCCCGGGATGGGCTCGCACTCGCCCCGGCTCCAGTCCACGACCCTCCCCTCGGGCTGAGCCGTCTCCCCCTCGCTGTCGTGGCCGATGGGCACGGCGAAGACATCCTGATAGGGCAACATATTCGCTTCCTTCGCCACGGTGGAGACCGCCTTCGCCAGCGAGCGGAAGATATCCCAGTCGGACTTCGCCTCCCAGAGGGGATCGACCGCCGGCTGGAAGGGATGGACGAAGGGATGCATGTCCGTGGAGGAAAGGTCGTGCTTCTCGTACCAGGTGGCGGTGGGCAGCACGATGTCCGAGTAGAGGGCCGTGCCTGCCATGCGGAAGTCGATGTCGATGACAAGATCCACCTTACCCTCGGCGGCGCCGCCGGGCTTTTCTGTCTCTGCCTTATCCCGCCACTTGATTTCTTCCGGGTGCTCCTCCCGCTCCTCCTCATTGAAGAGGGTGCTCTCCGTGCCCAGGAGATACTTCAGGAAGTACTCCTGGCCCTTGGAGGAGGAGGTGATGAGGTTGACCCGCCAGAGGAAGAGGTTCCGGGGGAAGTTCACGGGATTGTCCGGATCCTCCACGGAGAACTCCAGCTGCTTTTCCTTCAGGCTCCTTGCTACATGGGCGCGAATTCCCTCCAGGCTGTCGTCCCCTGCCGCCTTTGCCTCGTCAAAGAGGGTCTGGCCGCTCTTGTTGAAGTTCGGGTACGACGGCAGCCAGCCCAGGCGGGCCGCCAGCACATTGTAGTCGCCGGGATGGCGATAGCGAGGCTCCTCCGTGGGAGAGGCCACCGTCCGGGTGTCGATCTCGTCGCTCCTCCACTGGTCCGTGGCGAAGTAGTAGAAGGAGGTGCTGTTCTGAAGCTTCGGCGCCGCCTGCCAGTCGGTGCCGCTCATGATGCGCTGCCAGCCCTCCGAGGGACGGAGCTTCTCCTGGCCCACGTAGTGGGCCCAGCCGCCGCCATTCCTGCCCTCGCACCCCATGAAGATGAGAAGGTTTAAGATGGTGCGGTAGACCATGTCCGCATGGTACCAATGGTTGATGCCGCCTCCCATGATGACCATGGTCTTTCCCTTCGTCTTGATGGCGTTGTCCGCCATTTCTCGGGCCATGTGGATGGCGAGATCCGGCGCGACCCCCGTAAACTTTTCCTGCCAGGCGGGCGTATAGGGAACGTCGTCCTCGTAGGAGGCTGCCGCCTCGCCGCCGAGACCCCGGTCGATGCCATAGTTGGCGAGGGTCATGTCGAAGACGGTGGTGACGTACTTCTCCCCCGCCGCCGTCTTGATTTTCTTCACGGGGAGGGCGCGGGTGAGCTTTCCCTCGTGGTCGTTGCCGAAGTACGGCAGCTCCACCGTCACCACGTCGTCCCGCTCCTCGCAAATGGAGAGCTTCGGCTCGATGGCCTCCCCCGTGTCGCTGTCCTCAGAGCGGAGGTTCCACTTCTCCTGGCGGTCCCAGCGGTCTCCCATGGTACCGTTGGGAACGACGAGCTTGCCGGTCTTCTCGTCGATGACGTAGTACTTGAAGTCCGCGTGCTTCTCGTCTACGCCCATGTCCTTCTTATTGAGGAAGCGACCGAGCTTGTAGGTATCCTTATCCTTTTCCACCAGCACCAGGAAGGGGAAGTCGGTAAAGCGGCGCACGTAGTCCTCGAAGAAGGGGGTGCGTTTCTCCAGGTAATATTCCTTCAGGATGACGTGGCCGAGAGCCATGGCGTAAGCGCTGTCGCTCCCCGTCTTCAGGCTGATCCAGGCATCCGCCACCGTGGTGGACTCGGCATAGTCCGGTGCCACGGAGACCACCTTCGTGCCCCGGTACCGGGCCTCGATGAGGAAGTGGGCGTCCGGCGTGCGGGTCTGAGGCACGTTGGAGCCCCAGGTGACGATGTAGCCGGCATTGTACCAGTCGCTGGACTCGGGCACATCCGTCTGGTCGCCCCAGATCTGGGGGCTGGCCGGCGGCAAATCCGCGTACCAGTCGTAAAAGGAAAGGCCCACGCCCCCCATGAGATTCATGAAGCGGATGCCCGCCGCATAGGACAGCATGGACATGGCGGGGATGACGGAAAAGCCGAAGTTCCGGTCCGGGCCGTACTTCTGCACCGTATAGAGGGTGGAGGCGGCGATGAGCTCCGTCACCTCGTCCCAGGTAGCCCGGACGAAGCCGCCCATGCCCCGGGCCTCCTTGTAGAGCTTCTTCTTCGCGGGGTCATCGGCGATGCTCTGCCAGGCCTCCATGGCGGTCTTATGGCTCTTCCGGGCCTCGCGCCAGAGCTTTGCCAGCTCGCCACGCATGTAGGGATGCTTGATGCGGTGGGGGCTGTAGAGGTACCATGAGAAGGTGGAGCCGCGGGGGCAGCCGCGAGGCTCGAAGTCCGGCATGTTGGGATCCGTCTCAGGGTAGTCGCTTGCCTGGTTCTCCCAGGTGACGAGGCCATTCTTCACATAGATGTTCCAGCAGCAGGAGCCGGTGCAGTTGACCCCGTGGGTGGAGTGGACCGTCTTGTCAAAGGACCAGCGATCCCGATACATGTTCTCCCAGTCCCGTCCCCCATGACTCAGCTGCTGATGACCGTCCTTGGCCCGCCGGTCGGGCACAAGGTATTTGAATTTCGAAAAAAACGCCACCAAGCATTCCCCTTTCCTTAAAAAGGCGATAATACACAATTCAACCTCTTTAGTATACCACAAGAAACCGGAGGAAATACGTTGCAAATGTGACGGGGGCACAAAAAAGAAGCTGTGATGAAGAACGCATCACAGCTTCCACTTGTTTTTTATCAGTCCTCGTAGGGCAGGCCCTGGTCCTCGGCCAGCTTATGGTCGCGGATCGGGGTATTGAATACGAGATGGTCAAGAAGCTCGATGAGCTGGTTGATCTCCGGCTTTGCAATCTGACCGGAGGCGCCCAGCTCCTTGCCCTTGCGGCGCATCTCCTCGTTGATGAGGGAGGAGAAGAGCACGAGGGGGACGGTGCCAAGACGCTCGTCCTCGCGGACAAGCTTCAGCAGGCGATGGCCGTCCATCTTCGGCATCTCCACGTCGGAGACGATGATGGCCACCTGATCGGAGATGGGGCCCTCCTTCTTCGACAGGGTCTGGAGATAGTCCCAGGCATCCTGGCCATTGCCGAAGTCCCGGACGAACTTGTAGCCCGAGTCGTGGAGCGTCTGCACGAGGAGATCCCGGAGAAGCGGGGAATCCTCGGCCACCACCACGTGGGCCTTGCCGCGCTTGTCCTTGATGTCCTCGGAGGCTTCTTCGACCGTCGTGAGCTTCTGGTTGATTTCCGGATTGATCTCCGCGATGATGGTCTCAAAGTCCAGCAGCAGGACGATGCGGTCCTTCATCTTGATGATGCCCACCACGCGGGTCTGCTCGCCCACCTCCGGTGCCGGCTCCATTTCCTTCCAGGAAATGCGGTGGATGCGGGACACATTATCCACCAAAAAGCCGATGTTGTAGTTGTTGATTTCCGTGACGATGATGTTGCGCGGCTCCGTCTGGGTCTGCACACCAAGACAGCGCGGGAGATTGACGAGCGGAATCGCCTTGCCGCGAAGCGTGAAAAGACCGTCGATGTAGGGATGTGCCTGGGGCATCTCCGTCACCGAAACGCGGGTGATGACCTCGCGCACCTTCGCCACATTGATGCCATAGTTGACACCACCAATGCTGAATTCGACAATCTCAAACTCATTCGTGCCTGTTTCCAGGAGAATGCCCTTCTGATCGCCCTTTGTCTCTGGCTCTTTGCCTTTGGTATCTGCCATTCTATTCGCCCCCATGGTCCAGGGAAGCCGCCCAGAGGACAGCCTCCAACAACAATCCTAAAAGAATCTAGTACAATAACTCTCTTATGGTGGTATATTCTACTTTATTGAAAAAATTCCTTCTAATCCTATGGGAATTTCTCACGGGTTTTCTGTTTTGTCCTCGTCCGGGCCTGCGGCTTCGCCATTCTTCGCATAGGTCCAGCCCTCCCGCTGCTCGATGAGGCCCTCCTTCAGCAGGTGCCCCAGGGCTCGCTTGAAGGCGGCCTTGGAGATGTGGAATTTCCCCTGTATGACCTCCGGGGAGGAGGCGTCGCTGTAGGGCATCTTGCCCTCCCGCTCCGAGAGGAAGGAGAGGATGCGCTCCGCATCCGTCACCAGTGCCTTTTCCTTCGACTCCAAGAGGGAGGCATTGAGGCGGCCATCGGGCCGCACATAGGTCACTCGCGCCGTCACCACCTCCCCCACCCGGGGACGCTCCCGCATCTCCTTATTGGCGATAAAGACGATGTAGCGCTCCTCGGAGAAGAGAAAGGCGCCGGCCTCCGTGTAGTTGTAGATGGCACCCGTCACCCGGTCTCCCACATGGACCCCCTTTGCGGGGCGCGAGGCCCTGCGGAGCTCATCCTCCACCTCCATGGTGACAGCCAGGCGGCCGGACTTGTCCGTGTAGAGCTTCGCCCAGACGGTCTCACCGATCTGGGGACGGCCCCGCATGCCGGCGTAGGGCAGGAAGATGCCCCGCTCCGCCCCCACGTCGAGGAAGGCCCCGTCTCGGCTCACATTGATGACCCGGAGACGTGCTATCTGCCCCTCCTTCATCTTCGGGGTGCGCATGCTGGCGGTGAGGCGGCGCTTCGGATCGAGATAGAGGAAGACCTCCACCTCCTCGCCGATGTGGACGGGCCGGGTCTGCTGCGTCCTGTGGAGGAGGATGTCGTCACTGGTATTTCCCGTCTCGGCATCGAGGAAGGCACCCATATCCGACTCCCGGACGACCTTGAGGGTCGCCACGCTGGAGGGACCGTATTTTTTGGGGCGGCGCAGCTCGCGCTCCCGCTCCATCTCAGTGCTCCTCGAAGGGGGTGAGCTTCGCATCGCCCCAGAGGCGCTCCAGGGCGTAGTACCCCCGCTGATCCGTCCGGAAGACATGGGCGATGGCATCGCCGTAGTCGAGGAGCACCCACTCCCCCTCCCGGTAGCCTTCCTTCCGCTGGAAGGGGACGCCCGCCTTCGCGAGCTCCTCCTCGATGCTGTCGGCGATGGCCCGCACCTGGGTCGCCGTGTTGGCAGAGGAGATGACGAAATAGTCCGTCGAGTCCATGACGCCCCGCATGTCCATCGTCACGATGTCCGAGGCCTTTTTTTCTGCTGCTGCCCGTGCGATGGCAAGGGCCAATTCCTGTCCTGTCATAGTTTCCTCCTGATTTTATCCGAGAGCATTTCGCCCTTATTCTTCCGTAGACTCCGCCTCGCTGCGGGAGGCAGGGGAGAAGAGCTCTCCCATCTTTTCCTCAATCTCGCCTTCATTCGGCAGCCACTCGCCGCCACTTCCTACGTTTCCCGGGAGCATGAGGCTCGTGGGCTGTTCGCTGGAGAGGGACCGCACCACATTCGCCAGGTGTGCCGAGTCGAATATCTCCGCGCTGGTGTCCACTTCCTTCTTGAAGATTTCCGCAATGGCAGGAAGCCGCGGTATGGTATCCACCTGGAGAAGCTCCTCATAGAGGGCCTTGGCGAACTTCTGTTGCCGCTGGATGCGGCCCGCCTCCCCCAGCTCCGGGCTCACGTAGCGGATGTACTCCTCCGCCTGGACGCCGGTGAGGTGCTGGTAGCCCTTCTTCAGATGAATGGAGGTGCCCCCCGCCGGGTCGTCGTAGTTCATGTCGCTTTCGACATAGACGTCGATGCCCCCCAGGGCATCGATGAGGTCCACCATGGCCTTCATGTCGAGAGTGATGTACTGGTGGATGGAGACTCCCAAAAGCTGGCTCACCGCCCGCACCATGGCAGGGGCCTCGCCGCTGGCGTAGAGATTTCCGAGGCGGCCTGCGCCTCCCTCCGGATAGCTCACCCAGGTGTCCCGGGGGATGGTCACGATGCGTACCTTCCCCGTCTCATTTTCCGTGCTCAGGAGGAAGATGGTATCCGCATGCTTTTCCCCGGGTGTCCGGGCGTCCGCCCCATCGTCGAGGCCCAGCACCAGCACATTCGTATAGCCATCGAAGCGAGGGTCGATTTTCCCCCGCCGAGCCTCCTGGCGAAGCTCGTAGCCGGAGCGGGCCGACTGGTATTCATGGTAGAGCCCTAGGGTCCAGTTCACCAGGGTGTAGCCGATGAAGAGGACAAAGGTCAGAAAGACGAGAGAGAGGATGAGGAGAAAGAAGCAGCCGAAGAGGCGACGTCTCCTACGCCTTGCGATTTCCCGCCGCTTCCGCCGGATGACCTCCCGGGTGAGGGGTGCTTCGTTCTCCAGCCGCTCCAGGGCTTCCCGGTCACGGGCATCCATGGGGCTTTCCCTTCAGGAGGATCTCATTGCGGGCAAGAATCGTCATGGGATGCAGGAGCCTTCCCCCCTGGGCCACGAAGAGGATGGAGTCTGTGAGACCCTCGAGGATCATCTCATCTAGCGCTGCCTCCCGGAAAAGCTTCCGGAGCTTTTCTACGCCGGGATAGGCGCGGCCCGGCTCAATCATGTCGGCAAACCAGATGATCTTGTCAAGGGGCGTCATGGCCTCGCCCCCCACCGTATGGCGGGAAATGGCCTGGAGAATTTCCGGATTCTCCACCTTGTAGAACTCCCTCGCCCGCTCGGCGCCGATATAGGCGTGGAGGAGGAGGGGCATGGCCCGCTCGATGGGGCCAATGGGAATCCCCCTGCGCTCTGCCTCCGCAAGGAGCTCCCCATTTGGGTACTCCCGACCGCAGTCATGGAGGAGGCCGGCGAGGCGCGCCTTCTCCTCGTCCACGCCGAAGCGCTTCGCGAGGAGCACGGCCGTGTCCATGACCCCCAGGGAGTGCTTGTAGCGCTTTTCTCCGAGCCTCGAAGCCAGCTCCCGTTTCATTTCCTCTATTGTCATCGATAGAGTCCCTCCTCCCGTATATAGTGCTCCACTGCCCGTGGAACGAGGTAGCGTATGGACCTACTCTGCCGTACCCTCTCCCGGAGATCCGTGGAAGATATCTCCATGCCCGGCACCGTGAGAAAGTCGATTTTCCCCGCCAGGTCCCCAAAGTCCCTCTGCAGTGCCGCCAGGTCCCCCGGATCGCCGGGGCGCGTCGTACCGATGAAGTGGCAGAGGGAGAGGAGCTCCTTCGGATGGTACCAGGTATGGAGGTCGTTGATGGAGTCCATGCCCGTGATAAAGTAGAGCTCTGCATCTCCCTGGGCCGCCAGTTCCCGGATGGTCAAAAGGGAATAGGAGGGGCCCTCTCGCCGCCTCTCCATGTCGCTGATGGCGAAGGCCTCATTTCCCGTGATAGCCAGCTCCGTCATGCGGTAGCGATGGCGGTAGGCCGTGATGGGCCGCCCCTGCTTGTGGGGCGGGTCTGCGGCGGGGATAAAGAGGACCTGCTCCAGGCGGAAAGCCTCCCGGGCCTCCTCCGAGATACGAAGATGGGCGAGATGTGGGGGATCGAAGGTGCCTCCCATGATGCCGATGCGCTTTGCCATATTCCCACCTCCCCCTAGTAAAGGTCACGCTCCCGGCGAGCACCGCCGGAGCCTCCGCGGGGCTCTCCTCACTCCCGGAAAAGCTGCTCTGCCAGGAAAAATGCCAGGGCGCAGGTGAGAGCGATGAGCCCTGCTGCCCGTGCGTAGTCCCTTATATCATGAGCGCCTTTTTTCGTATGGGCATAGTCTGTGGCCGCCCGGAGGTAGCCTCGAAGAACCTCGCCCCACGAGGGGCTCTCATTCACGAATCTGTCCCTCGCCATAGACGAGATACTTCGTGGTGGTGAGGGCCGTGAGGCCCATGGGCCCCCGGGCGTGCATCTTCTGGGTGCTGATGCCGATCTCTGCCCCGAAGCCGAACTCCTCTCCGTCCGTGAAGCGGGTGGAGGCATTCACATAGACGGCCGCTGCGTCTACCTCCCGCTGGAAGCGGTGGGCGGAGGCGATGTCCCGAGTGATGATGGCCTCCGAGTGGCCCGTGCCGTAGCGGTTGATATGGTCGATGGCCGCCGTAAGGTCCTCCACTACGCCCACGGAGAGGATGAGGTCGCCGTACTCCGTGCTCCAGTCCTCCTCCGTTGCTTCCTCCATGGCGGGGCAGATTTCCCGAGCCCGGCCGTCGCCCCGAAGAATCACCTTGGCCTTTTTCATGGCCTCTGCCATTTTCGGAAGGAACTCCTCTGCCACAGACCTGTGGACGAGGAGCGTCTCCATGGCGTTACAGACGGAGCAGCGGCTGGCCTTGGCATTGACGGCCACGGAGACGGCCATATCGAGGTCGGCGGACTCGTCCACATACGTATGGCAGACTCCCGTCCCCGTCTCGATGACGGGCACGGAGCTCGTCTCCACCACATGCTTGATGAGGCCTGCGCCGCCCCGAGGGATGACAAGGTCAATGGCCCCATGCATCTTCAGCAGCGCATCCACCGCCTCCCGCGCCGGCGTCTCGATGAGCTGGATGGCCCCCTCCGGGAGACCCGCCTCCTGCGCCGCCTGCGAAAGGAGTCCCGCCACCACGATATTCGTCCGCAGGGCCTCGGAGCCGCCCCGGAGGATGACGGCGTTGCCCGACTTCAGACAGAGCCCTGCCGCGTCGCTCGTCACATTGGGCCGGGCCTCGTAGATGATGGCGATGACGCCGATGGGCACCCGGATGCGGCGGATTTCGAGGCCATTGGGCCGCACCGTGGAGAAATCCCCCCGATAGACCGGATCCGGCAAAATCGCGATTTTCCGCAGGCCCTCCGCCATGGCGTGGATGCGGCCCTCGTCCAGCAGGAGCCGGTCGAGGTACGACCGCTTCACATTGGCCTGCCGCGCCTCGCTGAGATCCTCTGCATTTGCCCGGAGAATCGCCTCGCTGCGCTTTTCCAGAGCATCCGCCATATGGCGAAGTGCCGCGTTCTTCTTCCCCGTGGGCACCTGGGCCAGCGCACGGCTGGCGATTCGTGCTGTCTCTGCCTTTTTCGAAAGCTCCTCTTCAAAGTCCATACATCTCACCCAATCCTTCCGAGGAGAGGCGGGCCGCCCCTCGGAAAACAACGTCTTTATCAGACCATCAGCACCATATTGTCCCGATGGATGACCTCGCCGGCAGAATCCCTTCCGATGAGCTCTGGGAACTCCTCCGTGCGATGGCCGAGGATGCGCGATAGCTCCTCCTCTTTATAATTCACGATGCCTCGGGCGATTTCCTGCCCGGCCTCGTCAAGAACCCGCACAGCACTTCCTCGGTCGAAGGAGCCCTCCACCGAGAGAATCCCCGCCGCCAGGAGGCTGGAGCCTCCCTCTAGGGCCTGTCGGCAGCCCGCATCCACCACCAGCTCCCCCAGAAGCCTTTTCCCGAAGGCAATCCAGCTCTTTCGCACCCGGAGGTGGGCTTCCTTCGCGGGAAAAACCGTGCCGATAGGGGCGCCTGCGAGAATCCGGCGGATATTCCCATTCTCCGCCCCTGAGGCGATGACCATGGACGTGCCTGCATTCATGGCGACCTGGGCTGCCTCCAGCTTCGTGGCCATGCCGCCGGTGCCGAGCTTCGAGCCCGCGCCTCCTGCGAGGGCCATCACCTCCCGGGTGATTTCCGGCACCTCCTCGATAAGGGTAGCCTCAGGGTCCTCGCTGGGATTTGCCGTGTAGAGGCCCTCGATATCCGTCAGGAGAATCAGGGCATCCGCATCCACGAGGGAGGCCACCATGGCGGAAAGATTGTCGTTGTCGCCGATTTTGATTTCGTCCACGGAGACTGCGTCGTTCTCGTTGATGATGGGGAGCGCCCCGAGGGCGAGAAGCGCCTGAAGGGCATCCCGGGAGTGGAGATACTGATGGTGGCGGGCGGCGTTTTCCTTCGTCAGCAGCACCTGGCCGATGGTGACGCCGTACTCGGCGAAGAGCTTTTCATAGATATGCATGAGGACGCCCTGGCCGATGGCCGCCACCGCCTGCTTTTCCGGGATTTCCGAGGGCTTTTCGGCGAGCCCCAGCCGCCCGAGACCTGCGGCGATGGCGCCGGAGGACACGAGGAGAATTTCCTTGCCGGCGTTTTTTAGATCCGCCAGCTCCCGCACGAGCCCCTCGATGCGGCCGAGGTCCAGCCGCCCGCTGGGGTGCGTGAGGGTGCTGGTCCCCACCTTCACCACGATGCGCTTCGCCTCTTTCAGGCGCTCTCTTGCCTGCATCTTATCGCCTCACTTCGGCAGGTTGATTTTTGGCGCGTCGAAGTTGCGCTTGAAGAGGAGCCCGTTGCGTCCGATGAGCTGGACGAGGTTCGCGTCCACCCGCTCCGCCAGCATGGTGATGGCCTCCTCAGGCGTCATGAGGGCGTTCTGGTTCACCCGCACCTTGATGAGCTCCCGCTTCTTGATGGCCTCCTTTGCAGAGGCCACCACGGAGGGGGTGACCCCCTCCTTCCCGATGGGCACCACCGGCTCCAGGGTCATCCCCATAGACCTGAGAAAGCTCTTCTGCTTCCCCGTCAATGAATTTCGTATCATATATTACTCCCTATACTCAAACTCCATATCGCCGATGCGGACCGTCTGGCCCTCCTTGATGCCCCGCTCCTTTAGCTTTCCGTCGATGCCCTTGATGCGCCAGATGTACTGGAAGCGGCGCACGGCCTCGTCGTTGTTGAAGTTCGTCATGATGACGAGCTTCTCGATAGCCTTGCCGTGAACGATGAAGTCGCCCGCATCATTCCGGGTAATCGTAATCTTGTCCGGATCCTCGCCGGCGAAGTCGTAGACCTTCTCCGCCTCCTCCGCCTTCGGGGCCTCCGGCACGTAGGAGTCCAGCCACTCGCCCACGCAGTCAATGAGCTCCTTCACCCCCTGGCGCGTTGCCGCCGAGATGGCGAAGAAGCGGATGCCCTCCTCCTCGGCCAGCTTCTTTAGCCGCGGCAGGTTCTCCCGGGCCTCCGGCAGGTCGATCTTGTTCGCCACCAGGATCTGGGTGCGGCGGGCGATGGACTCGCTGTACTTCTTGAGCTCCGCATTGATCTTGTGGTAGTCCTCCACCGGATCCCGGCCCTCGATGCCCGAGGCATCCACGATGTGGAGGATGAGCTTCGTCCGCTCCACGTGGCGCAGGAAATCGTGGCCGAGGCCCACACCGTCCGCCGCCCCCTCGATGAGTCCGGGGATATCCGCCATGACGAAGCTCTTCTCATAGTCCGTCTTGACGACGCCCAGCACCGGCGTGATCGTCGTGAAGTGATACTCCGCAATCTCCGGGCGGGCGGCGCTCACGGAGGTGATGAGGCTGGACTTTCCCACGCTCGGGTAGCCCACGAGGCCCACATCCGCCAGAAGCTTCAGCTCCAATATGAGGTTCTTCGCCTCGCCGGGCTCCCCGAACTCCGCAAAGGTCGGAGCCCTGTTGGCGGGATTTGCAAACTTCGCATTGCCCCGGCCGCCTCGGCCGCCCTTCAGGATGACCCGCTCCTCCCCGACCTCGGTGAGATCCGCCAGCATCTGACCCGTGGCCTCGTCCTTCACGATGGTTCCGGGGGGCACCTTTATGACGCAGGGAGGCGCATTCTTGCCATACTGGTTCTTGATGTCGCCATTCTCCCCATTTTTCGCCGTGAACTTCCGATGGAAGCGGAAGTCCAGGAGCGTATTCATATTCGGATCCACCCGGAAGACGATGTCGCCGCCCCGGCCCCCGTCGCCGCCGGATGGGCCTCCCTTCGGCACGAACTTCTCCCGACGGAAAGCGCTCTTGCCGTGGCCCCCGTCCCCCGCCTTGCAGATGATGCGGGTCCTATCGATAAACTGCATGGTATCCTCCTTGCCCGGTGCTGCGCTCCGGGCTCACTGTTTGGAATGCAAAAAGCCCCAGAAAGCGAAAGCCGCTTTCTGGAGCCTATCCATTCCAACGCAACTTCACGCTGTCGCGGGCAGGAACCCCTGCCCAAAATGAACAAATGCCTGCGCAAACCCACGCGCAGGCATACGTATTACATAGCTTCTTCCGCCGTGTAAACGCTGATCTGACGGTTGTGCCGGCCCTTGCGCTCAATGGCGACCTTGCCCGCAACCTTTGCAAACAGCGTATCATCCTTGCCGCGACCGACGTTGTGGCCCGGATGGAAATGGGTGCCGCGCTGACGGACGAGGATGCTGCCTGCCGTCACCATGGTGCCGGCGTGCTCCTTGACGCCAAGGCGCTTCGACTCGCTGTCGCGGCCGTTGCGCGTGGAGCTGACACCCTTCTTATGCGCGAAAAGCTGCAAATCAAACGTGAACATAAGATTCACCTCCGTGTTTCAGGATTCGATGCAGACACCTTTCGGACTGAGTTTTTCGATTTCCTTCAGCCCCAGAAGCATGGTCTGCAATATTGCCTCTGTGAGATCATCGGGTGCGCCTTTCAGCTTCATCTCGAGCTTTCCACTCGCATGCTGGTATTCCATATCGCGATGCAGATGCCCCTGTATTCCGAGTAAGGCGGTCTGTGAAAGCGCCGAGACGCCCGCGCAGACGATATCCTGGCCCCGCTCTGCCGTGCCGCTGTGGCCCGTGAGCTTAAAGCCGGATATTTTCCCGTCTTCTTGTCGATAGACCTTGAGCCGTATCATCAGGCCTCGATCTTTTCAATCGTGACCTTCGTGTAGGGCTGACGATGGCCCTGACGCTTGCGGTAGTTGGACTTGGCCTTGTACTTGAAGACACGGATCTTCTTGCCCTTGCCCTGGGCCTCGACCTTCGCCGTCACCTTCGCGCCCTCGACGAGGGGCTTGCCGACCTTGACATCACCGTCATTCACGACCGTCAGAACCTCATCGAATACGACAGATGCGCCCTCCTCCGCGGAGAGCTTCTCCACCAGGATGACATCACCTTCTGCGACCTTGTACTGTTTGCCGCCCGTCTTGATGATTGCGTACATTGTTACACCTCCCATAATGTTTACTCGCCGGCTACGGTAGGCAAATGCCATTTGAGACCTCGCCGTGCGGTTGGGGAAAGGAGCTCGCGCTCCAAATAGGCGCACTCACGCCTATGTTTTAGAATCATACCATAGGGAAAGGGAGCTTGTCAATGAAAAATCCAGTCTCCGCTATGAAAAGAACAACAACCTGTAACAATATTCCTTCAGAAAATCCGTGATTTTTGTTTCGACCTGCATCTGTTCTTGTGGTATACTGTTCATAGCACGAGCCTCCATCTGTATGGCTGATTTTTGGGGTAATTTCATTATACCAAATGGCAGGATTCCGTGCTATTTTTATAGTCGGGATTCGCTGATGCAGCACAATTTCGGTAGTTTTAGGGGTGCGAAGTTCGAATTTGGTAGATTCCATTGACCGCCCCGTTAAACATGGTATAAAATAAACAGGAAGATACACGAGAGGACGGTTGCTATGCCAAAGGTCACCCGGGAGGATATTCCGAATTGGTTTCAGAAGAAGACGGGCTTCAATGTGGATGTGGAGGAGCTCAAGAAGGCGGCGGAGCTGGATCGGATTGCCTGCGCCGATGAGCCCATGAAGCTCATGCGGGAGCTCTGGGGGCTGACGCCCCGGGACTTCGAGACGCTTCTCGGGGCGCCGAGCCGGACGGTGGAGATGTGGTTCCATGCCAAGTCCTCCCGCCCCGCCTCCTGGGTGGTGCGGCTCATCGTGGAAAAATGCGCCCAGTTCCGGGAGCAGCGCCTCCGCCGCGAGGCCCTGGCGAAGAAGCTTCGCAAATAGAAAGGATTTTTATGACAAGACGTGCCTTTCTTCTAGCCGGCCTGGGGCTCCTGGGCGTGGTGGCGACCGGCGGCATATATTCCTATGTCCATCTGCCTCCGTCATTCTCCAGGCAGACAAGCGGGCCGCCCACGGACAGGTGGTGGCCCTGATGGACATGCTCAAGGGGGCTGGCGTCACCCGCCTTGCCATCGCAGCAGAGCAGAGGAAGTAGCCTATGAACCAGCATTTTTCCTGGCCAAAGGCCTACGCCTCCTCCTTTCTGAGTCTTGATTCCTCACGGTCTTTTCTTATGGGACGCAGATTATTTCTTTGCCGCTGGCAGCTCGCCCTCAAGCTCCAAGATCATGTCCCGTAGCTCGGCGGCCCGCTCGAATTCCAGGGCGCGGCTGGCGGCGCGCATTTCGGCCATCAGCGACTTTACGAGGCTCTCCTTCTGCTTCTTGGAGAGCTTCTTCTTTTTGCCCTCCTTCGTCTCGTAGCCCTTGCCCGTCTCCGCCACAAGCGTCGTCTCGATGAGGGGCATTATGGGCTTTACGATGGTCTTTGGCGTGATGGCGTGCTCCCTGTTGTATTCCTGCTGGATGGTGCGGCGGCGCTCTGTCTCGTCCATGGCCCGCTGCATGGAGTCGGTGATGCGGTCTGCGTAGAGAATGACCCGTCCCTCGGCATTTCGTGCGGCCCGGCCGATGATCTGGATAAGGGAGGTGTCGGACCGGAGGAAGCCCTCCTTGTCCGCGTCCAGGATGGCGATGAGGGAGACCTCCGGCATGTCAAGGCCCTCTCGGAGGAGGTTGATGCCCACCAGCACGTCGAACTCCCCCGCCCGGAGGTCGTGGATGATTTCCGCCCGCTCGATGGTGGCGATGTCCGAGTGGAGATAGCGCACCTTCACCCCCGCCTCCTTAAGGTACTCCGTCAGGTTCTCCGCCATCTTCTTCGTCAGCGTCGTGACGAGCACCCGCTCGTTCTTCTCGATGCGGATATGGATTTCCGACAGCAGGTCGTCAATCTGCCCCTCGATGGGCCGCACCTCGATGATGGGGTCGAGGAGCCCTGTGGGGCGGATGACCTGCTGGGCCACCTGCTGGGCCTCCTTGAGCTCATATTTCCCCGGTGTCGCGGAGACATAGACAATCTGATTGATGCGGGCGGCGAACTCCTCGAAGGTCAAAGGCCGGTTGTCAAAGGCGGAGGGCAGGCGGAAGCCATTGTCCACCAGGGACACCTTCCGGCTCCTGTCGCCCGCGTACATAGCATGGATCTGCGGCAGCGTCACATGACTCTCGTCGATGACGATGAGGAAGTCCTCCGGGAAATAGTCAAGAAGCGTATAGGGGGCCGCCCCCGGGGCCCGGTGCGTCAGGTGCCTCGAGTAGTTCTCGATGCCGGAGCAGTAGCCCATCTCCTGCATCATCTCCAGATCATAGCGAGTTCTCTGGCCGATGCGCTGGGCCTCCAGGAGCTTCCCCTCCTCGGTGAACTTCTTCTCCTGCTCCTCCAGCTCCTCCTCGATGGCCTTCATGGCGATCTTCATGTCCTCGTCTTCTGTGACGTAGTGGGAGGCCGGGAAGACCATGGAGTGGGTGCGCTCCCCGTAGACCTCCCCCGTTGTCACGTCGAACTCCACGATGCGGTCCACCTCGTCACCAAAGAGCTCGATGCGCACGGCCCGGCTGTTGTAGCCCGCCGGATAAACCTCGATGACGTCCCCCCGCACCCGGAATTTCCCTCGGTCAAAGGCGATATCGTTGCGCTCGTAGCGGATGGAGACGAGCTTTTTGAGGATCTCATCCCGACTTACCTCCTGCCCCTTGTGGAGGGAGAGCACCATCTCGTGGTAGCTCTCCGGCGAGCCCAGGCCGTAGATGCAGGATACGGAGGCCACGATGATACAGTCCCGCCGCTCGAAGAGGGAGCAGGTGGCACTGTGGCGCAGCTCATCGATTTCGTCATTGATGGAGGCATCCTTCTCGATGTAGGTATCCGTCTGGGCGATATAGGCCTCCGGCTGGTAGTAGTCGTAGTAGCTGACGAAGTAGCCCACGTAGTTTTCCGGGAAAAAGGCCTTGAACTCGCTGGCCAACTGGGCGGCCAGCGTCTTGTTGTGGGCGATGACGAGGGTGGGCTTCTGGACTTTTTCGATCATCTTGGCGATAGTATACGTCTTGCCCGTGCCCGTGGCCCCTAGGAGCACTTGGGCCGTCATGCCGTTCTCGATGCCTGCCGCCAGGTCTTCTATGGCCTGTGGCTGGTCTCCCATGGGCTCGAAGGGCGCCACCACGTGGAAGGGACGCTCCTCCGTAAACTTCATCGTATTGAGCTTTGGCACCATGCCCATGTGCTTTCCTCCTTGTATTCCAAAAGAGCCCTCTCCATCCGAGAAGGCTCTTCCATATGCATTCGATTTTAGAGCTTCAGCTTTTCGACTTCCTCCGCCGTCAGGATCCACTCGATGCGCACATCCTTTTTCTGGTTCAGATCCAGGAACTCCCCCTTTGTGGTCTCCACCACGGGAAGCGATGCGATGCGGGACTCGTCCAGATAGACAATGCGGCCGCTATCCCCGCTGGACAGGCGCACCCAGTTACCATTCAGTGCATGGCAGACTTGGCGGATGAAGAGCACGCCGTACTGGGTATCAAAGCGTCCCGCCAGGATATCGTCATTGATGATGGTGAAGATATCAAAGGGCGAGCTGCGCTTGGCGTACGCCCGATCTGCCGCCATGGCATCGTAGACATCCAGGATGCCGAGGATTTTGCCAAAGGCGGAAATCTGTGCCGCCGGGATATGGTAGGGATAGCCGGAGCCGTCGCAGCGCTCATGGTGCTGCAGCACCCCGTAGATCACGTTCTGATTCCCACTGAGGGGAGTCTTTAGGAGCATCTCATAGCTGAACTTCGGGTGGTTCATGACGATGCCATACTCCGTCGGCGTCAGCCGGGCCCGCTTATTTAGGACCGCATCGGAGATGCGAAGCTTGCCCGCATCCAGGAAGAGGGCCGCCGTGATGAGATCCCGCCGACTCGTGGCATCCATGCGGAGCCACCTTGCCATGAGGCCTGCCAGGATGGCCACCCCCAGATTGTGGTGAACCACATATTTCCCCTTTCGGCTCATATTATGGCTCTGGGAGACGGCCTTTGCCCCATCGCAGAGGGTATAGAAGGTCTTCTTCTGGAAAATCCCGTCCAAATCTGCCATGTCGAAGGTGTCCTTGTCCCGAAGGTCTATGAGCATCTTCTCCAGGGCCTTATAGGTCTCGTTGTAGACACCGATATAGGAATCATCCAGCAGCACATCCTTTTCCACATGGTGGACAGATGGTGGTGCTTCTGCCGGGGGTGCCGGAGCAGGAGGTGCTGCCGTCTCTTCCTCCACCTCATCCTTCGACCAGACCTCGACGGAGTACACGGCCTGGGCATTCAGCATGGCAATCATCGCGTTGTCGAGGGTCGTCCCCGCCTGGATAAGCACACTGGCATCATTTCCAATAACATCCTTGCCAATCGTCATGCCTGGACACAGGTCGCTGACTGCGTACGCCTTTAACATAAGCCGTTCCTCCCATACGATGTCGCGCGGGACGATAATCCGCTTGCAGCCGCAAAGGCCGCTTGTCCCCACGCCACTATAATCCTTTTCCGTGTTTTTGCCTATGATATATTCATGTTGTCTATATTTGACATAGAAACGTCTTTCCCTGCCTCGTCAAGAATTTTTTTCATAGACTCTCTATGGGATAAAAGAAAAATCCCGAAGGGCTATACTGCCCTTCGGAATCGGATGCTTCGATTATCGGATTACTTCAGTGCGTCGCCGAGCTTTGCGTTCGTATTGCGTGCAGCCTGGACGCTCTCCTCGAACTTCGCCTTCTCATCGCCCTCCAGCTTGAGCTCGATGATCTTCTCGCAACCGCCCTTGCCGAGGATGACAGGAACGCCGATGCAGAGATCCTTCTCGCCATACTCGCCGTCGAGGGAGACGCAGCAGGGAATCGTCTTCTTGGCATCGAGAGCGATGGCCTCCACCATGGCAGCAGCTGCTGCGCCCGGAGCCATCCAAGCGGAGGTGCCGAGGAGCTTCGTCAGCGTTGCGCCGCCCACCTTCGTGTTCGCCACCACGTCATCGAGGACTTCCTTCGGCAGCAGCGTCGTCACAGGAATGCCGCGGAGCGTTGCGAGGCTCACGAGGGGAACCATCGTCTTGTCGCTGTGGCCGCCGATGACCATGCCATCCACATCAGCCGGCGTTGCAGGATAGCCGTTCTCCGTCAGAGCCTTTGCGAGGAAATAACGGAAGCGGCTGGAGTCCAGCATGCCGCCCTGGCCGAGGATGCGGTTGCGGGGGAGCTTCGTATCCTTCAGCGTCAGGTATGTCATGGCATCCATCGGGTTGGAGATGATGATGAAGTAAGCATCGGGAGAGAACTTCAGGGCCTGATCCACAACGCTCTTGACGATCTTTGCGTTGACGCCGATGAGGTCCTCACGGCTCATGCCCGGCTTTCTCGGCATGCCGCTGGTGACGACGACCACCTCGGAGCCAGCCGTCGGCGCGTAGCCGTTCGGATCATTCGGCTCTGCCGTGACACCCGTGACCGTTGTGTCGAAGTTCAGCATGTGGGCCGTCTGCATGATGTCCATGGCCTTGCCCTGGGGCACGCCGTCCTTGATATCCACGAGGACGACCTCGCTGCAGAAACGCTTCGTCGCCAGGACATTCGCGACGGTTGCACCGACATTACCTGCACCAACAACTGTTACCTTCATAGTAATTTGCCTCCTTAAAATTGGAACGCACCCGGAATTGGGCACACTCGGAATGCCATGAGTATACATGAGGGTTATGATGTTTTACGCGATAATTATAGCAAAAGCGCGTGAAAATTGCAATTCATTTTCTCAAAAATATGACAAAAATCGCGAAAAATCCTCGGGCCACGGACATCACAAACTACACGCACAAACGTCCACTTGCGGGTCTTGTGCGCCGCCCTTGCAAGAGAACAACCAATCATCTGCGCCCTTTGGGCTTGATTCTTGGGTTCTCATAGTAAACTACACGCACAAACGTCCACTTTGTGGACATTGTGCGCCCGTCCTTGCAGTAAATCCTGCCAATCACGCTGCGCCTGCGGCTTGCGTTCTTGGGGATTTACATAATAAACCACACGCAATTTAATGCGCCAACATAAACGAAAACAAGCAATCACCTTCT
>CAMCBT010000019.1 GCA_945873115.1 uncultured Mitsuokella sp.
AAACCAGCCAATCAGTCTGCGCCTACGGCTTGACTTCTTGGGGTTTCATAGTAAAAAGTCCTCGGCATTTGCCAAGGACTTTCGAAAAGCTTCGATTATGCGGCCTTTTGCCGGGCCTCCACCATATGGATGCGGCCCACGGTCACATCGAAAGTCTTATGGGTGCTCAGATACTGGGCAAGGATTTCCTCCGGGGAGGCGTACTCCCCCACCACCTTTGCATTCTTCAGCATGTCGAAGGCGTCGCCGCCGGACTTCGTGAAGTCGTTCGTGGCGACGGTGTAGGTCTTCGTGAGCTCCAGAGGCACGCCGCCAACCTCGATATCCGAGACCCGCTCCCCAGCCGGCTTCGACCGGTCGAGGGTGAAGGTCACGCCGCTGACCTGCTGGAAGCCGCCAAAGGACTCGGGTGTGTACTCCACGGAATGCTCCAGCACCGCTTTGAGCTCCGCGCCGGTAAGCGCGAGCTTCATGACCGTATTGCCAAAGGGGAACATGGAGAGAAGATCCTTCTCCGTCACCTTGCCCGCCGGCAGCCCCTCCCGGATGCCGCCGCCATTCTGGAGGGCCACATCGGCCTCCGTCGCCTCCCGCAGGGCGTCCGCCACGAGATTCCCCAGCTCCGTCTCCTCGCTCCTTAGCTTCTCCCGCTCCGCAGGGAAGACTTTGGGGCTCGTCGCCTTCACCTGCCGGAAGGTGGCGGCGTTTTCCTTCTCGAGCTCCGAGAGGGCCAGCGTCGCCGCCTCGTCAGGCGCGACGCCCGTAAGCCCTGCCTTATCCAGGAGGCTTGCCTTCTTGCTGGTGAGGACGTGGTCCTTCACCACCAGCTCGATGTCCCCGATGGAATAATCATGCCAGCCCGTCTGGCAGATGAGGGTGTTTCCCACCGTCAGCCCCTCCGGCAGGCGGGTGTGGCTGTGGCCGTCGATGATGAGGTCGATGCCTGGCACCTCCTGGGCGATGCGCTTCGAGGTAAACTCCGAGCTCTCATCGAGGCCCATGTGCATGAGGCCGATGACCACATCATTGCGGCTTCGGAGCAGGGCCACGGCCCGCTTTGCCGCCTCCACGGGATTTTCGAAGGCCACGTCCTTCACATTGGCCGGTGCCGTCTTGTAGGCGGCCTCCGGCGTCGTCAGGCCGAAGACTGCCACCTTCACGCCGTCCAGGGTGAATTCCTTGTAGCTGGGGAAAATCTGCTTGCCGTCCGCCTTCGTCACAATATTGGCCGAGAGTATGGGGAAGTTCAGGGCCGCCGCCAGCTCCGTCAACCGGTCCGCTCCGTAGTTGAAGTCGTGGTTGCCCGGCACCATGGCATCGTAGCCGGCGATATTGAGGAAGCGGGCCATGGCAAGCCCCCGGTTCACATTGACCTCCGCCGTGCCGTGGAAGGTATCCCCCGCATCGAGGGCCAGGGTATCCGCGTCCCTGTCCTTCGCCTCCCGGAGGACGGCCGTCAGCACCCCCATGCCGATGGATTTGCCCCCATCGTCCGTATCCTTGATGCGGGCGTGCATATCATTCGTGTGGTAGATATGGATATGGACGCCATCCTCCTCCACAGAGGCCAGTCCCTGGGACGGAAACACAAGAACAGAGGCCGCAATCAGTGCTGCAGCCCCCGCAGCTTTAAGCTTGGCTAGGAAGGAATTCACTGTCATTCTCCTTTCAGCGTTAAAAAGTAAAGTATGGTTCCATATACCCTACACTCACCACGTTCCGCAAACGACCGTGCGCTTTGCTACACTTAACGGTTCGCTGTAGGGTATACGACCATACTGCCTGCATAAATACACGTTTCACTTCTTCGCACGTATGAACTTCACAGCGGACAGGCCTGCCTTTGCGCCCTCGCAGACGGCCTTTGCCACCTGCAGCAGGCCTCCATTGCAGTCGCCGGCGGAAAAGAACCCTGGCACATTCGTTGCCATGCTCTCGTCCGTCTTCACATTTGCCCCCTCGAGCATTGCCCCGAGCTTCCTCGCAATCTCCGTGGCACCTGCCGTGCCGATGGCGAGGAAGACGCCCTCCAGGGGAATCGTCTCGCCACCCTCGACCGTCACGCCTGCGACCCGTGTGTCGCCTGCGATGGCCTCGAGCCTTTCCCTGTGGAGGATATAGCTCTCCGGAAACGCTGCCTCCGGCTCCCGGCCATTCGTAAAGATATGAACCTCGCCGGCATGGGGGGCGAGCACCTCCGCCTCGTGGAGGGCGTACTCCCCCGCCCCCAAGACGGCCACCCGCTTCTGCCGGTAGAAGAAGGCATCGCAGACGGCACAGTAGCTGACGCCCCGGCCCTCCAGCTCCTTCAGGCCAGGGATGGGAAGCGTCTTCCGGGAGGCTCCGGCGGCGAGGATGACGCTGTCGGCGGTGAAATCCCCCGCCGTCGTCTCCAGCTCGAAGCCCGCCGGCCCCATCGTCAGGGCCAGCACCTCCGTCTGGATGTACTCCACGCCGAGATGCCTTGCCCCCTCCATCCCCTGCCGGAAGAGCTCCTCCCCGCCGATAGCCTGGGGAAAGCCATAATAGTTCTCGATGAGATCCGTCTTCCCCAGGGCCCCGCTGTCCTTGTAGAGCACCGTGACCTCCTGGCCGGCGCGCCTGGCGTAGAGAGCCGCCGAGGTGCCCGCCGGGCCCGCCCCGATAATCAAAATCTTTCCCATGATATACCGCCTTCCAAAAACGTGAATATTTTTAATTGTATGCAAAGAAAGGCCTTCCGTCCGTGAGCGGCTTACCATGAGGGAAGAATGTGTCAGATATTCGGGAGCTGCCAGTCGATGGGCTTCTCCCCCACACTCTCCAGGAATGCATTGACCCGCGAGAAGGGGCGGCTGCCGAAGAAGCCCCGATGGGCGGAAAGGGGGCTCGGGTGAGGCGACTCCAGGATGAAGTGGCGCGGATTCGTTATCATCGCCTTTTTGCGCCGCGCAGGGGCCCCCCAGAGGATAAAGGCCAGGGGCTTTTCACGCTCATTCAGGAGCTCGATGATGCGATCCGTAAACCTTTCCCAGCCCTGCCCCTGATGGGAGCCGGCTGCATGGGCCCTCACAGTGAGCACCGTGTTTAATAGCAGCACCCCCTGCTTTGCCCAAGGCTTCAGGCAGCCGTTATTTGGGATGGTGCAGCCCAAATCCGTCCGGAGCTCCTTGAAGATATTCTGCAGCGACGGCGGAGGCGGCACCCCCTCCTGTACGGAAAAGGACAGGCCATGGGCCTGTCCCTCCCCATGGTAGGGGTCCTGTCCTAAAATAACGACGCGCGCGCTGTGATAGGGCGTGTAGTGGAGCGCATTGAAGATGGCATACATGTCGGGAAAGACCTGGCGCGTCCGATACTCCTCGATGAGAAAAGCCCGCAGCTTCTTATAGTAGGGCTTTTCCAGCTCCGGCTCCAGGAGCTCCTTCCAGTCATTATGAAAGACCTCCATGCTCACGCCTTCTCCCTGGAATAATACTCGTAGATACAGTCCTTCCCCCGGCGGGAGGACACGAGGGAAAAGCCCGTGAGGGGCGGAAAGAACACATCCGCCCGGTACGTTTCCTTCAGCCGCGTCCTGTAGACCTCACCCGTATAGGGAAGGAGGCTCTCGTAGGTCTTGCCGCCGCCGATGCACCAGAGCCTCCCCTCCGAATTGGCAGCCCGGAAGGCCCCCAGCTCCCGCCAGAGCTCTTCCATATCCTTCACCACCGTAAAGCCCGGCCGCGCCGCGAGGGTCCTCGACAGCACGATATTTGTCCGTCCCACGAGAGGCGCACCTCCTGGCAGAGACTCCATCGTCCTCCTGCCCATGATGACGGCACCTCCCATGGTGAGTCGGCGGAAGTGGGCCATGTCCTCCTGATTGTGCTCCAGCAGCTCGCCCTGGAAGCCCAGGCCGCCCTCCGCATCGATGCTGGCCACCATAGAGAGAGGGAATGGCTCCGCCACCTCCGCCGCAGGCCGGACCCCCTCCGTGGAGAGGCGGGTCAGGATTTTCTCGATGGGATCCCCATCGATGACGATATGGGGCGCGATATCGAAAAGAGGCTGCAGGACAAAGGCCCTCTCCTTCATATAGGGATGGGGGAGAATCGGGTCCGTCGTCCGCCGGATGCCCTTGACGAGCAGGATATCGATATCGATGGTCCGGGGCCCCCAATGCACCTCCTTCGTGCGGTCGCGCCCCAGGGCGCTTTCGATTTCCTGACACCTTGAGAGCAGCGTCTCAGGCGAGAGCTCCGTGGTGATGCAGGCGACGGCATTGAGGAAGGCCTCCTGATCCACATTGCCCCAGGGCGCTGTCTGATAGAAGGGCGATACCTCATGCAGCGTCGTCTTCGGGAGCGTATAAATCCTGCGAAGAGCACTTCGAAGCGCTTCCCCTCGATTGCCAAGATTCGATCCCAGACCTAGATAACACGTGTACATGCTGCATCCCCCTTCTCTCGCACAATGCTTACAGCCACATCCTCAAATTCCCCGCCGATGGGGGCGGAGGGCTTGTGGACCGTGACACAGATCCTCCGGACGGGCGAAAAACCCTCCAGCACCGCCCCGGCTATTCGTTCCGCCACCGCCTCGATGAGGTTTCGCGGCGTGCCCTCCACAATTTCTTTTATCGCCTCATAGACGGCGGCATAATTCACCGTATCGGTGAGATTATCCGTCTCCCCGGCTTTTTTCAGATCCGTGAAGAGGGTGAGATCCACGAAAAATCGCTGTCCCTTCTCCCGCTCCTCCGGCAGACATCCGTGGTATCCATAAAACGCTATTCCCTTTAGCTCTATTCTATCCATTCTTTATCTTGCTTTTCCATTCTATCTTTCACCTGAGGGTGGCCGCAGCCTAGTCCCTCATTTTCTCCAAAATCACATCCGTCATGCGGCACATGCGGGTGATTTCCATCACATCGTGGACCCGCACGATGGAGGCCCCCTTCAGGGCGCCGATGACGCAGGTGGCCCCCGTCGCCTCCATACGCTCCCCCTTTGGGAGCCCCAGGGTCTTTTCGATGAAGCTCTTGCGGCTCGTGCCGAGAAGCAGGGGATAGCGCTCCCCGTCGATGATAAGGAGCTCCTCCTGGCGGGCGAGCACCTCCACATTGCCCGCCGCATCCTTGCCAAAGCCGATGCCGGGATCTAGGATGAGGTTTTCTCTGGGGATGCCCGCCTCGTCTGCCAGGGCAATCGTCCGGCGGAAGAAGTCCTGCATGGAGGTGATGATGTCCCCCGGGTACTGTGTCCCCTCCTGGTTGTGCATGACCACGATGGGGAGAGCCGCCTCTGCCGCCACCTTTGCCATCTCGTCGGGCTCCTCCCTATACTGGAGGCCCCAGATGTCATTCAGGATATGGCAGCCCTCCTTCGCGGCGACCCGGGCCGTCTCTGCCTTGAAGGTATCCACAGAGACCGGCACGGGGCACTCCGCGAGCACCGCCGTCAGGAAGGGAAGGAGACGCTCGATTTCCTCCTCCGCCGGCATGACACGGAAGCCCGGGCGGCTGGACTCAGCCCCCAGGTCGATGATCTCAGCCCCGGCCTTCACCATCTCCTCCATGTGGAAGAGGGCCTTGTCCACCGTGTTCCAAAGGCCTCCATCGGAGAAGGAGTCCGGCGTCACATTGAGGATGCCCATGACGGTGGTATGGTTCCCGAGAGCCAGCTCCTTCCCATCCCGGAAATGGTAGTGGCGCTCCGGCCTTTCAATGTATCCGCTCATGCATTTTCTCCTCCAATCAGATGATAGGCCTGGGCGAGAAGAGCCTCCTCCTCCCGGAAGAGGCCCGTCTGATACGTGGTCATGGTGCGGGCCCCATGGGCCAGCTCGCCTCGCATCATCATGCAGAGCTGCTGTGCCGAGAGGCTCACGAGGACGCCCCGGGCTCCGAGGTCCTCTGCAATGGCCTCTGCAATCTGGCGGGTCAACCGCTCCTGCAGCTGGGGACGATGGGCGAGGCAGCGCACCAGCTCCGTGAACTTCGAGAAGCCCGCCACCCGGCCCTCCTGCGGCAGGTAGACGAGGCTCACCTCCCCGAAGAAGGGCACGAGATGGTGCTCGCAGATGGAGTAGAAAGGGATGCGGCGCACCGCCACGAGGCCGTCGGAGCCAGAGGCATACGTCTCGCCCCAGATTTCCTTTGTGTCCCGCCCCAGCCCATCAAAGAGAAAGCCGAACATCCTCGCCACCCGCTCCGGGGTCTTTTCCATGCCGAGGGCTTCCACATCCACATCAAGCGCGGCCAGGAAATCCTCCATGGCCCTCTGCGCCCGTTCCAAGTTCTGCACAAACATCCCTCCCCTCTCAAGAGCATCTTTTCAACATTATAGGGAAATTTGTCCGAAAAAACAACCAGTTTCGATAATTTATTTACATTATTTGGATAACTTGCCTTCATGAAATTGTCGAAGACAAACCGGCGGTCTGGAACAAAGCAAAACAGCCTAAGGCCTCCGGTTGCAAATCCCGCAGCCGGACGAGTGGCAGCTCACCGGAGGGAAATCGCCCCCACAGGACAATCCTCCATCACCTGCAGCGCATCGTCTATGGCATGGGGCGGGATGACCCCTCTCCCCTTCGGCCTCCCCGCCTCATCCATAAAGAAGGCCTCCGGAGCCGCCTGGACGCACATGCCGCATACGACACAAAGAGAAGCATCAATTTCTGCCTGCACCTGTCTCTCCTCCCAATAAAAAATAGGATTGCCTCTTCCGTGCAATCCGCTTTCGAGCAATCCTATTCTATACATTGTAGCTGGAAAAAAGCAGATATCGCTCCTCAGGCGACGCCCTTGGCCAGCTGGAAGACATTGGGCGATACCTCCGTCACCTCAAAGCCCGATGGGGCAAGAAGCCCCCGCGCAAGCTCGCTGCGCAGGGCGAAGTAGGCGGCGGGATCGCCCCCTGCCTCCGACCAATAATGGGAATGCACATCTTCCTGCCGCTCCCAGGTAAAGACAGTCTCGCTCTTTTCCCGAGGGACATTGACGACATCGCAGGGCATGCCGTCGAGGCTGCTGCCGTCGAGGGCCTGGTAGGCACTCATCGCATCCTGCAGCTTTGCCGCCCGTTCCTCACCGAAGCGATAGGCCAACTCCTTCAGTGCCTCCAGCCTGGAGGCATCGTCCCTCAGGAGACGCGTCACCAGGGCCGCGTAGCGGGACTCCACACTCTCGATGCGAGCCGAAATCCAGCTATGGATGTCATCCTGGTCGATGACCTCCTCCAGCGGTGCCTTCGTATCGCCGAGATACGGGGCGAGCTCCCCTTTCTCAGCCCAGCCAGATTCCACAGCCTTGGCCGCGATGGCCCGGATCCAGTCCTCCTGCACGCCAATCTTGTCATACATCCGAAAATGGATCGGAGCTAAAAATGCGCTCATGATATTCCTCCATGCTTCTGCTCTACATTGATAAAGCCCAGTATAGCAGTGCTTTTCCCTTCCGGCTGTAACATTTCTTACAGCTTTTCTGTTTCTTGAAAAAAAGACGCTTTCCCTGTATAATATATAGGCAATACGGAAATTGGGCTAGACAGCAGGAAGCCACAGACTCCTGCCCTTCGGGAGGCTTTCACATGGGAACGTATACGTATGTCACGAAGAAGAAATGTCCCGTCTGCGGCGAGGAGACGCAGGTCGTAAAGATGCGCTCGCGCCTCTTGGCGGAAAAGACGGACGAGGACTACTGCGTCCACTACAAGGACGCGAACCCCTACCTCTACAAGATATGGATCTGCGAGCACTGCGGCTTCGCGGGCGACGAGAACACCTTCACGAAGGGCCTCCCGGCCAAGCACAAGGAAATGATAGAGGATTACCTCAAGGGCCACCCGGTGAACGTCCCCTTCAAGGAGGACCGGGAGCTGAAGGATGCGGTGCTGGCCTACAAGCTGGGCCTCTTCTTCGAGGAGATGCGAAAGACCCCGCCCTCCAACAGAGCCGGCCTCTTCCTGCGCCTCGGCTGGGTCTACCGCATCGCCGGGGACAGCGAGAATGAAAAGCAGCAGCTCGAGAACGCCAGAAAGCTCTACGACGAGTCACTGGCCACGGAGCGGTATCCCATCGGCAACATGACGGATACCATGGCCATGTACCTCATCGGCGCCATAAGCTACCGCATCGGGGATTTCGAGAAAGCCACCCAGTACATCTCCCGCATCATGGGTGATCAGAACGTCCGGGACACGGAGCAGAAACTCTTCGAGCGCACCCGAGACCTCTGGCAGACCATCCGGGAGAAAAAAGAGGGCTGACGCCACAAAAAAAGGGGGGTTGCTTCACATGGAAGATTCCATGTGAAGCAGCCCCCTTTTTCATGCGAGCAGCGAAGATACCCATAGAGCACTTATGGTAGGGCATCTTCGCAAGGCACGTTTATTGTTCTATGCTACGTGTAACATCCCTTGCTATATCAGCCTGCTCCCGGGCTGGGACGATGTCGGATAGCACCGTCTTGTCCATACGGAAATCCTCGAAGGAGGAAAAGAGCCCCGAATCGAGCCCCTCGATGAGCTCCCGGATAACCTCCGGCTGGGTGTAGTCCAGAGGCAGAAAGCACCCCTCTGCTTTGTTGAAATGCTCCCGTATGGCGTTCTCCGTCCTGCGGATATCGAGGGCGAGGCGGGCGCGGGTGTGCTCATACCGCCTGCCGCTCCACATATAGCCCAGGGTCGCGACCGCTCCCCAGATGATGAAGAACAGGGAGGAATAGGCCAGGGGCAGATGCAGTGCAACAAAGAACTGCACCACCAGCGCCAGGAGGCCCCCCGCTACAGTCCAGTGGAGAAGGGAGGGCGCCCGAAGATGCGCATCCAGCATCCAGAGATCGGAGAGCACCGCGTACTTGTCCTCCATCTTCCGGAAGTACGCCTGAAGCCGCCGAAGCTCCCGAAGCGTCTCCTCCCGAGAGCCCGGCACCGGCGAGAGCTCCCCTAGCGGCACCTTTGGCGGCAGTACCACATGGGCGATGGGCTCCCGCTCCCGTCCGCTGGGCTTTGCCTCCTCGCCGCAGAAATAGCACGTCTCCCGATCCCTTTCCAGGCGGCAGCCACATTTCCTGCAAATCATCCTCATCCCTCCCCTCGCATCGCGCCACCGGCACCTTACCCCTCGTGGACCTCCTCGCCCACGCGGAGCTCACCGCCCGTAAGCACTCTTGCCGATACCGCGACCCGCGGCACAAAGAGGCTGCCGCGCCTCTCAATCCCGATGGTAGGCCGCGCCTCCGCCTTCACGATTTCCAGGAGCGTCTCTCCCAGCCGGAGCCTCTCGCCCTCCTCGAAGGCATCCCAGTCCATGCCATCGATGACGATATTCTCCCCGAAGGCACCGAACTTCACCAGTGTACCTCCCCGTCGGAGGGCCTTTATCTCATCAAAGCTCAGCACGTGGAGAAGCCCCGTCTCCATGCTGGCATCCCCCTCGATGCCCTTTCCCTCCTGCAATACGACGGAATCCACCGATTCCTTCCCCGTGCCTGCTTCGCGCCCGACACAAAGCGCCTTTACCGAAATCATACGTTACTCCCTGCTCAAAGCCCGTGGCTGTCCTGCCCTTTCCTCTGCAGCATAGCATACGGAAAGGCTTATCCATATTCCTTTCGACATTCAGGCCGATAATCCTTCTTTTTCCGCAATCCGCCCATAAAATATTTCTTCTTGAAAAATTATTTTAGCTATTGATTTTCATTTTCAAGTATGCTATATTCTATACAGGCTTTCAAATGGACTGGCACGAAGCGCGAGGAGGCGCATCGTACGGACCAAAGCTCTCCTAAGATATAATACACAGCAGAAAATCGACGCAGAATCGGGTCGCGGGAGCTGCTCACCCCGCGAACACCCATTAGGCGTCGATTTTCTGTACCCTGAAATGAGATGCAAAGAAGTTTATTGCACGTAACTTCAAACAATAGACGCGCGTTTTGAAGGCCGGGCGGTAAATGAAGCGCAAGAAATGCAAGTAGCCCTCGCAACTCCGTGAAGCGCTCTACGGGTGTCTTCGCTACTCGAAGGAACGGAGTCTAGGCCTGGAGTGGCCACCCTCGGTAGGTGTCCTCGTCCTCCCAGTCCGCGGGGAGGCCCTTGACGATGAGGACGGGGCAGGGGGCGCATTGGAGCACGTAGTGGGAGACGGAGCCCACCACGAGGCTATGGAAGGTGCCGAAGCCCCGGCTGCCCATGACGATGAGGTCTGCTCCCTCCTCCTCGGCCACGCCCGTGATGACCTCCCCGGGATTTCCCACCTCCACTTTGGCGCGGACGCGAATCTCCCGGGGCACGAGGCGGACCATATCCATGAGGAAATTGTAGGCTGCCCCCGTGAGCTCGCTGGGGATATAGCCCCCGAGGCTCACCTGCTCAAAGGCACTGACATTCTTGTTGAGGTCGATGGCCATGAGAAAGGTAATATCCGCCTCCATGGCCTTTGCCAGGGAGATGGCCTCCTGCACTGCCTTGAAGGCCTGGCCGGAACCATCCGTCGGCACGAGGATGCGGCTACATTCGATTTTCTGGGCTGGCCGGCTCATGATGTCCTCGATGATTTTCTGCGGATCCATATCGCTGTTCATGCTTCTACCGCCTTTCGATAGTTCTCATGCTTCTCCTCCTGAACCGCCCGCATAAGAAGCGACCTCCTTGCCTGATAGAACCGCCAGACGAGGGCCAGCCCCACCACCGCCATATAGAGGAGGAAGGCCCCCAGCACCTGGGCCACATCCGACAGGCCTGCGCCCCGGGACACGAGATCCCGCACGAAGTGATACTCCCAGGTCAGAGGGAAGAGATGGGACACTGCCAGCACCCAGTCCGGAAGATAGGAGGTGGGCCCCGTGGGACCGCCGAAGATGAAGCCGCCGGGGATGAAGAGGATCATGCGGGAGGAGGCAATGCCCGGGTTCGGCGCCGTCCAGCCGAAGAGCAGGCTCATGACCCCCACCGTGGGGATGAAGAGCAGCTGCACCAGCAAAAATTTCCAGAGGCTCCCGGAAAAGACCAAATCGCCTGTGACGCGCATGACCGCCATGCCCACCACGAAGGACACGAGGAGCAGAAAGCTATAGGGAAGTATCCGCGCCACCAGCTCCCAGGGGGTGCCCTCCATGAGCGTCCCCTCCAGCTCATGGGTCAGCCGAAGCCGCGGCACCATGCCGATGGTGGCAAAGACAAAGAACATGGTGCCAAAGAAGAAGAGGAAGCCCAAGGTCTCGATGTTGTAGTTCGACCCGCTGGGGTTGAAGAGATCCCGCTCCGCAAGGCCCAGACTCCCATTGATGCTGTCATTTGTGGAACCCGTATCGCCAGCGGCCGCAGCGTTGTCGAGGGCCACGAGCTGATTGAGCGCCACCCGCACGTCGGTGCTGTTGGCCGTATTCGTGGAGTCGTAGTAGATGCCCACATTGGCCGCCTCCCCCGTGTAGCGGCTCTTTTCCAAATCCCGGGGAAAGTAGACGACGGCCGTGGCCTTGTCCTCATAAAAGAGGGTGGCAGGGTCTGCCGGCGTGTGGAGCACTGCCGTGACTTGCATGAACTCGGAGGCATCGATGGCCTTTGTCAGCTCCCGGGTGTAGGCGCTGTTGTCAAGATCGATGATGGCGACGGGCGCATCCTTTGCGATATTGTCCGACAGCATGATGCCAAGCACCAGGGAGACCACCATGGCCACCATCATGCAGACCTTTTCGTAGGGCATGCCCTGGCCCGAAAAGAGAAAGCCTGTCTCCGCCTTCAGGGCCGGGAGAAAGCCCCGCGCTGGCTCTTTACCGGAATGCACTGTCCCTCACCCCTATCGTCATGCCGGGAAGGACGCCCTCCGTCGGCTCGATGTAGATGCGCACCTGGAAGGCGGAGAGATCCGCCTGCCCCTTCTCCCGGGACTGCTTGAGGTCTGCAAAGCCCGGTGCCTTTGAGAGAATCCGCACGGTGCCGGGCACCTCCCTCGCTCCTGCCACGGTGGTGCCGGTTATCTCCATGCCCTCCGTGATGTGGGAGGCCTGCTCCTCGCTCACGTAGATATCGTAGTAGCTGCGGTTGCTCTCCAGGAGCACCACCGGGGTGCCGGCCGAGACCATCTCCCCTTCCTTCGCCAGGAGCTTCAAGATTTTCCCGTCCTCCGGGGCCCGGAGGGTCAGGCGGCCCTTCGTCACGGAGAGCTCCTGGAGCTGGACGGCAAGTGCCTTTCGCTGGGCCTCAAGGGCTGCGATATCGTTTGCCATATTGCCGGCCGCCGCCCGCTCACTCTCGATAGTTGGGAGGTTCAGGCTGTCCGTCGCCCCGTCCTGGGCTCCCGCCAGGAGCTTTTCGAGAAGCTGCTGTTGGGCCGTCACATTGGCGCTAGCGACGGACAGCGCCGTCTCCGCGTCATCCAGCTGGGACTTGGCGATGGCACCCGATTCATAGAGGGAGGCCTTCCGCCCGTAGTCCGTCTGGGCATTCTTTAGCGTCGCCTGGGCCGATGCCACGGCCGCCCGCTGCTGGTCAATCTGGCGGAAGCTCTGGGTCTCATCCGTATCCGCCTTCTGGAAGTTTATCCCTTGGGTTCCACGGGTGGAGCCGATCTGGGCATCGAGCTGGGCGATCTGCGCCTTGAGCTTTTCGATGGCAAGATCCGTATCCGTGGGGTCAAGCTCGAGGATTACATCCCCCTTCTTCACATAGTCCCCTTCCTTGACCTTTTCCTCGATGAGGCGCCCTCCCACATTGTCGAAGGCCATCTTCACCTGCTCCGCCGTGAGGATGCCCTCCTTCTTCTCCCGACCGAGGACCACCGCGTCATTTCCCTTGTAGAGCAGCACGAGGCCACCGAGGATCAGCAGCATGAGAAAGACAATCCCTGTGCGCACTGCCTTTTGATTCCGATCCACCTTTCATCTCTCCTTTCCATTATTTCCGGGGGGAATCCGCTTTGCCCTCCGCCAGCTTTCGCAAAAGGCGGCAGAGCTCTTCCCGCTCCTCTTGGGTCAGGTTCGTCATGAGGCGGGAGATGCGCTCATAGTGGGCAGGCAGGATGGTATCGAGCCAGGCCCGCCCTTCCTTCGTCAGGCGGACGATCTTCCCGCGGCCATCCCCCGCATCCGGGCGGATCTCTATGCGTCCCTCCCGATCAAGATTCTGCAGCAGGACGGATATGGTCGCCTTCGCGAGCCCTGTGCGCCGCGCGATGTCCGAGGGGGCAAGCCCCTCATCCGTCTGGTGCAGGATGACGAGCGCGATGAATTTGCCCTCCGAGAGCTTGTATTCCCTTTGCAGGATGTCGAGGATGCTATGCTGCACCTCCTCTCCCGCTGCCCGGAGCTCCAGCATCGTGATGACGGAAAGCGGATCGATATCCGCCACCCGCTCCTTGTGATGCAACAGCTCCTCATAGGTTGGTATCAATTCCTGCTTCATGACATCACCCTTTCCTTTCTAAATATTTAGTTAGCTAACTAAATATAACTTTACCACATTTGCTCGAAAAATTCCACAGGAAAGGAAAAGACGCTCTCATTTGATTCATCCTCAAATATCCCGGCACCAGATTTATGGCCTTCGAAATCTCATTGTTCATGACTACGAAGGAGTAAATCTCAAACTGATATGGGAAATCATCACGGAGGATATGCCTTCGTTACAACAGGAATTGCAGAAGATAAAGGAATCTCTATAAAAATGAGCATCCGAGATTTTTCGGATGCTCATTTTCTTCTATGCTATGTTTATCCCTTGACAGCGGTCACTTCGATCTCGCAGAGAGCCCCTTTCGGGAGATCCTTTACGGCGACGCAGCTCCTGGCCGGCTTTCCGGTGAAGTGCCTTGCGTAGACCTCGTTGAAGGCGGCGAAGTCGGCGATATCCGCCAGGAAGCACATGGTGCGCACCACGCTATTCGTGGTGAGCCCTGCCTCCTTGAGCACTGCCTCGATGTTCTTGCAGCACTGCTCCGCCTGAGCCTCGATGCCGCCGGAGACGAGGGTGCCCGTCTTCGGGTCGAGAGCAATCTGGCCCGAGGCGTAGAGGACGCCATTTGCGAGGATGGCCTGGCTGTAGGGGCCGACGGCTGCGGGGGCATCGTTTGTATGAAGCTTTTCCATGGGTATTCCTCCTATATATAACCTCACACCTCTCAGAAGAGATGCATTTTGACAAATTGAACGGGCTATTCCAGCACCGAGAAATTGCAGGGCGCAATGCCCCCCTCCTCCAGTGCCTCCAGCACCCTGGGCGAGGTAAGGGCGTGAAGCTCCGCCTCAAAGTCATGCTGCCAGGAGAGCTCCTGGGAGAGGAGCTCGGTGTCCGTGCCTGGGTGCAGCATGACCTCCGTTGTACCCTCCTTGAGATTTTCAATGACCTCCAGCAAGGTCTCCTCCGAGACCGCTTCCCCGGCCACGATGCCGGCGAAGTGCTCCGGCGTCCATATCCCCCGGGCCCTTGCCTTGCGGGCGGCCCGATCTGCCAGGAAGGCAAGGCCCGCCCGGCCGATAAGCTGGCCTAGCCCACCAAACTTACCCGCAAAAAGAGGGGCCCTGGGGGCGCGAAAGGCCCCGATGTCGCTTTCCTCACAAAGGGAGAGGACAATCTCCAGTATTCCCGGCAACACGTGGATATGCTGGTGGCTGTCGGCATGGGTGGGGGTGAGGCCCGTGAGCTCGAATTTTTCCAGCTGGGCGGAGAGCTCGGAGCGCACCTCCTCCAGGCGAATGCGGCCGGCAAAATAGTGCTTTACGAAGCTGCCGTAGTCGTCGTGGAAGGTGCCGTCCTCCCGCATCAGGGAGGGGATTTCCTCCGGCGGCAGCACCGGCGTGCCGTTCACCAGGGTGAAGTGGATGCCCACGCCAAGAAGAGCATTGCGGTGAGCGACCCGCACGGCATCGTCAAAGGCCCTCTCCCCCGCCATAAGGGTGGCGGAGCGCAGGATGCCGTTTTGTACGGCCTCCTCCACCGCCCGATTGATCGCCTCATGGCGCCCAAAATCATCCGCATTTGCAAGGATCTTCCGCAAAATATCCCCTCTCTTTCCTTTTCCATTCTATCGCAAGCAATAAGATTTCGCAATATAAAAGAATCTTTGAAAATGCCCCCGTCCCTCAGTCGTACGTCTGCTTTCTCGCAGACTCCCCCGGCCCTATCGGGCCATCCCCATCGAGAGGGGGACAAGGCAAAAAGGAGCTGTGATGAAACTTGCATTCATCACAGCTCCCGCTTATCCTGTTATTTCATAAGAGGCAATCAGGTACCGCTTTCGATGAGGCCGTAGTTGCCGTCCGTACGGCGGTAGACCACGTTGACCTCCTCCGTCTCCGAATCCCGGAAGACGAAGAAATTGTGATTCAGAAGGTTCATCTGCATGATGGCCTCCTGCACATCCATGGGCTTCACCACGAAGCGCTTCGTCTTGACGACGGGATAGTCGCCCTCCACCTCGGCCTTCTCCGACACGGGGATTTCTGCGAGGGCCTCGGCCTTGAAGCCGCCGTGACGGAAGCGACGGGCGAGCTTTGTCTTCTGCTTGTGAATCTGGCGCTCCAGCTTCTCCACCACCAGGTCGATGGAGGTGTACATATCCATGGTGGCTTCCTCGCCCCGGAGCAGGATGCCGCCCTGGATGGGGACGGTGACCTCGACGATGTGGCGGCCCTTGTTGACCGTCAGAAGGACGCTGATATCGCCCACCTTATCAAAATACTTTGTGACCTTGCCCACGCGCTTTTCCACATATTCGCGAAGTGCAGGTGTGATTTCGACATTTTTGCCTCTTACATTGAACGTTGCCATAGCAGCGCATCCCCTTTCTCATGCCCTCCGACGAAGCGGGGGAACTCTTGTGGATTCTTTTGGGTTTATCTAGTGTATTCGCCGCAGGGGCGGGAAATCCTTCTGTTTCTCAAAATAATCAGAAAAAAATTCTCCCCTTGAAAGATTGGTCGCTATGAATTATATTTGTCTAAAGTATGGAAACTCTATCAATAGGAGAGGATTTTTTGTTTCAGCTTCCCATTCCCCTCAAGTATTTCCTGGCTCTGCTGGGAATCACCGTCTCCGTCGTAGTCTTCAACACGTCGGAGTTCATGCCCATCGGGCTCCTCATCGATATGTCCGCCTCCTTCGGCAAGACGGAGGCCCAGATGGGTCATATCGTGACCATATACGCCTGGGCGGTGGCAATCCTGTCCCTGCCCCTGACGATCCTTGCGATGAAGCTGGAGGTGCGGCGCATGCTGCTCCTGACGGTGGGCATCTTCGCGGTCGGCCAGTTTGGCGCGGCCTTTGCCACATCCTATGAGCTCCTTGTGGCGGCCCGCCTCCTGGTGGCCTCGGCCCATGCGGTATTCTGGTCCGTGGCGGCGCCTCTCGCCACCCGCCTCGTGGTGCGCGAGCATCGCCCCTTTGCCCTCTCCATGGTGGTCGTGGGCTCCTCCATCGCCATGGTCGCCGGCATCCCCTTCGGTCGTTTCATCGGACTTCTCTTTGGGTGGCGCGAGACCTTCCTCGTCATCGGTGCCATAGCTCTTGCAGTGCTCGTCTACCTCTTTTTCCTCTTTCCAAAGCTCTATGAGACGAAACCCTTTTCCCTAAAGGAGCTGCCAGCCCTCCTTCGGCGGCCCTCCATTCTTGCCATCTACGCCATCGTGGTGCTCTTTGCCACCTCCTATTTTGTGACCTATAGCTACATCGAGCCCTTCCTGCGCTTTGTGGCGGGCTTCGCACCGGAGACGGTCACCCTCACCCTCATGCTCGTGGGTGCCAGCGGCCTCCTCGGCAGTACCATCTTCTCCTTTGGCTACACCCGCTCTCGCATGAAGACGATAGGCGGTGCCATGCTCTCCATCGCGCTCCTATTTGGCCTGTGGCAGGCAGGGACGCTTCTGGGCTTTTTTTTCGTCCTGCTGCCCATTCTCGCAGGCATCGCCTCCATCGTCTTCAATGTGGCTTTCCAAGCGGAGCTCATTCGAGCCGTCTCTTTAGGCGCGGCACCCGTGGCCATGTCCATATTCTCCGGCATCTTCAACGTGGGCATCGGCGGCGGCACCGCCATCGGCAGTCTCGTGGCTTCCTACGATGCCCTCCCCTACATCGGCTACGCAGCCGCCCTCTTCGTCCTCGCCGCCTACGTGATCTTCCACCGCATCTACCGCCCCGCTATTGCAAAGGAAGAACACGCCCCCAGCTCCCGGCAGAGGCTGTCGTAGGATACTCGTAATATCGCCTCCCTCCGGGAGGGGGAGCCCGTAAGGGCAGGGGGAGCCCGGGCGCAGAGCGTTGCAAGAGAGGGAGAAAGAGTCAACCGGCTTCTACGAGTTCTCTACATCAAGAAAAGGACCGTTTCACATTGTGAAACGGTCCTTTTCCTGCACTCTCGTGCTTATTCGCTCCAGGCGCCGGTGTCCAGGATGATGTCATCATCCACCTCCGACACCTTGTAGTCTTCCTTCGGGGTTCCCTTTTTCTCCAGGGACTCTGCAATCTCCTTTGCCTCACCCCGGGACACCGCGCCCTTCTCGAAGTCGAGATAGACGCCCTCGATTTTGTCGAGGGAAAGTCCCATAGTATGATAGGCCGCTGCGAGGGCTGCGGAGAAGACCTTTGTGTTCTTCTCCCCATCCCCCTGGCGAATCAAGGCAAGAGCCGCATCATCCAGAGGATTCACGCGGAGGGTGACACCGTTGTAGGCCAGGCGAAATCTGCCCGCTTCCTTTCCAACGGCTAGCTGTGTCTCGTACTCGCGGTACTCATCCGCCTTCCGGCTGTAGGCCGGGGGCTTTTCCTTCGCCGGAGTCAATGTCACGCCCTTTTCATCGGCAAGGGCCAGGTAATCCCCATAGCTTGCAAGCTGCGCATTCTCGATCTTGTAGAGCGGAAGTGTGCGGGCTATTCCCTGGGCCAGCGAGCCCCTCTCAATCGTCGCGCTTCCCCCGATGTTGTGCGGGGACACGGGAAAGAGGTCGGGACGCGGAGGCGGTCCCTGCGGCATGGGGGCCGAGGTGGCCGCTGCCGAAAGAAAGAAGGATATGCCAAGCGCCAAATGGAGCGATTTCGTGAAAACAAGCGGGCGCATAAGCCTCACCTTCCTTCGACTGCCCGCCGAGGCGGGCGGGAGAGATGTCTCCCATCAAATTCGCAGGGCGCTATCAGAAGTAGACGCCTGCACGGATCCAGAAATGACCGCTGGAGAACGACTTGTCCGAATCAAAGGGCTCGGAGCCAAGACGCCATGCATAGTCGGCCCGGACGAACCAGTCCTCATTGCGGGACCAGATGACGCCGATGCCCATGCCCTGCAGAAGGCGGCGGTTCTCGCGGCCCGGGTCGATGGAATTGTCGTGGTTGCGCCAGACACCGCCATGCTCCAGGTATGTCGCGATGTGGACCTGCTGGTCCTCCTTGCCCTTGAGGGGAACGAGCCAGCGAAGCTCTGCCCGGGTGAAGTAGCCCTGGTCACCGGAGGCCTCACTTGTCGGATAGGCGCGGACGCCATTGGGGCCGCCCAGGGAGAAGTGCTCCGAGGAGTCCAGGTTCTGGTTGGCCAGCTGAAAGCGGCCTGTCAGCATGAGATAGAGCCTGTCATTGAGGTTCTGCCGACGCAGATAATTGGTCCGGAGCTTTACATAGCCATGGGAGTTCGCATCGGCAATCTTGAAGATGGCATCGTCCGGCGTCTGATTGTCGATGTTGCCCCACTTCAGGTCAACACGCCAGTCGGAAGCACCGTAGTGATCCTGCTCATCGCCATAGAGGGAAAGGGTCACATCGTCGCCTTCCTTATCGCCGTATATGCCGTTGCGATAGAACGAGTTGCCATTCCTATCGCTATACCAGCCGTCCAGAGTACGATACTCGTCCTTGAGCCAGCTGTGGTTGTACATGAGGCTCCAGTAGAGATTGTTCTTCTGGCTGCGACGGATAGCATCCTCGAAGCCAATGGAAGCCGTCTTCGAATAGCCCACGCCATCGAGATACGACCAGTCGCTGCCAAGAGAATAGTCCAGGGAGTTGAAGCCCAGCTTCATGCGGAAGCCATCCCGAAGGGTAGGCAGCGTGTAGTTGGCACCCCAGTTGATGAGCTCTGCGCCCGTGGTGGAGAGGCCGACGGCCATATGGTCGCCCTCCTTCGCCAGGTTCAGGAAGTCGTAGTTGAGCCCATACTCCCAGTAGCCGGTGGAGCGGTTGCCCCAGTTGTCGATGGTGAAGAGGCCCTGCTTGCCAATATGGGGATTGAGGTCGATGGTCACGTGGACCGTACCGCTCGTTTCGCCCGTGGTCAGCGTGGCCTTCGCATCGGCGCCTGCCAGATCCGAGAGGAGCCATACGGCGCGCTCCAGCTGACTGCGGGTCAGGAGCCCTCCAGTCTGCAGGAAGCGGGTCTCCCGCTCCAGAGCCCCGTCATGGATATCCGTGTGGTTGTTGATGGTGAGCCCGTCGAACTTTGCGAGAACGCAGGTGTACTCGACGATACCCTGATCCACCGTCTGGACCGGCACATAGACCCGGGAGGCGAGATAGCCCTTCTCCCGGAAGAAGCTCGTGAGCTTGTCCGCGCCAGCCTGCAGGTCCTTGAAGGAGACAATCTTCCCCTTCATATCCGAGACCATCGCCTTGAGCTCGTCCTCCGGATACATGTCCTGGCCCGTGATCTTGAAATCATTGACCTGGAACTTGACTGTGTCCGGAATATCGAGCGCAGGCTTTTCCGACTCTTCAAGCTTGATGTCGGCGTCACCCAGCACGATGCCATCCTCGGCCAGCTCCTGCTTCATCTTCTCCTGCTGCGCCAGCGTACCGGCATCGACCTTTGACAGCGTGCTGCCCACGTCTGGCACAACAGGACCCGTCGTCGCAGCTGATGCCACGCCGCCGGTGAGACCCATCACGATGGCAGTGCCAAGGGAGAAGAGTCTCTTCTTCGTAAACGACATACACATTTCCTCCATTAAATAGATTTGCCGTCTCCTGCGCCCTTCCGCACTGCGTCCTCCTGACCCACCGGAAGCCTGACTGCACTACGCCCTCCTGGCCCACCAGCCATCCCGCGCAAGAATATTACACTTTGGCTATTTTCAGTATACTTCCTACCCTATTAAATTGCAAGAAAAAACCTGCATAAAGCCCCCTATAATCGCAAAATTCCATGCCTTTCGTCCCTATAACTCTTTCTTTTCTCAGCCAATCGCCCCTCATAGGCCATTCGCAGAAAATCCGCCTATTCCCTACAATAGACACATATTCATGGGCCTTGCCCACTCAATAAAGAAAAAGGAGGAACTTTAAATGGCACAAAAGGAACAGGAAACAAGGAAATTTCTCCCAAGGCGGGAGCTGACGGAGGAAAACGATCTGCTGCGCTCTGCCAAAAAGGGGGCTGCCGGGGCGCAGGCCGCGCTCTTCGAGCAATATGCGCCGCTCCTCAAAAGCGCCGCCCGGGCCCCCTATCTCCGGCGGACAGATCTGTCGGATGAGGCGGGCTCCATCGCCCGGCTGGCCTTCTGGGAGGCGATACAGGAATATAATGAGAGCAGAGGCATCCCCTTCGCCGCCTTTGCCGCCTCGAAGGTGAAGTATGCCCTCTACAGCGCCTTCCGAAGGGCTAGGCGGGACTGGGATCGGGAAATCCATCCGGATCAGAGCGAGGACGCGGCGGCCTATTGGGATGCCGTCACCTCGAAGGAGGCGGCAGGGAGCCCGGAGGAGGCGGTCACCCTGCATGTGGCCCTGGAGGAGGCCATGCGCACCCTCACGGAGAGGGAGAGGAAAATCCTTCGGCTGATTTTCTTCGAGGAGGCGCCCCTCAAGGCCATCGCCGAGAAGCTGCAGGTGACCCGGCAGGCCGTCAGCAAGGCAAAAAAAAGCATCCTCAGGAAGCTGAGGATGCAGATGGAGCGCGATGACTTCGCCTTTGGCTGTTAATCCCGAGCCGCCCTCCGGCGGCGCAGCTGCAGCGCGAGAATCGCGACGAAGAGCAGGAGGCCGCAGGCATCCGTCACGAGCCCCGGCTTGATGAGCAGAAGCCCCCCCACGATGAGGAGCACCCGCTCTGCCTTCCGGCAGTTATCCGCAAGGTACCCGATGAGGGACGAGGACAGGGCCACCATGCCGATAAGAGCCGAGAGGGTGGCGAGGATGACGCTCACGGGAGTCGCCTCCACCATGAGGAGCTCCGGTGCATAGACGAACATATAGGGGATGATGAAGGCCGCTATGGCAAGCTTCGACGCGTTGATACCCGTCTTCAGGGGGTTGCCTCCCGCGATGCCCGCGCCGGCAAAGGCAGCGAGAGCCACCGGCGGCGTCACGTCGGCGATAATGCCGAAGTAGAAGACGAACATGTGGGCGCAGAGCACCGGCACCCCCAGCTGGATGATGGCCGGCGCCGCAATGGTGGAGGTGATGACGTAGTTCGCCGTGGTGGGCACGCCCATGCCCAGGATGATGGCCGTAATCATGGTGAAGACCATGGTGGGGAACAGCATGCCGCCGGAGAGGTCGAGAAGCCCCGAGGCGAGCTTCAGGCCGATGCCCGTCTTCGTGACGACGCCGATGATGATGCCGGCCGCCGCACAGGCCACCAGGACGGAGAGCACACCCTTGGCACCCAAGATGAGACCATCCAGAATCTCGATGGGCTTCATGCGGGTGGATTTCCGAAGGGCGGAGCAAATAATCGAGAGGAAGATGGCCACGAGGGCTGCCCGCATGGGCGTGTAGCCGGAGACGAGAAGATAGACGATGATGATGAGCGGGAGCGCGAGATGGCCCCGCTCTTTTAGTATGGAGAAAATGGAGGGAAGCTCGCTGCGGGGGATGCCCTTCAGGTTCTCCCGCTTTGCCTCGAAGTGGACGCCGAGCCAGACGCCGGCGAAGTAGAGGAAGGCCGGCACGATGGCCGCCTTGACAATCTCGATGTAGGGCACGCCGATGAACTCTGCCATGAGGAAGGCCGCAGCGCCCATGACCGGCGGCATGAGCTGTCCGCCCGTGGAGGCCGCCGCCTCGACGGCGCCGGCGAAGTTCTTGTGGTATCCGAGCTTCTTCATCATGGGGATGGTGAGCGACCCGGTGCCCACGACGTTTGCCACGGAGCTGCCGGAGACGGTGCCCATGAGGCCGGAGGAAAGGACGGCCACCTTCGCAGGGCCGCCGCTGGCCCAGCCGGCAATGGAGTTCGCAAGGTCAATGAAGAACTTGCCAAGGCCCGTAGCCTCAAGATAGGCACCGAAGAGGATAAAGAGGAAGATAAACGTGGAGGAGACGCCCAAGGGGATGCCGAAAACGCCCTCCGTGGTGAAGAAGAGGTGGCTCACGAGCTGGGCCGGCGTCAGGCCGCGATGGGCCAGCACACCGGGCATGTAGGGCCCGAGGAAAGCGTAGGCGAGGAACGCCAGCACGACGCAGACCATGGGAAGCCCCACGACGCGGCGGGCGGCCTCGATGACGAGGAGGACGCCCGCGCAGCCCACCACCATGTCCACATCGGTGGCACGACCGGAGCGCAGCACCAGATCCTGGTACTGGACGACGATATAGCCGGGAGCCGCCGCGCCGAGGATGGCGAGGACGAGGTCCAGCGGGTGAAGCCGTGTGCGGGACCAAGATTTCTTCGTCGGGTACAGGAGGTACACGAGGCAGAGGCCGAAGCCCAGATGCACGGCCCGCTGGAGCTGGGCGTCCAGGACGCCGAAGGTGGCAGTATAGATCTGGAACACGGAGAAGGCAATGGCAATCGCCCCGACGATTTTCGCCATCACCCCCGTATACATCATGGTGTCGGTGTCTTTCTCATACTCCTTCAGGATATCCTCCGCCGACCGTTTCACCGGCTTTTCTGCCATTCCTATCTTCCTTTCAATAAAACCATCTTCCACGCAGGAAGAATTTCAATATCTATGCGGGTTCCCGGCTTATAGACCTCGTAAAGGGGGTACTCCCTTGCTCCCAAAGTCACCTGGAGCCTTGTCCCAACGCCTGTCCTGACAGAAAGCCTCGGGAAATGGCGCTCCATGTGGTCCAGCACGAAGGCGCCCTCCTCAAAATGGAACTCCCCTTCCTCAGATAGGAAGGGGAGCCCGACGCCGAAGGAGAAATAGCGGGTGCTGTGGAGCACGAAGCCTTCTCTCTCAACGGTGAGATTTTCCTCCACCGGTGTCTTCTGCACCGAGTGGATGAAGTCTATCTGAAGTTTTTCCCCGGGGAGCGCAGGTACGGCCCCTACCCTCTCTCCCGCCGCCGTCATCACGGCGAAGGGCGAGAGGAGGGCTGCACCTGCGGCGAGGCAGGAGGCCAGCGCCAGGAGCACCAGGCGCCCTCCCCTGCTCATTCGTTAAAGAATTTCTCTGCGCCTGCGTTCATCGGGAGGGACATGCCGTTCTTTGCATTTTCCTTCTTGATGAGCTTGCCGACGGAGTGGGCTGCCTCCAGGCGGTCGAGATTCGAGAAAATCGCCTTTGCGATGGAATAGCCCATGTCATCCTCCACATTCGGAGAGGCCACCAGCATCGCCATGACGGAGACCGTCGGCACATCCTCCTCAAAGCCGGCATAGGTGCCCTTCGGGATCGTGGTCTTCGTGTAGAAGGGGTACTTGGCGACGAGGGCATCTGCCTGGGCCGCCTCCACCGGCAGAAGGCGAATCTTGTTCTGGGAGGAGATATCCTGGACAGCGGCTGTCGGATAGCCCGCCGTCAGGAAGGCGGCATCCACGTTGCCGTCCTTCAGGGCGCTGGCGCCCTCGGCGAAGGAGAGATACTGGACCTCGATATCGTCATAGGTCAGCCCATAGGCCTCGAGGATCTGGCGGGCATTGGCCTCCGCGCCGGAGCCCACGGCACCGACGGCCACCTTCTTGCCCTTTAGATCCTTGATATTCTTGATACCCGTGGACTCCAGCGTCACGAACTGGCAGGTCTCCGGATACAGGGAGGCGATGCCCTTGAGGCCCTCCACCTTCTTGTCCTTGAACATCTCCGTGCCGTTCACCGCGTAGTAGACGATATCGTTCTGGACGATGGCGAGATCGATGGAGCCATCCTTCAGCATGTTGATATTCGCCACGGAGGCGCCGGTGGACTGGGCGCTGGCGTTCATGCCCGGGATGTCCTTGTTGAGGATTTCCGCCATGGCACCGCCCAGCGGGTAGTAGGTGCCGGCCGTGCCGCCGGTGCCGATATTCAGGAATTTCTTCGACGTGTCGCCGCCGCAGCCTGCCACGAGGGCCGCCGAGGTAATCGCGACGAGTGCTATCGACGCGAGTTTTTTGAAAGCTCGAAAGTTCATGCCAACCGCCTCCTGTTTGTATATCTCTATGGAATATGATGTATAGAATTATAACATATACTTGTGTGCGCCTGCAAGGGATAATCTAAGAATTTTTATCATGTGGACTGTATACATGAAAAGCCTTCCAAAGGAACTCCTCCGGAAGGCTTCATTGCCATAGATTTTTTATTCGTACCGCAGAGCTTCGATGGGGTCGAGCTTTGCCGCCTTTCTTGCCGGATAGATGCCGAAGAAGAGGCCGATGGCCACGGCAAACGAGAAGGACACCACGATGGGAAGCCAGGTGATGCTCGTCTGCACCTTGCCGGTGCTCGCTATGGCATAGGAGGCACCGCAGCCGACCGCGATGCCGATGAGGCCGCCCACGATGCCAATGACCATGCTCTCTATCATGAACTGCATCATGATGTTAGAGAAGGTGGCCCCCAGGGCCTTTCGGATGCCGATCTCGCGGGTGCGCTCCGTGACAGAGACCATCATGATGTTCATGATGCCTATGCCGCCCACGAGGAGCGATATGCCCGCGATGGAGCCCAGGAGGATGGTCAGCATGGCGGTGGACTCGTTCACCGACTCGATGATGCTGGCGGTGTTGCGCACGTTGAAGTCATTTTCCTGCTTGCCCGTCAGATGGTGGCGCTGCCGCAGCAGTGTCGTGATATCCTCCTGGGCCTGGTCGATGGCATTCGTGCTCGAGGCCTGGACGCTGATGGAGCGCACGTAGTCGATGCCCTGCATGCGCTGCATGGCCGTGGTCAGTGGGATATAGATGGTATCATCCTGGTCGTTGCCGAAGCCGGAGCTGCCCTTCGACTCCAGGAGGCCGATGACCTTGAAGGGCTGGTTCTTGATGCGGATGTTTTTGCCCACCGGGTTCTCCTCTCCAAAGAGGTTCTCCGCCACGGTGGTGCCGATGACGGCCACGCGATTCCGCTTGTCGAGATCCGTCTGGGAGAGGAAGGAGCCGCTGGCCACCGACAGGGATCGGATTTTGAGGAGCTCTGCCGTGACCCCCTCCACCGTGGTCGTCCAGTTCTGATTGCCGTAGACGGCGAGGTAGGAGGAGCTCACGGAAGGGGATACGTAGTCGATATTCTGCACCTTCGCCTTGATGGCCTGGGCATCCGAATACTTGAGCGTCTGCCGGGAGCCCGCTGTCCGAGGGCCACGAACGGAGGCGCCGGGCATGATGATGATGGTATTGGCGCCCAGGCTCTCGAAGTTCGACGTGATGCCCTTCCGGACGCCCATGCCTACGGATACCAGGGCGATGACGGCCGCCACGCCGATGATGACCCCCAGCATGGTGAGGAGCGACCGGAGCTTGTTGGCAAAGAGGGCCGTGAGGGCCATGGCAAAGCATTCCTTAAATAACATCCATCACCGCCCCCTTTCCTTCGTCCCGGGTGATGAGGCCGTCCCGCACGAGAAGCTGGCGGCTGGCGCAGGCGGCGATTTCCGGCTCGTGGGTGACGAGGATGATGGTGCGCCCCTTCTCGTGCATGTCCTGGAAAATCTCCATGATTTCCTTCGTGGACTTCGTATCGAGATTGCCCGTGGGCTCGTCCGCCATGATGATATGGGGGTCGTTCACCAGGGCCCGGGCGATGGCCACCCGCTGCCGCTGGCCGCCGGAGAGCTCATTTGGCTGGTGCTCCGCCCGGTCGGCGAGCCCCACCGCCTCCAGTAAGTGCATGGCCCGCTCCCGCCGCTCCCGGGAGCCCACCCCCGCGTAGACCAAGGGCAGGGCCACGTTCTCGAGGGCCGTGATGCGTGAGAGCAGGTTGAAGTTCTGGAAGACGAAGCCGATCTTCTTGTTCCGCGTCTTTGCGAGGGCGTCGTCGGAGAGATGGGCCACCTCCTGGCCGTCCAGCTTGTAGGAGCCGGCCGTGGGCCTATCCAGGCACCCCAGGATATTCATGAGGGTGGATTTGCCGGAGCCCGACGGCCCCATGAGGGCGGCGAACTCCCCCTTGTAGATGTTCGTGGTGATGCCGGCCAGAGCCGCCACCTCCTCGCCGCCGATGGTGTAGAGCTTCCGGATGCCCTTGAGCTCTATGGTCGCATAGCGGTCTTCTTTCTTTTTCGAATCCATTGGGTACCTCACATCAGAACATGGGGCCGCCCGGGTGGACGCTGGAGCTGGAGCTCGTCTTCTTCGAAGTGAGGGTTGTGACGATTTCCTCCCCTTCGGAGAGCCCCGAGAGCACCTCCACGTAGTCGTCGCTGTAGATGCCCGTCTCGATGTAGCGGTTCTCCTGGGTGCCGTCAGGATTCTTCACCACCACGTAGGATCCCTGGGTATCCGTCCGCACGGCAGAGAGGGGGATGGCGATGGCATTTGCCCTCGTGGCCGTCTCGATATCGACCCGGGCCGTCATGCCGGGATAGAGAATCCCCTCCGGGTCATCCACGTCGAGGGTTACATAGTAATAGATGACGCTGGTGGACGAGGAGGAGGAAGAGGACGAGGAGGAGCTGGTATCCCAGGTGTTCGACGTATCCGTCTGGGAGATTTTCGACACGCGGGCCGTGAAGGTCTTTTGGGGAAAGGAGTCCACCGTGAAGGTGGCCGTCTGCCCATCCTTTATGCTGCCGATGTCCGTCTCATCCACCTTCGCCATGATCTGCTTCGTGGAGAGGTTCGCCAGCCGCATGATGACCGTCGGGTTGTCGCTGGTGGAGACGGCCATGGTGCCCACGGTCTTCGGCTCCCCCACGACGGTGCCATCGATGGGCGCGAGGATATTCGTCTCCGACGCATCCGACTGGGCCTGGCTCAGCTCGGAGACCGCCGTGTCGTAGTTCATCTGGGCATCCTCCAGCTGCTTCGCCGTGTCGGCGCCGATGCTGTAGAGGTAGCGGATGCGATCATACTCCGCCTTTGTATTCGTCACCTTGTACTGGGCCTGGTCCCGCTTTGCCGCGTAGTCCTTCGCGTCCAGCGTCGCCACCACCTGGCCCGCCTTCACCATGTCGTTTTCCTTCACCAGGACGGAGGCGAGACGCGCCGTAATCTTCGAGCTGACCTCCACGGAGTCCACCGGGCGGATGGTGCCCGTGGCGGAGACGGTGGACTTCAGATCCATGCGCTGGACCTGGGTGGTCTGGACAGCAGCCGCCTGCTTTGCCTCCTGCTGGCCCGTGTAGTAGCGATAGCCGCCGTAGGAGGCCCCTGCCAGGATCAGGAGGGCTATCCCCACCTTTACCTTCCAATCAATCTTCATTTGCGTTCTCTCCTGCCGTTCCTGCCATATCCCGGGCGACGCTGGCCGCATCCACCGCGGGCACGATATCCTTCCGATCCCGCGCCTGGGCCCGTCCTGCGGGCTCTAACACCTGCTGCACCGGGGCGGTCTCTTTTTTATCGGCCTTTGCCGCTCTCTTCTCCGTCTTCGTGGTGTCGCTGCCCTCCAGGGCCCGCTTTTCCGCCGAGCCGTCCTTGACGCTCCAGAGCAGTGGTGCCAGCTGGTCGGCCGCCGCTCGCTCAGCGTCCGAGAGGGGCTCCCCCATGGCGTTTTCCACGGCGGCCTTATAGCGCACATAGTCATAGCGGGCGGAAATTTCATTGAGCCTTGCCGTGGCCAGGGACTCCTGGGCGTCGGTGATGTCCACCATGAGGCCCTCGCCTGCCCGGTACTTCTCCCGGGCGATGTAGTAGTTCTCCTCCGCCAGCTTCACAGCATTTCCTGTGGAAATAAAGCGCTCCTCGGCTTCGCGCATGTTGTAGTAGGCGGTCCGAAGGGTGAGGTCTGCCGCCTCCTTGTCCTTCTGGAGGGTGAGGCGGGCCACGTCGATGTCATTGTCCGCCGACTTCACCCGGGCCTTCGTCACGCCGCTGTCAAAGATATTCCAGGAGAGGGCCACGGTGCCCCGGATATCCTGTGTAGAGTCACCGGAGGGCTCAAAGGCGTTCGACTGGCCCGCGCTGACGCTGAAGTTCACGGAGGGCTTATAGCCTGCCTTTGCCTCCGCCAGAGACTCCTCCTTCTGCCGAAGCCTGTTCCTATCCGCCAGGATATCCTTTCGATTCCTATAGGCGTAGGCCACCGCATCCGAGAGACTGATGCCAAAGGGCGCATAGACGAAGTCCGTCGTAAGCGTCAGAGGCTCCTCCCGGTCGATGCCAAGGTAGTCCCGCAGCTTCGCCAGATCCACCTCGTAGGAATTTTGCGCCTTGATGAGGTCCTGCCGGGCGTTCGACAGCTGGACGCTCATGTCCAGCACGTCGATGCGGGCCTTCGACCCCGCCGCATAGAGGGAGGATGTGAGATCCAGGTGATCCCGGTACTTCGCCACCGTGTCCTCCCGGACGGCGATGGTCTTCTTCGCCTCCAGAGCATCGTAGTAGGCCTGGATGACGGAGAGCTTCAGATCCTCCCGAGCCCGCTCCGTGGTGAGCCCCGCCGCATCGAGGGCCAGCTGGGCCCGTCGGATGGCCGCCTCGTTCTTGCCGCCGGAGTAGACAGGGAGCGTCCCCGTCACCGTGAGGCCGTTGCTGGACTGCCGATCGCTATCCGACTGCTTGCTGACGGATAGGCTGTCGGATAGGGAGGCGGAGAGGCTGTTTTCCCCCTTCGCCTCCTTCAGGGCCTCGGCCGCCGTGATCTCGTCCTTCTGGGTCACCCGGAGAGAGGTGTTCCCCGACAGGGCCAGCGAGATGGCGTCCGCCAGGGAAAGATCCCGTGCAAAGCAGGTGGGTGCCAGGAGAAGCGCCCCTGCCGCCAGAGCGCAGGTACGCAAAGCTATAGGCTTCATCTATGCATTCACTCCATTCTTCCTTGTCAAGCATCCAGCCGCCGGCTCCCCGGCCGAGCGCCCATCCTCGGGTGCCATACTCTCCGCTGGATAAAGTGTCTTAAACTATCATATAGGACAGTGTCTCTCTTTTGATTATGTTCCAGTTAAATCTATATAAATAAAATAAAAATAATATTTCTCTTAGAGTGAGATGCCACCGAACCTCGGCGGCGTCGCCTCTACGACTGCCCCGCAAGAAACAAATATTCGCGCTCGGCGGCATCTTCCATGAAATTTTCCTGCTTCCCGGGCTGCTACGGAAGACACGCTTATCCAAAAGCAGAGAGGCCGGCGGCTGGGAGCAATAGGCGTATCTTCGCCACTCGCACAAAAAGGGGGTGCTTCACATGGGAAGCTTCCCAGTGAAACACCCCCTTGCAGGGCAGTCTTTGTCATCAAAGGGTCTTGCTGGCGGCCTTTGTATTGGCGGCGGCGTTTGCCGCAGCCGCGTTGCTTGTGGCGGTCGCCGTGCTCGTCGTCTGGCTGCTTGCGCCCAGCTTCTTGTAGGCCTCCTCGAAACGGCGGGTGATCTCCGTATGGGTGTCCTGGGTAATCTTTGGCATCTTGTCCTCGCCCATGGCATCCTTCCAGGTGACGCCGGCCTGCTGGAAGCCTTTTTCTACGGAATCCTGCATGGCCTTTAGCTTCTCCGGGTCATTCCCTGCGATGGCGGAGGCCAGGCCGAAGATGCGGTCGGAGACGGCATTCACGGACCACTGGCCACCGTCTGCGATGGCGGCTGCCGCCTCCTCGGGGGTGGTGCCCACGGAGGGCAGGACGAATTTCGATGCGTCGATCTTCGTGCCGCCGAAGTTCAGCACGCCCACGCCGTCGTTCACGTAGCCCTGGAGCTGGTTGTTATGGGCCGTCAGGACGTTTATCATCAGGTCGTAGGCAGAGTTTACCTTGCTACCGCCATTTGCCGAAATCGCTCCCTGGGCGAGGATGTTGCCGCTGGTCACGGCCCCTGCCATGCTCTGGAGCATCTTCTGATAGCCACTGTCGATGCCTGCCTGCAGAATCTGGGTCTGCTCCTTCGTGAGCCCTTTTATGGCCTTGTTCTGGGCGCCGGCCGCGCTCTCGGCGGCACCGTCCTTCGAGACAGCCACCTGGTAGGCGCTGGCTCCTGTCTTTTCCTCTGCCGCCTCCGCCTTCGGCGCGCTCGTCTGCTTCGGGGTCGAAGCAGCAGCCACCGTCTGGGACGACAGGCTTGCAATCGTTCCTACATCCATGTGAAATCCTCCTATACAACTATAAAATCCCTTTTCTGGAGGTAGACTCCTCCATAGACTATTATCCTACAAACGATCCGAAAATGCAAGAGGAGGATGCTTTGTCAGAGGTAAACCTCGCAGTCGTCTTCGACCTTTTTGCAGTTGGCCCGGACCCGCGGCATGACCTCCTTCGGGTCGGCGCCCTCCTCGAACTCCACCTTCATCTTCAGCGCCATGAAGTTCACGACGGCGCTCTTGACGCCCTCCGTCTTACTCGCGGCTTCCTCCATGAGGCTCGCGCAGTTGGCGCAGTCCACTTCGATCTTGTAGCTCTTCTTCATGTCCATTTCCCTTTCTTTGCGACTTGATATATTCTTCTTCACCAGCAGGATGCGCATGGCGTTCAGCACGGCGAGGACGGTGACGCCCACGTCGGCGAAGACGGCGGCCCACATGGAGGCGTAGCCGAGGGCCCCCAGGAGGAGCACCAGCACCTTTATGCCGATAGCCCCCACGATGTTTTGCCGGACAATGGCAAGGGTGTGGCGGGCGATGTGCTGGGCTACGGAAATCTTTGCCGGGTCGTCGTCCATGAGGACGATGTCCGCCGCCTCGATGGCCGCATCGGAGCCCATGGCCCCCATGGCGATGCCCACGTCCGCCCGGGAGAGGACCGGGGCATCGTTGATGCCGTCCCCCACGAAGGCGAGCGTCCCACGGGTGCCCCTCATCTCCGTGAGAAGCTTCTCCACCTTTTCCACCTTGTCCTGGGGCAGGAGCTCGCTGTAGACGGCGTCCACGCCGAGGCGCTTTGCCATGTCCTCGGCCACGTCCTTCTGGTCGCCGGTGAGCATGACAGTCTTTCTGACGCCATTGGCCTTGAGGGACTCGATGGCGATGCGCGCAGTCTCCTTCGCCTCATCGGCGATGACCACGTGGCCTGCGTACTTGCCCTCGATGGCCACGTGGACGATGGTGCCCACATGGTCACAGGGGTGCCACCTGGCCCCCACCCGGTCCATGAGCTTCGCGTTGCCCACGGCGACCCGCCTGCCGGCGACCCAGGCGATGACGCCCTGGCCTGCGATTTCCTCCACGTCGCCAACGGCACAGCCGTCCCCGTCCGCCTTTTGGTAGGCCTCCCTGAGAGACGCGGCTATGGGATGGGTGGAGAAATGCTCCACATGGGCCGCCAGATGTAATAGTTCCCGTTCGTCCAGCTCCTCCGGGTGGACGGCCGTGACCTCGAAGACGCCCTTCGTAAGCGTCCCCGTCTTGTCAAAGACAATGGTCTTGGCATCGGCGAGAGTCTCCAGGAAGTTCGACCCCTTCACGAGGACCCCCTGGCGGCTGGCCGCCCCCAGCCCGGCGAAGAAGGAGAGGGGGATGCTGATGACGAGAGCGCAGGGGCAGCTGATAATGAGAAAGGTCAGAGCCCTATAAATCCAGGTGCCCCAGGTCATCTCCGTCCCCAGGATAAATCCCTGCACCAAGGGTGGCAGTAGGGCCAGGGCAATGGCGGCGTAGACGACAATCGGCGTGTAGATGCGGGCGAACCGGGTGATGAAAACCTCGGACTTCGCCTTCCGGGCGCCTGCGTCCTCCACCAGCTCGAGAATCTTCGAGGCGGTGGAGTCCTCAAACTCTTTCGTGGTGCGGATCCTGATGACCCCTGTCTGGTTGATGCAGCCGGAGAGCACCTCGTCCCCTGCCCTTGCCTCCCGAGGGAGGCTCTCGCCGGTGATCGCCCGGGTGTCGAGGGTGCCTGCGCCCGAGAGGATGATGCCGTCAATGGGGATTTTCTCCCCGGGCTTCACGAGGATGGTGCTACCCACCTCCACCTCGTCCGGATCCACCGTCTCAAGAGTCCCGTCCTCTCCCTCCACATGGGCAAAGTCCGGGCGGATATCCATGAGATCCGAGATATCCCGGCGGCTCCTCCCGACGGCGTAGGACTGGAACCACTCCCCCAGCTGGTAGAAGACCATGACGGCGATGGCCTCGCCATAGTCCCCGTCCTCGTAGACCGCCAGCACGATGGCGCCAAGGGTCGCGATGGCCATGAGGAGGCTCTCGTCAAAGCCGTTCCGATTCCGGATCCCCTTCCAGGCCTTCCACAGTACATCGTAGCCGGCAATGAGATAGGGCACGAGGTAGGCCAGCATCCGGGGGATGCCCGCAATGGGTGCCCAGGAAAGGGCCACCATCAGAGCCGCCGCCACCAGGATGCGGATGAGGTTTTT
>CAMCBT010000020.1 GCA_945873115.1 uncultured Mitsuokella sp.
AACCGCCCCTTCTATGGTATACTAATAGGAGATTTCAGAAGGGAAGTGACGCGTATGAATATCATAGAGGAGCTGGACATGCGGCGCAGGCGGCTTGCCCGGAATGCAGATGTACGCCTCACTTCGGAAAACGGCATGGTCCTCGCACCGGACAGCCGCGCCTTTCGCCGGATCCTCGCCGTCGGCGATATCCACGGGAATTACACGAGGCTCACCCATCTCTTTGACCGCATCGACTTCCGCCCGAAGGAGGACTGCCTCATCTTCCTGGGGGATATCGTGGACCGGGGGGAACATAGTGCCGAGTGCCTAGACTTCCTCCGAGCTCTTCGAGAAGAGTCCCCTGCCGTTGCCGTCCTTACGGGCAATCATGAGGCCATGCTGGTGGACTACTTCGAGAAGAACAGCATCCGGGAGCCCATGAACGAAAACCACGGCTGGATTCCCAGCGGAGGCGCCACGACGTATGAGAGCCTTCGGGCCCTCTACGACAAGGATCTGGGCCTTTATCGGAAGCTGCTGGAATTCTTGCTCTCCCTCGATCACATCGCTTCTATCGGGGAGGAATACCTCTTCACCCACGCGGGCTTTTATCCAGGTGTCTCCTATGAGAAGCAATATGACTCCATGCTTTGGCTCCGGGAGGAATTCCTGCGGGACTACGCAGGGGAGAAGCAGGTCACCGTGGGCCACACTCCCGTCCAGTTTTACAATCGGAGACGACGGGTCCCCCTCGTCCTATCCAACGGCATCATCGACTGCGATACGGGCTCCTTCCTGCCGGAGGGCGCCATCACCTGCGTGGATGTAAAAAACTGCACCTTCTGGCAGAGCGACGGGGAAAAAGCGGAGCGTCCGCTGCCCTCTCCCATCCCCATAGCCCTTGCGGCAGAAGGGAAATAATGCTGCTGAAAATTTTCTGGAAATATTTTTCAAAAGCCTCTTGCATTCTGGAAAAAAACTGATATAATCCATCTTGTAAGGAAACATTTCATCAGGTTTTCAGACAAGGAGAGAGCAAGATGAAAAGGTTGTGCAGCATACTTCTTCTGGCTGCCGCGATTTTCAGCCTGACAGGGATTTCGACAGAGGCAGCAGCAAATACTTCAAGCACCCCCTATCAGCTCATCGAGACGAGCTACACGGTACAGAAGAGCGATACCCTCCGGAGCATCGCCGAGACGTATATGAAGAAGAACACCTACGGTCCCCGGGAGATTCGGGAGTTTGAGTCAGGCATCAAGGAGCTGAATCCTTGGCTCCTGAAGAAGGACGTAAAAGCCGGCGACGTAATCCGCATCAACTACTGGGTCAAGGAATAACAGCATACTGCAAGGAAAAAGGCTGTGAAATGCAACGTGCATTTTCACAGCCTTTTCTGTCGTTCAGATCCGCCAGCAGCAAGACTCCCTCCGACACGCCTTCGGCGTGCAATTTTTTTTCATTTAACGATTCAACAACCAGGCAAAGTGGCTGGCGAGGTAGTTTCCGATGGTCTCGCCGATGTACTTCTTCCCCTCGTAGTCGGGATGGAGGCCGTCCGTCGTGTAGTCCGCCCGGAGATTGCCGTAGGCATCCGTGAGGGGCCCTGTGATATCCACGGCGTAGCGCTGGCCCATAATCCAGTGGTTGATGTACTGCTGGTGCACCTGCCAGTCCGAGGGGGGCTGCTCCACGCCGGCCCGGCGCATGAGGGAGGGCTGGATGGGTGTGGGCGTGACGAAGACGGGGATGATACCGTACATGTCGCACTTGTCCCGGAGGGCGATGAGGTTGTCCACCGTGGTGGCGCCGAAGGTGGTGCCCCGATAGTCATTGACGCCCCCCATGATGACAAGGACCCGTGGGGAGAAGGGCAGCACATCCTGCTCGAAGCGCTCCAGCATCTCCTGGGTGGTGTTGCCGCTGAGGCCAAGATTCTTCACCGGAACAGCCGAGTAGGTCTCCCAGTCGTAGAGGGTGTAGCTCGGCGGCAGGCTCATGACGCCGCCCCCGTGGGTGATGCTGTCGCCGAGTGCCGCAAAGGGCGTGGGGCTTGTGACGGAAAAGACCGTCTTCGGGGACCACTCCGTCAGGGGCTCGCCGGAGTCCGTCACGGCCCGGACACGCCAGGAATAGCTTCCCCGCACGTTGAAGGGCTGAGAGTCGTACACATCGTAATCATCAGCGGAAAGGGTCCGAAGGAGCCTCCCCCCCTCCGTCTCGGAGCGCACCTCCACCTGATGGTGATGGGCCCCCGCCGTGGGAATCCAGGAATAGACGAGATACTCCGGCGTATAGGCCATCTTGCCATACTCCGTGGTGGGGAGCGGCGCGTCGGGATTTTCCGTCCCGGTGGTACGAAAGGGCTGGGGAGCCGTGAAGCGGCCGATGGCGTTCCCATGGTAGTCCAGGGCGCAGACCTTCCAGTAGTAGCCCTCCGCCCCATCCCCGAAGGAGCGCAAGGGGATGTCCACCCCCGTCGTAAAGACATCATTCAGCGTCAGGGCGATATTTGCCGGCGTATCCTCCGCAGATCGCAGCACCACCACCTGGTACTTGACGGCCCCTGGCACCGGCTTCCAGGTGACCCGCATGGAAAAGATGCGCTCCGGCCGCTTCTCCGGCAGCACGGCCGCATGGCGGGCGGCTGCCGCCTCTCCCTCCTGCCCCGACGCAGCAGGCCCTGCCGCCGAGGCAAGGCTCTCCATTCCCAGACACAACACACCTGCGGCCAGCAGCATGCCGCCAAGCTTACGAAACCTCAAAGCAAATCCTCCCTACATGAAATACTTCAAAAGCATACCTCTTTTTTATTAGATTTTGATAAATCGACAAAAAAGAGCTGCCGCAAATTTTGCAGCAGCCGAAGCGACAAGCGCTTCCAAAGGGGAATGGGGAATTTATGACTCAACGCTCATATTTGGCGCCAAGCTCCTTGAAATAGCCAGCGTCTATCTTCGAGAGATAGTTTGGCTTCAGGCACCACTTCCAGTTGAGGCCGACGGTGCCGGGGGTGTTCATGCGGGCCCGGTCATCGAGGCCCAGCATATCCTGCATGGGCACGATGGCGATGCGAGCATTTGAGGCATAGGCGAAGGTGATGAGCTTCTTCGCCACCTCCTCCGGCCGGCTTTCATCTGCATGGATGAGGGCTGCCACGGCGGAGCGGGTGGTGTCGTCGATGTCCTTCTGGAACCAGCCCGCCGTCGTGTTGTTGTCGTGGGTCCCGGTGTAGACGATGCTGTTCTCGGGGGCCACGAAGCCCAGGCGGCCGTTCTCATTGAAGTGGAGGGTAAAGTGAAGAACCTTCATGCCGGGGAAGCCGCAGTCATCCCGAAGCTTTTCCACAGCCTCGGTGATGATGCCAAGATCCTCCGCCACGATGGGCAGCTTCCCAAGCTCTTTTTCGAGCTCATCGAAGAAGGGCTTTCCAGGCCCCTTGCGCCAGCAGCCGTTGATGGCCGTCTCCGCTTTGCCGTCGATTTCCCAATAGGATTCGAAGCCGCGAAAGTGGTCGATGCGGATGATGTCCACGGACTCGTAGAGCTTCCGGAACCGCTTCTTCCACCAGGCGTAGCCATCTTTCTCCATGGCCTCCCAGTTGTACTGGGGATTGCCCCAGAGCTGGCCCGTGGCACTGAAGTAGTCAGGCGGGACGCCGGCGACGGTGCGGGGCGTACCGTCCTCATTGAGGTCGAAAAGGCCGGGATTTGCCCAGACATCGGCACTGTCCTGGGAGATGAAGATGGGCATGTCGCCAAGTATCTCGATGCCCTTTTCCTTCGCATAAGAATGGAGCTTCTCCCACTGGCGGGCAAAGACATACTGCTGGAACTTCACGAAGGCGATGTACTCCTCGTAGCGGCGGGAGAGCTCCGCCAGAGCCTTTGGCAGCCGCTTCTTGAGCCCGTCAAACCATTCGGTCCAGGGCTTGTCGTGATTCTCCTTCTTTGCCGCCAAAAAGAGCGCGTAGTCGTCCAGCCAACCGGCTTCCTTCTGGCAGAAGGCCTCAAAGTCGTCCCGGACGGAGGCATCCTTCTGGAACCGGGTGAAGGCCTTCTTCAGAGCCTTGTGCTTGAAGCCTACTACCCGCTCGAAGTCCACGAAGGAGCTGCCAGAGGCATAGGAGACCCGCACCTCCGCCGGCATAAGCCACTTGCGGTCAATGAGCGCGTCGAGATCGATGAGAAGCGTGTTGCCCGCAAAGGCCGAGGGGGACTGGTAGGGCGAGTAGCCGTAGCCCACGGGGCCCAGGGGCAGGATCTGCCAGATTTTCATCCCGGCGGCGGCAAGGAAGTCGAGGAAGACATAGGCCTCTTTCCCGAGATCCCCGCAGCCGTACTTTGACGGAAGGGATGTGGGATGAAGGAGCACGCCGGCCTTCCGCGGGTACTTCCGAGGCTTCTGGCGATACTGGAGAAGCAGGCCCATCAGGGGCGGCACCTTCACCGTGAGCTTGCCGAAGCTCGTCTCATAGACATTGTCCTCGTCAGACACATCCACAAAGGTTCCCTCGGCGAAGTCGCTCACGTCCAAGGTGACAGTGCGCTTCTCCTCCTTGTTCCGGTTGAAGACCGCCACGAAGGCCTCGTCCTTTGCCTCCTGGCCGAATACATCGCTCTCCCCCTGGATGGTGCGGGCATAGGAAATCACATCTCCCTCGCTGTAGAGCGGCAGGAGCGTGCCCGTCTGAAGGGCGATGTGCTTGTTTCGCATATGGACCATGGCCCGGACGATATTCCGATGGGCCGTGTCCCCGTTATCCCAAGGATAGGGCCTGCGGTTGTAGGGATCCTTGAAGCCCTCCATGCCCACCTCGTCCCCGTAGTAAATGGAGGGGACGCCGGGGTAGGTCATCTGCCAGAGAATCGCCATCTGCAACCGGCGGATGCCCAAAGTATACTGCTCCTTTGATAGCTTCGACCGGCTCTGGGCGATGGCGGGCATCCCCTCGTAGTAGGCCGCCTCGCCGAAGATGGTCAGGGCCCGCTGGACGTCGTGGCTGCCGATGAGGTTCATCATGGCGTAGAAGTTTTCCTTTGGGTAGTTCTCCCGCAGGCTCTCGAAGCGGCGCATGGAGTAGGCTCCGTCCACGTGGCCCATCAAAAAGTCCAGAAGAATCTGCCGGAAGGGGTAGTTCATGGCCGAGTCCATTTCCCGGCCACAGAGGTACTCCCGGGGCTGGCCATAAGCCACCTTGTTCGACGCGTCCTCCCAGACCTCGCCGATCATGACGGCCTCGGGGTTCGTGGCCTTCAGCTCCTTGAAGAAAGCCTGGGAAAAGGCTGCCGGCAGCTCGTCGATGACATCGAGGCGCCAGCCGCTGATGCCCTCTCCCAACCAGTGATGGAGCACGCTATCCTTATCGTTGATGATGAAGTCCATGTAGGAGGGCGTCGTCTCCGTCACATCCGGCAGGGTGTCGAAGTTCCACCAGCACTCATACTCATAGGGGAAATTGCGGAAATTATACCACTCGTAGTAGGCCGATTCCCTCGACTGAAAGGCCCCCACCGTATCGTACTGGCCATAGCGGTTGAAGTAGCGGCTGTTGCTGCCCGTATGGCTGAAGACGCCGTCCAATAGGATGCGGATGCCCTTCTCCTTCGCCGTGTCCACCAGATGCTTGAAGTCTTCGTTGGTGCCGAGAATCGGGTCAATCTTATGGTAGTCGCCCGTATCGTAGTGGTGGTTGCTCTCCGACTCGAAGACCGGGTTCAGGTAAATGACGGAGATGCCCAGGTCCTTCAGGTAGTCGAGCTTCGACTCGATGCCCTTGAGGTTTCCGCCGAAGAAATCGTAGGCGATGATTTCCTTCGTATCCGGGTCCTTGTAGTAGGAGGGATCATCCGACCAGCAGGCATGGTAGACCGCGCCCTTTTTCTCGATAATCTTGTCCCCCACCCGGCAGAACCGGTCGGGGAAGATCTGGTACATGACGCTGTGCTTGAACCAGTCCGGGGTCCTTGCCCCCTTGTTGAAGACCGTCAGCTGGAAGGACGGCGGCACGTGGTCGTAGACCTCCCCCTCGCCCCCCAGATGATCCATATTGTTGCCATAGAAGGTGGTTCCGCTGTCCTGGGAGATGATGAAGTAGTACCAGATGAGGCACCCTTCCTCCGGCAGGCGCAGCCGGGTCTGATAGTAGCGGGTCTCAGCGAGCAGATCGTCCCCGCTCTGGAGCTGGATGAGCTTTTCCCCCTCCCGCTCCGACCAGAGGCGAAGGAGGACGCTGTTTACCGCCTCCTTCGTCTGGAGCCTGAGGCCCAGCTTCACCTTGGTGCCCGCCTCCGCCGCCCCCACAGGAGAGCGGTAATATGCATTTTGGGAATCATGCTCGATCTGATTTCGTCCAAGCATCGACAGCACTCCCTCCATTATCTTTCAGGAAAGGGCAGGGAATCCATCCGATACCCCGCTCCTTCGTGTACCTTCTTCCGCTTCCTCCGTGAATCATCGGGAGACGAGCTCCTCATAGAGCTCCTCATACTCCTTTGCAGAGGTCGTCCAGCTGAAGTCCGCTGTCATGGCGTTCCGGGCCAGCTTGAGCCATTCCTGGAGGTTGCCGTAAATCTTCAGAGCCCGCTTTAGGGCGTACATCATCTCATGGGCATTGTAGTCTCGGAACAGGAAGCCTGTGCCCTCGCCCGTATACTTGTTGTAGGGCGTGACCGTGTCCTTCAGGCCGCCCGTCTCCCGGACGACCGGGATGGCACCATAGCGCATGGCGAGGAGCTGGCCGATGCCGCAAGGCTCATAGTCAGAGGGCATGAGATAGATATCGGAGGATGCGTAGATCTTATGGGCCAGGTCATTGGAGAAGCGGATGCTCACCGAGCACTTCGTGGGGAAGCGCCAGGCGAGCCCCTTGAACCAATCCTCGTAAACCTTGTCGCCGGTGCCGAGGACCACCAGCTGGACGTCCTCATGCTGGAGAATCTCATCCATCATGCGCACGATGAGGTCCATGCCCTTCGGCTGGACGAGGCGGGACACGATGGCGACCATCGGCGTGCGGCGCTTCTCCGGCAGGCCCAGGAGCCGCTGGAGCGCCACCTTGTTATCAATCTTCCGGTCGATGGAGTCCGCATCGTAGGTCTCCTCGATATGCCTGTCCGTCATCGGATTGTTGACCTCGTAGTCGATGCCGTTGACAATGCCAAAGAGGGTGTCCTGCCGGGCCCGCAGCAGTCCGTCCAGGTGCTCGCCGAAATAGGGATACTGGATTTCCTGGGCATAGGTCTTGCTGACGGTGGAGACGAAGTCGGCGTAGATTATGCCGCCCTTCATGAAGTTGACCGCATCGTAGAACTCCAGATCCCCGTTGTTGAAGTATTTCCAGTCGAGGCCCAGGGTATCTTCCATGACATCCTTTGGGAAGACCCCCTGATACTTCAGGTTGTGGATGGTGAAGATGGTCTTGATGTTCTCATAGCGCGCATCCCCCATGTGCTCCAGCTTCAGGAACACATTGACGAGAGCTGCGTGCCAGTCATTCGTGTGGATGACATCCGGCCAGAAGTCCATGGCCTCTAAAAGATCCAGCACGGCCCGGGAGAAGAAGGAGAAGCGCTCCGCGTCGTCGTCGTAGCCGTAGAAGCCCTCCCGCTTGAAGTACTCCTCATTGTCCACGAAGTAATAGGTGACGCCGTTATGCTCCAGCTTATCGAGACCCACGAATTTCCTGCGCCAGGAGACGGCGAGCTCCCCGTCGTAGACATGCTCCATGGCCATCCGGTATTTCTCGGGAATCATGCCGTACTTCGGCAGGATGACCCGCACATCGACGCCATCCGCCGCCAGAGCCTGCGGCAGGGATCCCGCCACATCCGCAAGGCCGCCGGTCTTGGCAAAGGGTGTTGCTTCTGCTGCCACATAAAGTACCTTCATATCAAAATCCCCCTTCAACTCTTTCCCAGTTCCTGCCCCCAAGGGACAACGCAAAACCGGACACCTGCTTCTCACCCATTCGCCGTCCTCGGCTTTTCCGGCTTCGCCTTATTCCCGGCAGCCTTCGCGCGGGTCACCGCCCCCTTGTGCGACTTGCCCATCGCTGTTTTTTTCGTGCGGGCAGCGGTCTTTTTCGCCGGCTTTTTCGCCACCTTCTCCGCAGCAGCCTTTGCGGCGGCTGCAATCCTGCGCTGTGGCTCCGCGGCGGCCGACTCGGCGGCGGCCTTCTCCTTCTTCGTCCGTCCCTTTACAAGGAGGCCCGCCGGCACCTCCTCGTCGGATATCTTTGCTCCGGCCTGATCCGCAAGGCGCAGGTATACCGTGGCAAGGGGCGGTACCGTCAGCACGATGGACTGATCCCTGTCGTGCCAGGGCACATCCTCGCTGGCGAGGAAGCCCTCATTCTTCACGCCGCTGCCGCCATAGGCCTCCTCGTCGGAGTTGAAGACCTCCAGATAGCTCCCCTTGGAGGGAACGCCGATGCGGTAGCCGTGGCGCACCTCCGGCGTGAAGTTGCAGACGGCGATGAGGAAGTCATTGCCATCCTCCGCCCGGCGGATAAGGGAGATGACGCTGTTCTCATTGTCGTTGCAGTCAATCCACTGGAAGCCGTTCCAGTCGAAGTCCACCTGCCAGAGCACCTTGTTGTCGCAGTAGAACTTGTTGAGGGCCCTCGAGTAGGCCAGCATCTTTGTGTGCATGGGGTACTGCTGGGGAAGATGCCAGTCCAGGCTGTCGTCGAAGTTCCACTCGATGAACTGGCCGTACTCGCCGCCCATGAAGAGAAGCTTCTTGCCGGGATGGACCATCCAGTAGGCGAAGAAGGTCCGAAGATTTGCAAACTTCTGCCAGTAGTCCCCGGGCATCTTCGAGATGAGGGAGCACTTGCCGTGGACCACCTCGTCGTGGGAGAGGGGCAGCACGAAGTTCTCGCTGAAGGCGTACATGAGGGAGAAGGTGAGGTTGTCCTGGTTCCACTTGCGATACACGGAATCTAACGACATGTATTTGAGCATATCGTTCATCCAGCCCATGTTCCACTTGTAGTTGAAGCCCATGCCCCCCATGTAGACGGGCTTCGAGATGAGGGGCCAGGCAGTGGACTCCTCCGCAATCATCAGGGCTTGGGGATGATACTTGAATACCGTCTCGTTGAGCTTCTTCAGGAAGTCCATGGCCTCAAGGTTGCCCGTGTCGCCGTACTTGTTGGGGGTCCACTCCCCGTCCTTCCTTCCGTAGTTCAGATAGAGCATGTTGGCCACCGCATCGATGCGCAGGCCGTCAATGTGGAACTCCTCGAACCAGAACAGGGCGTTGGAGATGAGGAAGCTCTGAACCTCCGTGCGGCCGTAGTCGAAGTTGGTGGTGCCCCACTCCCAGTTCTCCGCCAGCTGCTCATTGTCCGACTCATAGAGGGGCATCCCGTCGAAGTGGCGCAGGCCCTGCTCATCCTTGCAGAAGTGGCCCGGCACCCAGTCCATGATGATACCGATGCCCCGCTCGTGGGCCCGGTCCACCAGATAGCGGAAGTCATCCGGGGTGCCGAAGCGGCTCGTCACCGCATAGTAGCCCGTGGCCTGGTAGCCCCAGGAGCCATCGTAGGGATGCTCGCAGAGCGGCAGGAACTCGATATGGGTATAATGCATATCAGCGACGTAATCGATGAGCTCCTCCGCCAGCTCCCGATAGGAGAGGTATGCCCCCTCGGCACCCCGGCGCCAGGAGCCCGCATGAACCTCGTAGGTCAGCATGGGCCGCTCGTAAGAGGACTCCCGCTTCTTTTTCTGCTGCCACTCCGAGTCCTTCCAGTCGTAGTGGGAGAGGTCGTAGACCCGGGAAGCCGTCTGGGGCTTTTTTTCCGCGTAGAAGCCGTAGGGATCCGCCTTCATGATATGGGGGCCGCCCCATTGGGGCTCGATGGCGTACTTGTAGACGGTGCCCTCCTCGAGCCCCTCCACGAAGGCCACCCAGATTTCTCCGTCGCCGATGCGCTCCATGCAGTTCACCCGGGTGTCCCAGCTATTGAAGTCGCCCACGACGGATATGTTCTTGGCATGGGGCGCCCAGACGGCAAAGCGGACGCCCCTTTTCCCGTCTTGCTCGACAAAGTGCGCGCCGAGCATCTCATAGGCATGGTAATTTGTCCCCTGGTGGAAAAGATAGAGGTCGAATTCGCTCAAATCAGATGTTTTCACAAAAATCCTCCTTCGACAGAATAAATTGTATTTCCGTGCAGGAGGCAGGTGCATGTTGCTCCACCCACCCGATGGGATAGCCCTCGGATATCACCCGTCCAAAGAGAGGGCTTCGGATTACGATATGGTGACCGGCTTGAGCTTCCAGATTTCCGTTGCATACTCCTCGATGGTGCGGTCGGAGGAGAAGTAGCCGGCATTGGCGATGTTGACCGCCGCCATGCGGGCCCAGCGAAGCTTCTCACCGTAGCGCTTGTAGATTTCCTGGTGAGCGTCGGCGTAGGCATTGAAGTCCTTCAGGATGAAGAATTCGTCATTTGCCTGGAGAATCGTATCGAAGAGGGATTGGAAGTCCCCGTAGGTGTTATCCGTCAGCTGGTTGAGGACCGTGCGCACATTGTCATTCTGATTGTACTCGTCCCAGGCGGAATAGGTGCCCGTGGCGTAGTAGTTCAGGACCTCCTCCGCCGTGAGGCCGAAGATGACGCAGTTCTCATCGCCCCCCACCTGCTCGCGGATTTCCACATTGGCGCCGTCCAGGGTGCCTAGCGTAATGGCTCCGTTGATCATGAATTTCATGTTGCCGGTGCCGGAGGCCTCCTTGGAGGCGGTGGAAATCTGCTCGGACACATCGGCAGCCGGGTACACCACCTCGCCCAGGGAAACGCCGAAGTTCTCGAGGAAGACCACCCTCAGCCTGTCGTTTACCGCCGGGTCTCCATTTATCTTGTCCGCCACCGCATTGATGAGGCGAATGGTCTTCTTCGCCACATAGTAGCCGGGGGCCGCCTTTCCTCCGAAGAAATAGGTGGTAGGCAGCATCTGATAGCTCTTGTCCGTCTTGAGCTTATGGTACTGGAACATGATATGGAGGATGTTCATGAGCTGGCGCTTGTAGGAATGGATGCGCTTCACCTGGATGTCAAAGATGGTATGGGGATCCACGACGATTCCCTGCCGGTCCTTGACGAGCTTTGCCAGGGCCTCCTTGCGGATCTCTTTTATTCTCATAAGCTTTTCCAGGAAGGGCCGGTCCTCCACATAGTCGTTGAGGAGATCCATCTGCTCCGGATAGCGGTGCCAGCGACGGCTTCCGATGGTCTGGCTGATAAGCGCGGAGAGCTCCGGATTCGCCCCCATGAGCCAGCGACGATGGGTGATGCCGTTCGTCTTGTTGTTGAACATGTTGGGATAATAGTCGTAGAAGTCCTTCAGCGTCGTGTGCTTCAGTATCTCCGAATGGAGCTTGGCAACGCCGTTGACGCTGTGGCCGCCCACGATGGCAAGACGAGCCATGTGGACGCAGTTGTCCTCTATGATGGAGAGCTCGTGGACCTTGCCCTCATTCTTCGGATAGCGCTCCCGCACATCGATGAGCCAGCGGCGGTTGATCTCATCGATGATCATGTAGATGCGGGGAAGAATGTGGCGGAACATGCCCACCTCCCACTTCTCCAGCGCCTCCGGCAGGATGGTGTGGTTCGTGTAGGCGATGGTCTCCCGGGTGATGCTCCAGGCCTCGTCCCACTCCAGATCCTTCTCATCCACCAGGATGCGCATGAGCTCCGCCACGCAGAGAGCCGGGTGGGTGTCGTTGATGTGGATGGCCACATGCTTCGGGAACTCATGAAGATTCCCACCCTCCCGGATATAGTGGCGCACGATGCTCTGGACTCCGGCGGAGACCATGAAGTACTCCTGGATCAGCCGGGTCTGCTTGCCCTCGTAGGTGCTGTCGTCCGGATAGAGGGAGCGGGTGATGTTCTCCACGAAGCGGCGGTACTCCCGCTTCTGACGAATCTGCTCCTGGGTGAGGCGGCCGTAGTCGGAGAAATCCCGGTTCACCTCGGCGCTCCAGAGGCGCAGCGTATTGACCGTATGGTTGTGGTAGCCCACCACCGGCACATCGTAGGGAACGCCCATGATGGTCATGGCGTTCTCGTGGACGAGCTTCAGCTTGCCGTCCTCCATCTCCTTCATGTAGGCATTGCCATAGAACTTCACATCCACGGACTTGTCCGGATTGCGGTACTCCCAGGCAAAGCCATCCTTCAGCCAGTTGTCCGGGATTTCCACCTGGTTGCCATCGATGATCTTCTGCTCGAAGAGGCCGTACTTGTAACGGATGCTGCAGCCATGGCCCGGCAGGCTGTGGGCCGCCAGGGAGTCGATGAAGCAGGCGGCGAGCCGGCCGAGGCCGCCGTTGCCGAGGCCCGCATCCGGCTCCTGCTCATAGACCTCCGGCAGATTCAGCTTGAAGTCCTCAAGCACCTCGGAGACCGCCTCCTCGATGCCCAGGTTCAGGAGGTTTGATTTCAAAAGGCGCCCCAGCAGGAACTCGATGGAGAAATAATAGACCTGCTTCGTGTTCCTCTCGCCGTAGGCCTTGTTCGTATTAATCCAGTTTTCAGAAATGAACTGCTTTGCCGTGGCGGCCACCGTCTTATAGATCTCGTTTTCCGTCAGATCCTTGAGATCTCGGCCCCACATGATGTGGGCCGTCTGGGTAAAGCGCAGCTTGATGTTTTCCTTGAGCCTGTCAAACTCCCGGCTCTTCGCCTTCTGTTCCTTCGTTTCTCGTGCCAAATTCAACACTCCCATTCAATTCGTGCCCTTCGGGGTTGTCGCCAGCCGGCCAGCCGGAAGACTGTCGGCAAAATGCCTTTGCATTTGCTTTCTATTATCCTGTCAGCATGCTTGGAAGTCAATAGGCTCCAGGATTTTTCGGCTTCCTGTCCAATATCTGTACCGGGATGACAAAACCGCACCTGCCTCTGCCTGGAGGCAAAACATGCCGCCGTAACGTCCAGCCGTCTTCGGCAATCGAATCATTACGGCGGCACGCCTTATCTCATATGACCGTACGCTTTGTGATGATGAGCGGGTAGTTCGTGGCGCCCTTGAGCCATTTTTCCTTTGTGATGACCACGTTCTTGTCGGTTATCACATTCTCCACAAGAGCCCCTTCCTTGATGGCGCTCTTCTGCATGATGATGGAGTTCTTGACCTCTGCCCCCTCCTCCACGGTGACGCCGCGGAAGAGAATGCTGTTCTCCACCTTGCCGCGGATGATGCAGCCATTGGCCACCATGGAGTTCTTCACATCCGCCGTCGCCTTGTACTCCACGGGAACCTCATCCTTCGTCTTCGTATAGATGGGGCGCTCCCCCATGAAGAGGGTCTCCCAGTTCTCCGGCTGGAGGAGATCCATATTCGCCTTGTAGAAGGAGGCGATGGAATCGATGTGGGCCACATAGCCATCGTGAACCATGGCATACATGGTGTAGTCATTCATGCGACGGATGATGGCATCCATGAGGAAGTCCTGGCCGCCGTGCTCGTAGGTGTAGCGAACCATCTCCACGAAGATGCGCTTCTCCATGAGATAGATGCCAAGAGACACCTTCGAGCCGTCATAGACCACGGGCTTTTCCGCGATGTCCGTCACGAGGCCGCTGGCCTCCGTCTCGATGACCACATTCTTCCCCTGGTTCTCCTGCTCTGCCACATGGTAGACCATGGAAATCTCCGCCCCCGTATTCTGGTGGAACCGCAGGAGCTTGGAGAAATCGATATTGTAGATGAAGCTGCCGCTCGTCAGCATGACGTACTTCTGGGAGGTGTGCTCGATAAAGTCGAGGTTGTGGTAGAAGTTCTTGAGATCGCCTCGGCGGCTGATTTCGTCCTTCTGGGGGGTCGGCAGGTAGAAGAGGCCGTCGTGGCGACGGGCCAGATCCCAGTCCTTGCCGGAGCGAAGGTGGTCGAGGACCGACCTCCCCTTGGCGGGGAGCATGACCCCCACGTTGACGATGCCCGAATTCACGAGGCTCGACAGGGCGAAGTCGATGAGGCGGTATCGCCCCGCAAAGGGCAGGGACTCCACAGCCCGACGCTCTGTCAGCTCCCGAATTCGTCCATCCTCCTCCTGCATGTTGATGATGCCCATTACTGTTTTCATGTTGCTCACTCCGTTCCTACATTACTGATCCAGCATTGGGCATGTTTCAGCCGACGTGCATAATCCCATCGAGGGCATGCACGTGCTCCCCATCGGCGACGACGGTGATGGCCTCCTTCTCTCCTGCGACCTTCGCGCCCTCCTCGATGACACAATTCTGGGCCACGATGGCGTACTCGACACTGGCCCCCTCCCGGATGACCGTGGAGGGCATGATGACCGAGTCCTTCACATGGGCGCCCCGGCCGATGCGCACTCCCGGGAAAATGACGGAGTTCTCGACGGTGCCCAGCACCATGGAGCCCTCGCTGATCATGGAGTTCGTAATCTCCGCCTCCGGACCCACGAACTGGGGAGGCATCGGAGGATTGGAAGAATAGATCTTCCAGTCCCCATTGAGATCCACCGGGAGCTTGTCCTGGAGAAGGTCCATATTGGCCTGCCACAGGCTCTCGATGGTCCCCACATCCTTCCAGTAGCCATCGAAGGCATAGGAGAAGAGACGGCCCTCATCGGCGAGCATCTTCGGGATGATGTTCTTGCCGAAGTCATGGGCACTCGTCTCGTCCTTTGCATCCTCCTCCAGATACTTCTTGAGATAGTCCGTACTGAAGATATAGATGCCCATGGAGGCCAGGTTGCTCTTCGGCTTTGCAGGCTTCTCCTCGAACTCCAGGATGCGACCTGTCTTGTCCGTGTTCATGATGCCGAAGCGGGGCGCTTCCTCCCAAGGCACCTCGATGACGCCGATGGTGGCCTCAGCCTGATTCATCTTGTGGGCCTCCAGCATCCAGGAGTAGTCCATGGTATAGATGTGGTCGCCGGAGAGGACGAGCACATACTCCGGATTGGAGAGCTCGATGAAGTTCAGGTTCTGGTAGATGGCATCTGCCGTGCCCTTGTACCAGTCCGCGCCCTTCTCCCTGGCATAGGGGGGCAGGATGAAGATGCCGCCCTCCCGCTTATCCAGATCCCAGGGACTGCCAGAGGCGAGGTAGTTGTTGAGCTCCAGCGGACGGTACTGGGTCAGGACGCCCACCCGGTCGATGCCGGAGTTCGCACAGTTCGAGAGCGGGAAGTCGATGATGCGATACTTCCCGCCGAAAGGTACTGCGGGCTTCGCGATCTTCTTCGTCAGGGCCCCGAGGCGGCTGCCTTGTCCCCCTGCCAATATCATGGCCAAGCATTCTGTCTTTCTCATGATAAATCCCCCTTGTCGTTTCGCGATCGGTCTCCCCTATCACACTGATCGCACTATGTACGCGAGCACTGCGGAATATCCACAGCATTTATGTATCACATCGCATCTTTTGTCCCCTTTTCTTTGAACCCGTCATAGCATCAATATCTTTTTTCTATGACATATCCTTTTCCTGTAAATCAAAATCTCTATATTCTTTGGAATTTACAGTCTTTTCAAAAAATGCATATGCAATTGTCATGGATTCTGTCTCCCGAAGCACGTTCAAACAGGAGCGAAGCTTAGAGAATGCAACAAAAACTTTTGTGGAATGCTGCTATTTTTCTTTCTACGTTTATTATTCTGTATCGCTTGAATTTTTCCTGCTAGAAAATCTGAAAAAATAAAATTTATCCAACAAATTTTTCAAGCCTTGTTGTTACTAGGAAACCCCAAAAAGTCAAGCCGTAGGCGCAGACTGATTGGCCGGTTTCTTGCAAGGGCGGCGCACAAGACCCGCAAAGTGGACGTTTGTGCATGCAACTTTGTACAAAAAATGGGCTTTACAGGAAAGCCCAGAAAAGAGTGCCGAAGAAAAGTGCGAGACTGAACCCCCTCAGCCCGTTCGCGACAGGCTCGCGCAGGGTCGGCGGCAGGTAGACCGTGAGGATGCGACTCTCATAGACGAGGAAGGAAAAGGCCGCCAGCTCCAGCAGGAGATCTCCGTTCACACTGGCAAAGAGGATGGCGAAGCAGGCGAAGAGAATCCAGAGCTTCTCCCCGCGGGTCAGCCCCTTTCCCCGGCTGCGGGCCCTGTCCTCCTCTTCCTGCTGCGCAGCCCGGGAGAGGGGCTGGCCCAGCTCATCCACCGGTGTGTTTTCCTTGAACCACTGATAGCGCACAGCTTCTCCCCCTTCCTACTGTCTTACAGGATATAGGCGTTCTGCGCCCCCTCGATGAGCTCCGGCAGGCGCACGTAGAGATTCTCCCCCGGGCAAGCCGTCGCATTGAAATCCCGGTGGCCGAAGATGGTGGCATCCGACGGAGTGAGGCCATAGTGGCGGCAAAGAGCCGCAATGAGGCGGGCGGCGGAGTCCATCTGCTCTATCTCCGGCTCCGCCTCCTCGAAATTCCCCACGATATTGATGCCGACGGTGTGGGAGTTCTCCCCATGGCAGTGGGCCCCCACCGCCTGCAGGGGCCGCCCCTCCTCGATGGTACCGTCCTTCCGGATGAGGAAGTGGTAGCCGATGCCCGACCAGCCATTGTGGAGGTGCCACTGGTGGACGGTCGCCGCCGACACGTCCGCATTCGTATTGCCGATATGGTGCACGATGATGGCATCCGTCACCGTCCGGTTCTCAAGAGAGCGGAAGGAGAGACGGGTCGGCCGCACCGCGACCCCCGGGAGGCTTCCGCCTGCATTCCACGCAGCCTCAGTCGCCCGTGGAAAAAGAAGCGCCCCCACCCCGAAACAAAGGGCGCTCCGAATAAAATCCCTGCGTTTCATGAACCCTTTCCCGCGCACCCCTGTGCGCAATTGATACTTTACCGCAATTAGTATAGAAGCTCTTCATGAAAATCCGATAAAAAAGACCGCCGAGGCGGTCTTTCTCTTTCACGCCATCTTTGCGGCGTACTTCGCAAATTCGCTGAACTCCACGGGTGGCGAGTAGTAGTAGCCCTGCAGGCTCGATACACTGCAGCCCAGGAGGAACGTGCGCATGCCGGGGCTCTCGATGCCCTCCACGCAGGTCTTGTCCGAGCAGATGGAGAGGAAATCCGTCAGCCGATGGACGAAGTTCTGGCAGGAGGCATCCTCCAGAAGATTCATGACGAAGCTGCGGTCAATCTTGACGCAGTCCACCGGCATGGCTTTCAGGATGCTCAGGGAGGAGTAGCCGGTGCCGAAATCATCCACGGCCACCTGGATGCCCATGGCCCGGATCTCCGTCACCAGATGGCGAAGCCTATCCACCTCCAGCAGGCGGCAGCGCTCCGTGAGCTCCAGACAGAGATTTTTCGGCGGATATGCCGTCTCCTTCAGGATGGACTTCAAATCCTCCAGAAAGTCCGGATTCTCCATCTGGGAATAGGAAAGATTCACATTCATGACGAAATGCGGATGGATCTTGAGGAGCTCCTTGCCGTCCAGCATGGCCCTCCGCAGGATCCAATGGCCCAGCTTCTGATAGGCCGAGTCCTTCTCAAGGACCGGGATGAAGTCATTCGGCATGACGGTGCCATAGGGCTCGCCCCGCCAGCGGATGAGGGCCTCTGCCCCGGTGAGCCTTTCCGTGGTGCAGTCCACGACGGGCTGATAGCAAAGATAGAATCCGCGGCAATCCTCCACGATTGCCTCCCGGACCTTGCTGATCTTCGCCAGGGAGTTCGCTCCGCTCTGCCCCGCCACCTCCTCGTAGCTCACGAGATTGCCGAAGTAGCGCTGCTTCGACAGGCCGTAGGCGTAGAGTAGGCAGGAGTAGACAGCCTTGCCGTTCATGATGCCATCGCCTAGGGTGAGCATAGAGGACTTCAGGGCGAAGGGCATCTTGTGGCCATCGATCCAGACGCCAGCCTTGACCCGCTCGTGGATTTCCTGATAGCCTCGACGGATTTCCTGCTCCGAGAGGCTCGGCATCACCACGGCGAACGTGGCCCCATCCATCCGGTAGACGGTGCCCCGGCCCTTCAAGAAATCCTTCAGGATATGGCCGAAGGACTGGATGAGCCGGTTGCCGAAGGCGTAGCCATAGAGGTTGTTGTACTCCGAGAGCCGCTGGATGCCTGCGAGCCAGACCCTTGCGTGTTGATGCTGGCGCAGGCGGTTTTCGATGTCATAGAAGAAGCCATACTGGTTGCGAAAGCCCGTCAGGGAGTCGATGTAGCTCTTGCCCTTGTGGTTCGTCATGGAGCAGGCGAGGTATCGGCGATGTCCTCCTCCACTGTGGATGAGTGCCCCATGAATCGTGACGACGACATACTCGCCCTCCACGTTCTTCATCCGTGCCTCCACATCGTGGGCGTTCGCCCCCCCTTCCAGAAGGCTTTTCATCCCGAGCCGGTAAAAATCCAGATCCTCCGGGTGGACGAGACTCTCCAAGGCCTCCAGTCCCTCCCGGTAGTCCTCGTAAATATTCTGCTTTAAGTTGAGCTCCAGGAGAATATGCTCAGAAGCGAGAAATCTCCCTGTGGCAAAATCCACAAGGAAGATGCAGGCACCGCCGGAAACGATGCGGAGCGCATCAAAAATCCCGTGAAATGTGCCCGCCTCCTCCTCTTTTGTTTCGATAGCATCCATGTCAGCATCCATGTCCATCTCTCCATATTTCCCAAATCCTATCGATGGTTTTCTAATGATGATATTATAGACCAAATTTCCTAAAAAAGCAAGAAATGGAAGCATCTACCTCTCCGAACCGGGAATTTTTTCTAATGCTACATCCTTCCCAGACCTTCAGGAAAGGGCAGGAATCGCTCGGGCGGACCACTCTCCGCCCTCCAGATGGAGCTCCGTCTTGTGAAGCGGGAACAGGGTGGAGCGATGGCCAACGCTGACGACAGCCGTCTCGGGGAGCTCGCTCCGGAGCATTTCATAGAGGCTCGTCTCCGAGGGCTCATCGAGGGCCGAGGTGGCCTCATCGAGGAAGACCCAGTCGGGTCGGACGAGGAGGATGCGGGCAAAGGCAAGCCGCTGCTGCTCGCCCAGGGAGAGAATCCGGCTCCAATCCTCCATATCATCCAAACATCCCAGAAGCTTCGAAAGGCCGACCTTTTGGAGCACAGCGGAGAGCTCCTCGTCGCTGCCTCCATGGGAGCTGGGGTAGGAAAGAGCCCGTCGGAGGCTCCCGAGGGGAAGATACGGCTTCTGGGGCAGAAACAGCACCCGGGCCCCCTCCGGCACGAGGACCCTTCCCGTGCCGTAGGGCCAGAGCCCCGCCAGCGTCCGAAGGAGCGTACTCTTGCCACAGCCCGAGGCCCCCGTCACGAGAAGCCTCTCGCCCTTTGGAATGGAAAGGGAAAGGTACGTCAACAGGGCCTGCTCACTCGGCAGCGAGACGGTAAGGGCCTCCGCCTTGAAGTCGCCCCCCTCTGACACGAGCCGCTCCACGCCATTTTTCGTTCCCTCCGCCTCCTCCATATGCTCCGTGAAGCCCGAAAGACGGCGGATGACAGCGGCCAGCTGAGCGATGGTATCGTAGGAGTCCACGAAGTAGGAAAGGGCATCCTGCACGCGGCCAAAGGCGGACACGGTCTGCATGAGGCCGCCTAGAGCCATGGCGCCTCTAAAATACTGGGGAGCCGCCAGCACAAGGGGCACGATGATGGCCAGCTGCCCATAGCCATTGACGTAGAAATTTAGAAGCTTCGTCCGCTTCATGAGCTGCCGGAAGTTCGAGATGACCTTGGAGAAGCGCTCTGCAAAGCCCCGCCCCTCCGGCTCCTCGCCGCCGTAGAAGGCGATGCTCTCGCTGTTTTCCCGCAGGCGCATCATGGAGAAACGGAAATCCGCCTCATAGCGCTGCTGGTCGTAGTTCAGCGCGATGAGCTTCCGCCCCACGAGATGAGCGAGATACGTGCCTGCCGCCGAGTAGATGAGGGAGAACCAGAACATGTAGCCGTAGATGACGAACTCCCGCCCCCCGAGGGGCACCGTAAAGGCGCCGGAGAGATTCCAGAGCACGACACCAAAGGCCGCAAGCGTCGTCAGCTGCTTCAGGAGCCCGATGAGGAGCTGCAGCGTGAGGGAAACGAACTGGTTGATGTCCTCGCTGATACGCTGATCCGGGTTATCCGTGTCGCGGCCCATAAGCTGCATCCGATAGTAGGTCTCCTTCCCCAGCCAGCGGGAAAGGTACTTGTTCGTCATCCAGGTGCGCCACTTGATCTGGAGCATCTGCCGGAGGTATATGGCGTAGACGGCCAGGATGATGTAGAGAAAGGCCAGCGCCGCGAACTTTCCCACCAGCGGCCAGAAGGAGGCCTCTTCATACTGCTGCAGGGCATTGTAAAAGTCATTGTACCAGGAGTTGATGGCCACGAGGAAGTAGACGGAGGCCAGGTTCAGCCCGATGACGAGGGCCAGGAGGCCGAGCCCCTTTTTCTTCTCCTCCGACTTCCAATAGGCCCGAAACAGCTTCCAAAAAGAAGAGAGGATATTTCTTTTCAAAAAATCACGTCCTTACGCATCGTATAGCTTTTCTTGGAATAGGACAAGTATAGCCGTATTTCCAGACGCATACAAGGGGTTATTTCCTTTCTTGGGCCGATATGGTATGATGGGGGAAATACTTCAGACCAATGGGAGGTCGCCATGCTGCCTATCTTGGGGTCGATTCTCACCCTTTTTCTTCTCCTTCTGCTTTATCGCCAGCTGCCCAAAAGGCTTTATTTCTTCGCCTTTCTCCTGGTGCTCATCGCCTGCTCCGTCGGTGTCCATCACATCGCCGCCCGTCCCGAGGCTCCGCCGCCCATGACGGAGGCGGAGCGCACCGCCCTCGCCCACCAGCAGGAGATCTTCTCCGCCTGGGACGCGTCGTACCAGAAGCAGCTCTCTGAGCTGGACCGAAACTGGCAGTGGTATCATCAGATTCTCGAGGAGTACAAGGAGGGGGATATCGACACCCAGACCGTCTATATCCGCCTGACCCAGCTGGAACACGACAGCCAGCTCTCCCTAGCAAGCGCCGTGGCCCTCGCCCCGCCAAAGGAGCTGGATGCCCCGGCCTACGACCTCGTCACCAGCATCTGCCAGAAGACGGCGGAGTACGCAAAGGACCAGTACAGAACCATCGCCCTCACAAAGGCCGCCTGCGACCCCTCCCAGCAAAAGGAGGGGATCCCGGGCGCAGACAGCCAGGCTCTCCAGTCCGTCATGAACCGGGAGTCTCCCCCCGCCCTCTTCATCGCCGATGAGCTGACTCAGCTCCACACCCTCCTCGCCACCCCAAAGGACGAGGAAAGCAAACAGTAAAAACAGGGGCTGTGATGAAACAAAATCATCACAGCCCCTGTTTTTTAGCTGCTGAAAGGAATCGCCACCCTCTTAATCGTCCGTCCCTCCATAGTCGTCATAGCTATCCTCATCGTGGCTATCACTATCGTATTCGTCCTTGTCACAGCCATCCTCATACGAGTCTTCGTCGTAGTCGTCATCGCTATCATAAAAGGCCGCCAAAGATGTATCTGAGACTCACGCCCCTGCCGAACGCCATTGTGGCTCCAGGAGGTCCTCCACGGTGCAAAAGAGCACCTTGGATAGCTTGTAGAGTGTGATGGCCGCGGCCCTGTTGATATCCCGCCGGCCCTGCTCATAGAGCTGGATTTGCCGAAGGGAGACGCCTGCCTTCCGGGCAAGCCTAGCCTGGGAGAGGCCGACCGCCTTCCGCTTCCTATAGAGCCTGGTATGGGGCTCGTTTTTCCGCAGACGCTCGTCCATACACTCCACGAACCGGGCGATATCCATCTCGTGATAGACCGCGTACATCGCCAAAATCTCCTCCAGGCTGACCGCCTGGAATACCGTCAGGAAGGAAGCATCCGCATGCCACTGGTAGTAGGCAAGCGCCCAGCCTGCCCAGTACTCCGGGGATTTATCGAGATACATGGCATCCGGGGCATCCTCATAGGGAAGCGCCACATCCGCAAGGACAGCCCGGGCAAATTCACAGCCGTTCATCCCCGCCACATAGCGGGGATTTCCCATGGCAAACAACTCGCCGCTTCGGGACACGGCAAGTGCATCCTCAAAGGCCTTCGGCGCAATCGAAAGCGTCACCAGAGCAAAATCCAGCGCATCCCCCAGGATACGCGGGGCGCTATCCAGATACATCTCATCGTAAGCGCGGATCGCCATGGGTCATCTCCTCCCTCATGATATCGAGCATATAGATCTCATCGACCCCAGCAGCTGCCTGCCTTGCAACGCGATAGGCACGCCGGGCCTCCCGATCCCGCGCCGCTTTCTGCTCGCTCCAATAGGGAGCCTCTGCCAGCACTGCTCCGAGGAACCGTATCGCTTTGTGGGCGCGCTCGCTCTTGAGGACAATCTGCTCCCCCAGCCTCCCGAGATGCATGGCCTCGGATAGCTGACGAAGGGATATGGCATTTGCCACAAAATCCTGGGCAAAGCTGAAGTAGGAATCATCTGCCCGATAGCCGATGACCACATCGTATTTCTCGGGATCCACAAAGAAGTGCTCCTGCAGGTACGTCTTTGCCTGCTCGGCGATGCTGCTGCTCTGCCAATAGCTCCGATAAGCCGCCAGGATTGCCAGCCAGTTCAGGATGCTGTAGCCCTCCCCATTCAGCTGCAAGAGGGAGAGCCCCTCCAGCGAAAGCTCATAGCGATTGGCAAAGCCATTCGAACCCCTCGCACAGGCCCACTCCTTCGCCAGCTCCAGGCTTTCCGTCGTATAGAAGCCATAGCCATAATCATTCGTCCGCTTCCCGCCATGAAAGGCTGGGTGCGCAACAATATGCTCTGAACCATGAAATACAATCATACGACTCACCTCTGTCTAATTATATCTCTGTAGTGATATACCGTCAATCCGATTAAATGTAAGATTTGCGATGAAATGCGCCATATCCCGTCTGATAAAAATACCGAGTTTCGGAAAATATGCGAAACTCGGTATTCTTGCTTATTCTGCCTCGATGAAGGGGCGGGCTATTTTTTCGATTTCGCCTGCATGGGCTTCCCACCAGGCCTCGAAGGGCTTGCCGCTCTTGGCGACGGTCTTTCCGAGCGTCACAAGGAACTTGGGCACGTCCCTGTCGTAGATGGATCCGATCTCCTTGGCGAAGACTTCCTTCCCCTGCTCCTTGCTGCCGCCGATGAAGAGGGAGAAGGCGCTCTCACGGTTCTTGGCGGCACCCCTAAAGCCGATGACACCCACCTGGTGAGTGCCGCAGGAGGAGGGGCAGCCGCTGAAGTGGCAGAGGGGAAGGGCGTCTGCCGGGAGCTTTGCCTCCCGGACGGCCGCAAGGCTTGCCTCGAGAACGCCGTGGGAGTCCCGGATGCCCTGCTGGCAGATGGTGCCGCCCACGCAGCTGACGGAGTACTCGAAGGGAATCTTGGCGGCGCTTCTTTCCGTCACGGCGAGGATTTCCTTTGCCTCGGAGGAGGTCAGGTTCACGATGTAGGCGGTCTCGTAGGAGCCGAGGCGGATCTCCACGCCCCGCATGGGCTTTATGGCCTCGGAGACGGCGATGAAGTCCTCGTTTTTCGGCCAGCCGCCAGCGGTGTGCCACTTGACGGTGTAGAGGCCCTCCTGCTTCTGGGGGATGACCCGCCGATCCTCCACGGTGCCGCCGTCGCCCTTCTTGCGGCTGGCGGAGGTGCGGATAGAGAGGGTCAGGTCCTCCTTGGCGCGGATTTCCTCCAGATTCTTGAAGAATTCCTTCTTGTAGCCCTCCTCGCCCATGGTGACGGGGAGATAGCGGGAGCGGGCACGGCCCCGGTTCTCAAAGTTGCCGTTCTCCTGGAAGGTCTTCCACTGGGCATAGACGTAGTAGAGGATGTCCTTCGGGGAGACGGCCTTCTTCATGAGGAGGCCCATGGAGGCATTGGGCCCCAGGCCGCCGGAGGCGTAGACATCAAACTTATGGTCGGAGCGGGCCACGAAGCCCAAGTCATGGAAGGTAGCGTGGGACTCGTTCCTGGGGGAGTTGGAGAAGACAATCTTGTACTTCCTCGGGAGCTTCTTGGGGCTGCCAATGAAGGAGAGGGCGTAGTCGGCCGCCGCCTCGGCGTAGGGAAGGACGTTGAAGTATTCGTCCTGCTCGATGCCGGTAAGAGGCGAGCACATGACGTTGCGGGGATTGTCGCCGCCGCCGCCCATGGTGATGATACCGTGGTCGTAGGCTGCCTTCTGGATGGCTACGAGCTTTTCGTAGTCCAGGTTGTGGAGCTGGATACTCTGGCAGGTGGTGAAGTGGGCACCAACTCCCGGGTATTTTTTGAGGATGCCTGCGAAGAAGGCAAAGACGTCCTTCGGCACGCGGCCCGCGGTCATGCGCAGCCGCAGCATGACCTTGTCGTCGGCCCGCTGGGCATAGCAGCCGAAGCCGCCGGATATGCCCTTGAAGTCCTTGCGGGGAAGGTCCCCGTCAAAATAACGCTTTGCCGCATCCCAGAAGGTGGGAAGATTCTTCTTCCACTCTCCCAGCCTGCGTTCCTTGATTGTCTGTTTCATAATGCTCTCCCTATTGGCAAGAAAAGAATCAGATCACCCAGTTATTCGGCTCGATCAGAGCGCTGGACATAGCCAATTCGTTTATCCGGGCGGCTATGGTTTCGGACGTGACGGCTTCGCCGCGGGCGATCTCCTTCCAGTATTTCGCGCCGGGTATGGGTTTTTCCTGCTTTTCGTCCAGCACCACGAGGACGATGAGACCGGCGTTTGCGAGATGGCCTGCCGTGGTCACGTAGTCCTCTCCTGCCTCCGGCTTGTAGAGGTAGGTGTGGCGGCTGGCTCTCACGAGGCGGTACTCGGCCTCCTCGATGTCGCCGAGGGTCGTGCCGTCCTTGCCCGGCGCGAAGACGACGACGGCGCTCTCCTGCCAGTTCAGCGCTGCCCGCATGGCGGGGGTGGCCTTCTGGCGACGGGTGCCGGCGACGGTCTTTTGCACGGTGCCGCAGGCGGAGGTCATGTTGGTGATGCGGTCGATGAGGATGAGCTCTCCCTGGGCCCGATGATGGGCGAAGGTGTCCACCACGATGGGCTCGGTGACGGCGATTTCCACCCGAGCGATTTCGTTCTTCGACAGGCTGTCCGCCGGGATGTGCTCGCCCGTATGGATATCCACCCGATAGGCGATGCGGGTGACAAGGCCGGGAATCTTCTTGGTGCCGAGACGCACCAGGAAGTTCTTCCCCAGGGATAGGGGCGTGTCGTCCATCCAGAGGAGATCCGCCTCAATCGTCGAGGCCATGGTGACGCCGCTGTCCTTCTCCAGGACGCAGCCGCGGGACACATCCACCTCCCGGGAGAGGGAGATGGTCACAGGCTGGCCGGCATGGGCCTCTTGCTCCTCGTGGTCGGCCACGTAGATCTTTGTGACCTCTGCCGTCTCGCCGCTGGGCAGCGTCCGCACGGTGTCCCCCACGCGGATGCTGCCGCTCTCGATCTGGCCCTGAAAGCCACGGAAGTCGAGGCTCGGGCGGCAGACACGCTGGACGGGGAGAAGAAAGCCCTGCTCCGCCTCCGCCGTGTTCACGTCCACTGTCTCCAGGTACGGCAGGAGCGCTTTGCCCGTGTACCAAGGGATGTTCTCCGAGTGCTCCATGATGTTGTCCCCCTCCGTGGCGGAGACGGGGATGAGGGTGATGTTCTCGAGGGAGAGCTCCTCCTTGAGGGCCTCGATGTCCTTCTCGATCTTCCGGAAGACCTGCTCGTCGTAGTCCACCAGATCCATCTTGTTGATGGCGAAGACGAAGAAGCGGATGCCCATGAGGGCGCAAATCCTAGCGTGGCGACGGGTCTGGGTAAGTACCCCCTTCCTGGCGTCCACCAGGATGACGGCTAAATCTGCGAAGGAGGCACCGCAGGCCATGTTCCGGGTGTATTCCTCGTGGCCCGGCGTATCGGCGCTGATGAAGCTCCTGTTATCTGTCGTAAAGTAGCGGTAGGCCACGTCAATGGTGATACCCTGCTCCCGCTCTGCCATGAGGCCGTCCAATAGAAGCGAGTAGTCAATCTCGCCACCCCGGCTCCCCACCTTCGAGTCGAGAATCAGGGCCTCCTTCTGGTCCGCGTAGATGAGCTTCGCGTCATAGAGGAGATGGCCGATGAGGGTGGATTTACCGTCGTCCACACTGCCGCATGTGATGAATTTCAAAAGTCCCTGCATATCAAAAATACCCCTCTCGCTTGCGGCGCTCCATGCTTCCTGCGCCGTCGTGGTCAATGACGCGGCTCGTGCGCTCCGACTCCACTGCCCCCAGCGTCTCCTCGACTATCTCGTCGAGGGTCGTGGCATCCGACTCCACGCCACCCGTCAGCGGGTAGCAGCCCAGGGTTCGGAAGCGGATTTTCTTCGTCTCGATGTCCTCGGGCAACAGGCCCAACTTTTCCACAATGCGGTCATCGTCCACCATGATGAGGTTGCCGTCCCGCTCGATGACGGGCCGCTCCGCCGCATAGTAGAGGGAGACGATCTCGATATTCTCCCGACGGATGTACTGCCAGATGTCCTTCTCCGTCCAGTTGGAGATGGGGAATACCCGCATGCTCTCCCCCTGGCCGATTTCCGTATTGTAGAGCTTCCACATCTCGGGCCGCTGCTTTTTCGGATCCCAGGCCTGGGCCGCGTTCCGGAAGGAGAAGATGCGCTCCTTCGCCCGGGACTTTTCCTCGTCCCGGCGGCCGCCGCCGAAGGCTGCGGTAAAGCCGTACTTCGTCAGGGCCTGCTTCAGGGCCTGGGTCTTCATGATGTCCGTGTAGGAGGCGCCGTGATCGAAGGGGTTGATGCCTTCCCGGAGGCCATCCTCGTTCTTGTACTCCAGCATGGTGAGCCCATGCTTTTTCGCCTGGGCATCCCGAAAGGAAATCATCTCGTGGAATTTCCAGGTGGTATTGATGTGGAGGAAGGGAAAGGGCGGCTTTTCCGGATAGAAGGCCTTCAGTGCCAGGTGGAGCATGACGGAGCTGTCCTTGCCGATGGAGTACAGCATGACAGGCTTCTCGCACTCTGCCGCCACCTCTCGGATGATGTAGATGGCTTCCGCCTCCAGCGCATCGAGATGGGAGTCTTTTTTCATAAATATCTCTCCTGCTATTAGTACTTGTTGGAATTTCGTCGGTCGATGAGGATTTCGCTCCGGGCGCCGCCGGGACTCTGGATTTTCCAGCGGTAGATCACGCCCTCCCGGGCCAGCGTCATCTGGCTGCCCCTGCCCCCCACGTCAGCCCCCAGGAAGTAGGTGATGGCCTCTGCAGGGCAGACCTTCATGCAGGCGGTACAGCCCCAGCAGTCCCGCAGGCTCCGCATATGGGCCTTCTTCTCCTGCATGATGAGGAGTCCCCCGGGGCAGGCGTTCGTGCAGGCACCACAGCCGATGCAGCGGGGCTTATCAATGCGTATGCTCATAGGTTCCTCCCTTCACCAGCGGGCGGCGGAGCGTCTTGATTTCTCCGTTTTCCAGCCGGCTGTTGATGTAGCAGTCAAAGTCCGTGCTCCTCTCGGGATAGTCTGCGTTCTCCCCGAAGATATGCCAGCGGGTCTCCTGCCGGGCAGCCAGGTGTTCGATGAGGGCACGACATACCGTCAGTCGCTCCTTCAGCTCGTAGACGTGGAGGAGCTCGAAGGGATCTTCGGCAGGAAGGCTCCTCGCCGCCTCCTGAAGCACCTCGATGCGCTCCCTTGCCACGGCGAGGCGGGCCTCATTATACCGGTAGTCCGTGTGGAGGCCGCCCGCATACTCATCCATGATTTTCTGCATGGCCTCCTCCAGCTCCTCGGCCCGGAGAGGCCCCTCGGAGGCATAGTGGGCCTCCACCTGAGCGATATGGCGTCTTGTCTCTTCCTCGTCCGATTCGGGCAGAAGCACATCTTTTGCATATTCGGCGGCGGCCCCCGCTGCGATTTCCCCCTCCACCAGAGCGCCTGTCACATACTTCTGGGGGGCACCCCCCGCCACATCTCCGGCGGCGAAGAGGCCCGGGAGCGTCGTCTCCCGCTTCGTGGAGACCCAGAAGCCGCTGGCTGTGTGGCCGCCCACGATATAGGGCTCCGTTCCCTCGATTTCCACATCCCGGCTGTCGGGGCCCCCCTGCTCCACCCACTTGAGAGTCTGGGCAGGAGCCATGTTGAGGTAGGCCCGGATGAGGTCTGCCTCCTTCTCCTCGCCGATGCCCTTCGTATGGAGGTAGCAGGGACCCCGGCCGGCCCTGTTCTCCTCCACGGTGCCGTAGATGCGCTCCGGCGTGGAGAGGCCGTATTTTGTCTCATAGACCTCGCCCCGGGCGTTGACCTGCTTGGCACCCACTCCCTGGGCGATGGTGCCCGTAGGAGCAATGGTGTCCTTGCAGCGAAGGGCCACGAAGCGATTCTCCAGCGTCGTGAGCTCCGCCCCTGCCCTAAGGCCCATGGCAAAGCCCGCCCCCGTGTTGAAGGGAGAGTACCACATCTTGTGGCGGGAAAAGCCGGGGTTATTGGGCCGATAGAGGCCGGCGGCGCCGCCGGTGGCGAGGATGACCGCCTTTGCGTTGATATCGTAGAAGATTTTCTCCCGGGTGGAGAAGCCCCAGGCACCGGCCACCCGCTTTTCCGTCCCCTCCTCCACGGTCTTCAGATCGATGATATTGACGTAGTTCAGCACGGTGGCATTCTTGTTCTGCCGGGCGGCCTTCGCCAGCAGCGGCTTTATGTTTTCGCCGTTTATCTTCACATTGCGCCAGCCCCGGGTGACGTAGCGTCCCTCCTCGTCCTTCAATATGACGAGGCCCAGGGCCTCCAGCTCCTCCGTGATGCGGTTCACGTTCTGGGCGATGGTGAGGAGCAGGTCGTCCCGCACGATGCCCTCCCCGTCCTTCCGGGCGTACTCCACATAGTCCTCGGGCCTATGACCGGGGGCGATGTAGGCGTTCAGGGCGTTGACTCCTGCCGCGAGGCAGCCACTGCGCTCGATGTTCGCCTTTTCGGCCACGAGAACCCGGAGGCTCAAGGCAGCGAGCTTTGCCGCCGCATAGCAGCCTGCCGTGCCGCCGCCCACGATGAGGATATCCGTCTCTATTTTTTCAGCTTGAATCATATGCTCTCCTAAACTATGTGCTCCTAAAATACGAGAATCATGACGAGTCCCACGAGGCCCGCAAAGCCCATGGGGCGAAGCGTCTGCCACCGCTTCACCAGCAGCATGTAGAGGGCGGCCGCCAGCACGAGGACGGTCACGCCTATTACAAGGGCGGGGGAAAGGCCGAGGGTGCCCGCGAGCTTCAGATTCGCCGAGAGAAGTGCCAGAGCCACGTTGATGAGGAGGCCGCCGATGATGGGCCGCACCCAGCGGCTGATGGCCTGGAAGGCCCTCTGCTCCTGGAAGGTGCGGATGAGGCGCGCCACGAAGCCGAAAAGCATGCCGGAGCCCGACACGCTGACGGCGAAGCCTGCGAGGGCCCCCAGGAGCCCCACACCGGGGCCACCTGCGCTGCTGCCGATGACAAAGCCTAGTCCCGTCAGCATCTGGCAGAGGATGGAGCCCGGCAGCACGTTGACGAGGGGCACAAGGAGTGCGAAGAAGGCCGACTCGGGGACAATCCCCGTGGCCACAAAGAGACCATCGGCAATCGTCAGATAGGCATCGCCTCCACCGAAGGAGAGGAGAGAGGAGAAGTAGCCCCTCCAGGCAAAGTCAATCATGGAGGGCACGGCGAGAAGCACTGGGAAAAGCCCCAGAGCCAAAAAGACGCTCCAGGCCCCCAGCTCCTTTGCCGCCCCCATAAAGAAGGGACGTACCACGCCCCGGGCACTGTTTTTCGGCAGGCTCCGAAGCACCTCCCGAGAGGCGAGGGCTGCCATGAAGAAGCCCAAGCCATCGGAAAGAGGCGGCCCAAAGAGGGCAAGGCTCTTTCCCTTTGCCGCGAGGAAGAGCCCGGAGAGAATCGCCGCTAGGGCGACGCGCCCCTTTGAGCGGTCATTTAGGAGAAAGAGAATGAGAAAGAAGGAAAGGCCCAGGGCCGCCAGCGTCGAGAGGCCGAAAATCGGCGCACTATCCATCCCCAGCAACCGGTAGGCCTGCTTCTCCCCCGTCAGGACGAATATGGAGAGGACAATGGCAAGTGCTGCCGAGAAGGAGCCCCCCTCGGCGCTGGCCTCCGCCCTGAGGGCCTTCACCGTGTAGAGCATGAGAAGGCTCATGATGAAAGCGCCGATGGGGATGGAAAGGAGCTTCACATCCCGGAGCACCGCCCCTGTCTCCCCGGAAAGCACGGATAGAATGGCAACGAGCAGTGCCGCCCCCGGCAGAGCCATGGCCACGGCGGCCAGGATCATGCCAAAGGAGCCGGCCACCCGCTGGCCCGTGCCCGCGGCAATCTCCACCGGGAGGGCTCCCGGCGTGATGGAGGCCGCCACCACATCCTCCTGATAGGCCGCCGGCGATATGAGGCGGCGGTTCTTCACCACCTCCGCCTCGATGACGGGGATGAGGGCATTACCGCCGCCAAAGCCGATGAGACCGATGCGGACCATGGAGGCCGTGAGCCCCAAAAGCTGCCGAAGCTTCTCGCCACCGCGCTGCGTCTCGACGGCACCTCCCACCAGGAGCCGCCCCTTTCTCAGTACGCCTTCCATATGCGTTCCCCTTTCTTTATTACATACTTTACAAATATGTTTTTCTTACAAACAATCATACACGAAAACAAAGGAGAATGCAAGGAAAACAGAGTGGGGAAATATGTTTTTTATTTCATGATTTTCCATATTTTTCTCAAAACATGAGACTTTTCTCCTTGACAAGGTCATTTCCTTCTACTAACATGGGGAAAAGAGATGTATGCAAGGAAAAGGAGTACTTTGAAATGGGAAAGACAGAGGAAAAAGGAAATACGGAGTGGCCCCACACGGTGGACTCCCGGCCCATTACGGGGCAGGAGCGGCTCGATCCCCTTTCGGAGGGCAAGGGCATCTTTCTCATCAACGATGCCATGGAGCAGAGTGTCAAGGGTCACCTCATCGACACCACAGAGGATCTTCTGACCTGCAGGATGCAGATGGACGACTCGGTCTATGTGAACAGCCCCGAAAGCGGCACGCTCCTCCACTGCGCCGTGCCCGGCGAGTCCTGCACCTATCGCTTCGAGGCCTACTACCAGGCCTCCAATGCCCTGCCGGAAAAGCTCTGGTACATCAAGAGCCCTGCCGTGGTCTATCGGGAGCAAAACCGGAACTTTGTGCGGGTGCCAGCCATCCTGCCCATGATTGTGCGCTTCCGGAATGCCTACGGAGGCAGCCGGGAGCCCCGGGAGACCACCATGGTGGACATCAGCGTCAACGGCATCTGCTTCATCTCCCCGGAAGCCTCGGCGGAAAACAGCTCCGTGGAAATCCTCATCCCGGAGTTGCCGGGCTTCGGGGAGTTCCGAACCATGGCCATCGTGAGCCGATGCCAGGAAAAGAAGGTGCTGAACCACATCGTCTACCACGTGGGCGCCATGTTCACGGAGCACCTGGCCCCGAAGGATAAGATACGGCTGGAAAAGGCCCTGGCCCAGCTCCAGCGGGAGTACCTCCGGCGGGGCATGGGCATCCGCTGACCCATCGAAAGGAGAAATTTTAAGTAACTAATTTTATAGATAAAGGTGTATATTAGTGATATAATGTACTTATGGAGGATTAAAGCCATGAATACA
>CAMCBT010000021.1 GCA_945873115.1 uncultured Mitsuokella sp.
AGCAGCTGGCCCTCTGGACAGCCATCCGCTACGGCAGCGACCACCTGCTGGACTATTTCGAGCTGGGCCCTGGCTACGCCATCTACGAGATCCGGGTGCCGGAGAAATGGGCCGGCCACACCATAGGGGACCTCGACATCCGCCGCAACTACCACGTAAACGTCCTAGGCATCCGTGCCGCCGGCCACCTAAACGTGGAGGTCACGCCAAAGACCCTCCTTAGAAGGGAGGACGCCATCCTCCTCCTAGGCCGGGAGTCCGCCCTCGCAATGTGCATGGAAGCCTGAGAGCTTGCTTCGTCGCTTTTATCCGGTTGTGGGCACAAGCCACAATAATTTTGCCTCTTCAAGTAATTCCCTGCTATATTGCTTTATGGCGAGTCATTGTTCCTCAGATTCATGAAATCCGCGGACGGGTGAACAAGATCGTCGGCTTCGACGAGGGGGTCATGGCATCCCTCGACCAGGCCATGGACTATTCGCTGCACCTCCTGGAGAAGTACAGCAAGGAGATGGGGAACCGTCCCTCGCCGCTGGAGGCCATCATCATCGATGATGAGGCGCTCAACCTCGCAATCATGCAACGGATTGGAGGAGAGCACGATAGACTTTTTATCTTCGTTTAGTAAAGCTTCAGAAGGTCTTTATAAGGCCCAATAGCACGCCCAGGACACCGGAGGTGGCGAGGATGGTGATGACGCCGTATTTGTAGTGGAGGGCGAGCAGCGCGAGGGCCAGGATGAGGAGGCTTGTCCAGTCGGTGTTTCCGAGGCCTCCTGCGAGGGTCTCCACGTTCCAGACGGCGAGGAGGATGAAGTCGATGGCGGCGCCGCAGATGAGGGCGATGACGGCGGGGCGGAGACCGTTCAGGGCACCGCGGATGGGGCCGATGTTGCCATATTTGAAGAATAGCTTTGCGAGCGCGATGCCGAGGAGAAGGGAGGGGGCGACGAAGCCTGCGGTGGCGGCGATGGCGCCAAGGACGCCCGCCACCTTCATGCCGGCGAAGGTAGCGGCGTTTATGCCGATGGGGCCGGGGGTCATCTGGGAGATGGTGAAGACGTCGACGAACTCGGGAAGGGTGAGCCAGGCGTATTTATCCACGACGGCGGCCTGGATGAGGGGCATGGAGGCATAGCCGCCGCCGACGCAAAAGATGCTGACCTTGGCGAACTCGATAAATAATTGCAAATAAATCATTGTGGCTCCTAGAAACTCCGGTACGTGGTATTTCATCCGTCTTTGCATTGCACCCCATCATGCTCAATTATACTTCGGGTTCTGCATCAGGAAGAAGCCGATAAGGCCGTCGATGAGGACAAGGGCCATGATGTTCACGTCGAAGAAGACGTTGGCTACGAAGGTGGCGAGGACGATGGCGAGGGGCAGGAGAAGCTTTTTCTTGGCCTGCTTCCGGAAGAGGTCTATGGCCACCTTCACGATGAGGGCGGTGGCGCCGCATTGCATGCCCTTGAGGGCCATTTGTACGATGGGATTCGAGGCGAAGGTATCGTAGCAGCGGGCGATGATGCCGATGGTGATGAGGGGCGGCAGCGTGGTGGCGAGCAGTGCCGTAATGGTGCCCATGAGGCCTGCCATGCGGTAGCCCAATATGATGCAGGCGTTGACGGCGACGATGCCGGGCATGGACTGGGCGATGGCCACCATGTCGAGGGCCTCCTTGTCATTGATCCAGCCGTATTCGTCCACGTACTTCGCCTTCAGGAGGGGGATGATGACATAGCCACCGCCCACAGTGAAGGCACTGATGAGGAAGGTGGAGGAAAAGAGCTTCCAATAGAAGCCCGCGCCCGTCTTGGCGGTGGGGGATTTCGATTGCTGCATAGAGTTTCCTTTCCCTGGGGAGTCCCTGCCGAGCCTGCTGTCCTCGGGCTTTCGGCCGATGGGGGATGGCTTTTCCGGCGAGGGCGATATGTTCTCTCATTATATCACCCAACGGGGAAAAGGGAAAGGATGGGCCTCAGGATTTCTCTGGAAATATTAGAAAAAATGAGATATATATGGAAAGGAAACTGCTGGAGGCGGGGAATCTCCTGAAGACGGGGCAGGTTCTCGTCCGTTCGAAGACCTCCATGTCCCATATCCCCGTGCACCCGGGCGTCCACGATGGGGCAGCAAAGCCCCGGCGGGTGGCTTACGCGGAGTCCTTCCCAGACGAGGCGAATGTGAGGCGGTTTATGGCGCGGTCGGGATCTAATCGCTTATTGTGTGATAGATACATCATATTTATGAAACGTGCCTGTAACTATTGACATTTTCATTTGTTACATCTACAATGGAAATCAAGAATCCCGAGTATTTTTGTAAGGATTCGCCGAGCACGGATCCTCAATATAAAAGGAGAGTTACGTATGAGTCAGCTGCTAGAAATCAAGGACCTCGTGGCAGGCGTCGAGGGCAAGAGCATCCTGAAGGGACTTTCCCTTTCCGTCGGCAAGGGCGAGGTGCACGTCATATTGGGGCCCAATGGCTCCGGCAAATCCACCCTCATGAATGTCATCATGGGCCACCCGAAGTATGAGGTCACCGGCGGCTCCATCGCCTTTGAGGGCGAAAGCATCGAGGACCTCAAGACCTTTGAGCGGGCGAAGAAGGGTCTCTTCCTCTCCTTCCAGACCCCGGAGGAAATCCCCGGAATCACCGTGGAGAACATGCTCCGCACGGCGAAGCAGGCCGTCACCGGGGAGAAGGTGAAGGTGGTTCCCTTCCGCCGGGAGCTGAAGAGCCTCATGGAGGAGTTGAAGATGAAGCCCGAGTACGCCCAGCGCTACCTGAATGTGGGCTTCTCCGGCGGCGAGAAGAAGCGGACGGAAATCCTCCAGCTCCTGATGCTGAACCCGAAGCTGGCCATGCTGGATGAGACGGACTCGGGCCTCGACGTGGACGCGGTGCAGATTGTTTCCGAGGGCGTGGCGAAGTTCCACAATGCGGAGAACTCCTGCCTCATCATCACCCATAACACGAGAATTCTCGAGAAGCTGAAGGTGGACAAGGTCCACGTCCTCATGAACGGCAAGATCGTGGAGGAGGGGGGCCCGGAGCTCATCGATGACATCAACCGTCGGGGCTTCACCCATATCCTGGACGGTGCAAGCGAGGGGAAGTGAGCAGCATGGCAGAGGAATTTGTCCCAAAGAAAAAGACGTATGTGGAGGATATCGAGCGCACCCTCTACGATATCCGGGACGAGGATCGGAGCGTCTACAAGTCCCATTCCGGCCTCACGGAGGACATCATCCGGGATATTTCGAAGCGCAAGAACGACCCGGAATGGATGACCGAGTTCCGCCTGAAGTCCCTTGAGACCTACAACAATATGCCGCTCCCAACTTGGGGCCCGGATCTCAGTGAGCTCAACATGGATGAGATCGTCACCTACGTCCAGCCGGACGCGAAGATGACGGGCAACTGGCAGGAGGTGCCGGAGGACATCAAGAACACCTTCGACCGCCTGGGCATCCCGGAGGCGGAGCAGAAGCAGAGCCTCGCCGGTGTCGGTGCCCAGTATGACTCGGAGGTGGTCTACCACAGCATCCAGGAGGATCTCGTAAAGCAGGGGGTCATCTACACGGATATGGAGACGGCTCTCTGGGAGCACGGCGACATCGTGAAGGAATACTTCATGACCCTCGTGCCGCCGAAGGATCATAAGTTCACGGCCCTTCACGGGGCAGTCTGGTCCGGCGGCTCCTTCGTCTACGTGCCGGAGGGGGTCCACGTAGAGATCCCCCTCCAGTCCTACTTCCGCCTCAATGCGGCGGGTGCCGGCCAGTTCGAGCACACCCTCATCATCGTGGAGAAGGGCGCAAGCCTCCACTTCATCGAGGGCTGCTCCGCGCCGAAGTACAACGTGACGAACCTCCACGCGGGCTGCGTCGAACTCTTCGTCAAGGAGGGTGCGCGGCTTCGGTACTCCACCATCGAGAACTGGTCCCGCAACATGATGAACCTCAATACGAAGCGGGCCATCGTGGAGAAGGACGGCATCATCGAGTGGGTGTCCGGCTCCTTCGGCTCCCATGTGTCCTGCCTCTACCCCTGCAGCATCCTCCACGGGGAGAATGCCCGCTGCGAGTTCACCGGCGTCACCTTCGCCTCCAAGGGGCAGAATCTCGACACCGGTGCCAGCGTCATCCATGCGGCGCCCCACACCTCGGCGAATATCAACACCCGCACCATCTCCAAGGCCGGCGGTGCAGCCACTTACCGCTCCGCGGTGAAGGTCACGCGAAACGCCCCCTTTGCCAAGTGCTCCGTGAACTGCGAATCCCTGATGCTGGACAGCGAGTCCCGCTCCGACACGCTCCCCGTCATGGACATCGAGGGGGACGAGGCGGATATCGGCCATGAGGCGAAGATTGGCCGCATCAGTGACGAGGCCATCTTCTACCTGACGAGCCGGGGCATCGACGAGGAGGAGGCCCGGGCCATGATCGTCCGGGGCTTCGTGGAGCCGATTGCCAAGGAGCTGCCGCTGGAGTACGCGGTGGAGATGAACAATCTCGTCAATATCGAACTGGAAGGGACGATGGGCTGATGGAAAAGAACGTATTCTCCCGGATCCCCATGCGCACCTGGCGCTGGCTGGGCGTCAACGAGGCGCGGGCTCCGGAAAATATAGATAGCGAAATCAAGAACAAACAGATTCTCGTAGACAGGGAGACGGAGGAAAACCTCGTCCTCACCCACCGGGAGGCAGGGAGCTACGAGGTGCAGATCCACCTGGAGGCCGGGGCGCGGCTGAATCTCGTGCTGGCCCAGCTGACGCCTAGTGATGCCGCCTACACCTGCAGGGTCCGTGCCCATGTGGCGGACGGGGCAGAATTTAGCTATACGGTGGTGGAGGCCGGCGCCCATGAGACGGTGACAGAGCTCTACGTGGATCTCGCCGGCAAGGAGGCCAAGGCGGATGTCTGGGGCCTCTACCTCGGGGACGGGGACTCGCGCATCGACATGAACTATATCATCCGGCAGGAGGGCCGCCTGACGGATGCGAACATGCAGGTCCGGGGCGCCCTCCTCGGGGAGAGCCAGAAGGTCTTCCGGGGGACCCTTGACTTCCTGGAGGGCTCCACCGGGTCCGTGGGCCGGGAAAATGAGGAGGTCATGCTCCTCTCCCCGAAGGTCCGGAATAGGAGCGTCCCCATCATGCTTTCCCATGAGGCGGACGTGGACGGCCACCATGCGGTGTCTGTCGGCAAGATGGACGAAAATAAGCTCTTCTACCTCATGAGCCGAGGCCTGGATCTAGCCGAAGCCCAGCGGCTCGTGGTGGAGGCCTCCTTCCGGCCGGTCATCGACCGCATCGGAGATGAGGCCCTCCGGGACGAAATCGACACATTCCTCATGAGGAGGCTCGCAAATGGCTGATGCAATACAAAAGGACTTCCCGCTCCTCCATCACACGATGAACGGGAAGCATATCGTCTATCTCGACAATGGCGCCACCACCCAGAAGCCGGACCAGGTCATACGCTCCATCTGTGACTACTACGGCGGCTGCAACGCCAACCCCCACCGGGGGGCCTATGCCCTCTCGGTGGAGGCCACGGAAATCTATGAAAATGCCCGCCGCCGCACGGCCGCCTTCATCAAGGCGAAGCGGCCGGAGGAAATCATCTTCACGAAGAACGCCACGGAGGCACTGAACCTCGTGGCCTACAGCTACGGCTTCCACAATATCAAAAAGGGCGACGAGATTCTCATCACCATATCCGAGCACCACAGCAACCTCGTGCCCTGGCAGGCCATCGCCAAGCACGTGGGAGCAAAGCTCCAGTACATTTACCTCCAGGAGGACGGCAATCTCTCGGAGGAGGACATCAAGAAAAAACTCACGGAGCGCACGAAGCTCGTGGCCGTCACCCAGGTGTCGAACGTGCTGGGCCTCAAGAACGACCTGAAGCCCATCATTGAGAGGGCCCATAAAATGGGGGCTGTGGTGGTGGTGGACGGCTCCCAGAGCGTCGCCCATATGGCGGTCAATGTGACGGAGCTGGACTGCGACTTCTTCGCCTTTTCCGGCCACAAGATGCTCTCTCCCATGGGCATCGGCGTCCTCTATGGCAGGTATGAGATTCTCGACAGGATGCCCCCCTTCCTCATGGGCGGCGACATGATCGAGTACGTACAGGAGCAGGACACCACCTTCGCGGAGCTACCGGCCAAGTTCGAGGCGGGCACCCAGAACGTGGGCGGAGCCGCCGGCCTCACCGCGGCCATCGACTATCTGGAGAAGGTCTCCTTTGACCGGGTGGAGGAAATTGAAAAGGAGCTGGTGGACTACGCCCTGCCAAAGCTCAAGGAGCTGCCATACGTGGAGCTCATCGGCTGCGACTCCAAGCGCCACAATAAGACGGGCATCATCGCCTTCAACATCAAGGATGTCCATCCCCACGACGTGGCATCAATCCTCGACGCGGAGGGCGTCGCCATCCGGGCCGGCCACCACTGCGCCCAGCCTCTCCATCGCTATCTCGGGCTGAACGCCAGCTGCCGGGCCAGCTTCTACCTCTACAACACGAAGGAAGACATCGACCGCTGGATTGAGGCCTTGAAAAAGGTAAGGGGGGTGCTGGGCTTTGGCGCTTGAGGACATCTACACAGAGCTCATCGGCGAGCACAGCCGCAATCCCGAGCATAAGCACGCCCTGGAGGGTGCCACCTGCACCCTCAAAGGCCACAACCCCAGCTGCGGCGACGAAATCACGCTCCAAATCATCGTCAAGGACGGCAAGGTAGCGGATGCCGCCTTCACTGGCGTAGGCTGCGCCATCTCCCAGGCCTCCACCGACATCATGATCGACCTCATCAAGGGGAAGACCGTCGAGGAGGCAAAGACCCTCGCCCATAAGTTCATCGGCATGATCAAGCGGGAAATCACCGACGAGGCGGAGCTCGAGGACCTGGACGACGCCCTGGCCCTCCAAAACGTCAGCAACATGCCCGCAAGAGTAAAATGCGCCGTCCTCGCCTGGCACACGCTTGACGATGCTTTGAGCGATACAAAAAAATAAAGTTATCCACAAAAACCTGTGTATAACGCTGTGGATACTGTGGATAAGTGTCCCCTATCTGTGGAAAGGAAGTATAGAAATGGCCTTCAAAGAGATTTCTCCCGAGGACTTCAACGAAAGCCCCTTCCGCCTCATCGGAAAGGAATGGCTCCTCGTCGCAAGCGAGACGGACGGCAAGGCGAACGCCATGACCGCCTCCTGGGGCGGCCTCGGCATCCTGTGGGGAAAGCCCGTCGCCTACATCTTCATCCGTCCCCAGCGCTACACGAAGGAATTCGTGGATAAGAGCCATAAGGTCACCCTCTCCGTCTTTGACGAAGACCGCCGCAAGATGATGAGCTACTTCGGCACCGTCTCCGGTCGGGACGAGGACAAAATCGCAAAATCCGGCCTCACCGCAAAACACGAGGACGGCCGCATCACCTTCGACGAGGCTCGCGTCACCATGGAGGGCCGCGTCCTCTACGCCCAGCCCCTCGGGAAGGAATACTTCCTCGACAAAGAGGCCGACGAGAAATGGTACCAGGGCGACTACCACACCATGTACGTGGTGGAAATCGAAAAGCTCCTGGTGCGGGCATGAATCAGGAGGAACGGGCACTTCAGGCATTGCGCATGAGCGGACTTGCGGCGGGGCTCGATGACGCGGGGCTAAAGGAGGTGCTCGCCTCCAGCCGCGTCCGGGAACTTCACCTCACCCGGGGGGAGCTTGTCTTTGCCGATGGCGACACGCCAAAGTGCCTCTACATCCTCCTGTCCGGCGAGGTGCAGATAAGGAAGGACACCTTCTCCGGGCGCTCCATCTTCATCAGCGAGATAGCAGATCCCGGCGACCTCTTCGGCGAGATCTACATGGTGCTCCAGAAGCCCTACGACATGTACGTGGAGGTGGCGAGGGAGGCCAGGATCCTCGCCATCGCCTCCGAGTACTTCACCCTGGACCCCGGCAAGTCCCGGACGGCCCTCCTGGTCCAGCAGAGCCTTATGAAGATTTTCGCCCGGAAGGCCTACCACATGCACACCCGCATCAAGATTCTCGCCAGCGGCACTCTTCGGGAGCGCATCGTCCGCTTCCTCTTCCAGAGCATGGATGACAAGGGCGAGGTCACCCTAGCTGCCACTCGCGAATACATGGCCGACTACCTCGCCGCCACCCGCCCCTCGCTCTCCCGCGAGCTCTCCGCCATGCAAAGGGTCGGCATCCTCGCCATCGACGGCAAGCACGTAAAGGTCACCGACATGGAGGCCTTCGAATCCTATTTGTGACAAAAGAGATATCTCAATAAAAGAAAAGGCGCTTTCTCTCAATGTATCCGGGTTATGGACCCGGGCAGAGAGAGGAAGTGCCTTTCGCTGTCTATATGCTAGCAGCTTCTGGTGATATGTGCTGCTATCGATAATTTCTTCATGCTCCACACAAAAAAGCGACCCGTTGGGGCCGCTTTTTCTGGATAAGTGATAAGAGAGATGGGATAGGATTTAGCCGACCATTGTCTTGAGATCGTCCTCCACCGTGGAGATGGTGCCGATGCCGAAGTTCTCCACCAGGACCTTTGCCACGTTCGGAGAGAGGAAGCCCGGGAGCGTGGGGCCGAGGTGGATGTTCTTCACGCCGAGGGAGAGGAGGGCGAGGAGGACGATGACGGCCTTCTGCTCGTACCAGGCGATGTTGTAAACCACCGGCAGCTCGTTCACGTCGGCGAGGTTAAAGATTTCCTTGAGCTTCAGGGCGATGAGTGCCAGGCTGTAGGAGTCGTTGCACTGGCCGGCATCGAGGACGCGAGGGATGCCGCCGATGTCGCCGAGGGGCAGCTTGATGTAGCGGTACTTGGCGCAGCCCGCCGTCAGGATGACCGTGTCCTTCGGGAGGTTCTTTGCGAAGTCCTCATAGTAGCTGCGGGTCTTGTGGCGGCCGTCGCAGCCGGCCATGACGATGAACTTCTTGATGGCGCCGCTCTTGACGGCCTCCACCACTTTGTCGGCGAGAGCGAAGACCTGGTTGTGGGCGAAGCCGCCGACAATCTTGCCGGACTCCAGCTCCTTCGGGGCCGGGCATTTCTTCGCCAGTTCGATAATCTGGGAGAAGTCCTTCGTGCCGTCGGCCTTTGCCTCGATGTGGACCGTGCCGGGGTAGCCCACGGCGCTGGTGGTGAAGAGGCGGTTCTTGTAGCTGTCCTTTACCTTCACGACGCAGTTGGTGGTCATGAGGATGGGGCCGTTGAAGGCCTCGAACTCGCCCTGCTGCTGCCACCAGGCGTTGCCGTAGTTGCCGGCGAAGTGCTTGTACTTCTTGAAGGCCGGATAGTAGTGGGCCGGGAGCATCTCCCCATGGGTGTAGACATCGACACCGGTGCCCTCCGTTTGCTCGAGGAGCATCTCGAGGTCCTTGAGGTCGTGGCCGGAGACGAGGATGCCGGGGTTCTTGCGGACGCCGAGATCCACCTCTGTGATTTCGGGGTTGCCGTAGGCATCCGTATTTGCCTTGTCGAGGAGGGCCATGGTCTTCACACCCACCTCGCCGGTCTTCAGGGCGAGGCCCGTCAGGGTGCCCGCATCCTTGTCTTCGAGCAGGGCGGCGAGCGTCTCCTGGATGAAGGCGTCGATGGTCTCATCCTCGCCCTTCAGCACGTTGGCGTGGTGGAGGTAGGCACACATGCCCTTGAGGCCGTAGGTGATGAGTTCCTTCAGGCTGCGGATATCCTCGTCCGTGGTGGCGAGGACGCCCACCGTCTTTGCCTTGGCGGCAAAGTCCGCGCGCTCTCCCTCGTAGAGGGCGGCCTCCGGGAGACCTGCCGTGCTCTTGAGCTCCCCGCGGAGGTGCTTCGTCACGGTGATGGTCTCCTCGATTTTCTTCGTGATGGCCTCCGCATCGAAGTTCGCATTCGTGATGGTGATGAAGAGGTTCAGGGAGACCAGGTGGTTAATTTCCTTCGGGATGGTCTGGCCCTCGGTGCGCAGGCGGGTGGTGACGGCAGACAGTCCCTTCGTCACGTAAATCAGAAGATCCTGCAGGCCGGCCACCTCCGGCGTCTTGCTGCAGACGCCGATCTGGGTGCAGCCCGTCCCGTTTGCCGTCTCCTGGCACTGGAAGCAAAACATCTTGTTTTCCATATAATTCCTCTCCTTTGGAATAGATAATACACATTTGGTATATCTGTATCATAGCAAAGGGGGCAGAGGTTTTCTGTAACAGTCGTTACGAGAGCCTTTGTTTTCCGTCCATTCTGCCCGGAAGGAATACGAAAAATGACGCTTGACAATAAGCGGGAAGAATGATAACATAAAACTCAGCAAAAACTACATGAGGGATCAGGTGTCATAGACTTAATAGGGAAGCCGGTAAATGCCGGCGCGGTCCCGCCACTGTGACAGGGAGCGATCCTGCGACGGCGTGAGCCGGGCCACTGGGGGAACCTGGGAAGGCGCAGGAGAGCAAGGAACTGGAGCCAGGAGAACTGCCTGATTGACAATCACCGATTGACCTGCGAGCGATGGGGATGGGGATTCGAGGCATTCTGCTAGAGAATCTGGCGATACCAGATCATAGATAGACTGAATGATTGATAAGCCCTTCCAGCCGCCCAGGCGATTGGAAGGGCTTATGTGGTTTCCAAGGCTTCCCACCGGGGAGGTCGTGCTGGCTTTGTCGGAACCTTTCCCCGCCATCGCGGGGGATAATTCTCATACTTTTTCATTCAGTTCTATCGATTGCGGACCGAAAGGCTGCCGCACTGCTCCGTCTTGTGGAAGGGACGGGGCTTTTTTTTGCTGACCTGTCCAAGAAGCAAGCCGAAGGCTGGCTGATTGGCTAACAGGTCGTATGCGAAAGCGTCCCAAGAGCCGAAGGCGATTGGCTGACGCTGACCGCTAAAGGTTCGTTGTGGGGTACACGAACGAACTCCGTCCGCTTTGCTCTCGATCTTTTTACATCCATATCCACTATGTTTGTCAAAAAATTCTTGCTTGTACTTTGTATACATGATACAATAAAAGACAAGAAGAACAGAATGTATCGCGTCGGCGGAAAGGAGTGAGCATCATGCGGAAGGAACATGATTTTTTGGGAGAGCGGGAGCTGCCGGATGAGGCGTACTACGGGGTGCAGACACTTCGGGCGGTGGAGAACTTCCATATCACAGGCGACCGGCTGGACCCGGACCTTATCAAGGCGCTCGCGAAGGTCAAGAAGGCGGCGGCCCTCGCCAATATGGCCACGGGCCGGCTGGAGAAGCGCATCGGGGAGGCACTGGCGGCGGCGGTGGACGAAATCCTTGCGGGAAAGCTCCTGGATCAGTTCCCGGTGGACCCCATCCAGGGGGGCGCCGGCACCTCCGTCAATATGAACATGAACGAGGTGCTCTCCAACCGCGCCCTGGAGCTCCTGGGCGAGGCGAAGGGACGCTACGACATCATCTCGCCGAATAACCACGCCAACATGGCCCAGTCCACCAACGATGCCTTCCCCACGGGACTGAAGGTCTGCGCCGCCCACAAGCTGGACGGGCTCAAGGCCTCCCTCGGGCGCCTTGCCGCCGAGCTGGAGAAAAAGGCGGCGGCCTGGAGCGATGTGCTGAAGATGGGGCGCACGCATCTACAGGACGCGGTGCCCATCACCCTCGGGCAGGAGATGGGCTCCTACGCCTCCGCCGTCCGCCGTGGCATCCGCCGTCTGGAGCGGGCAGAGGAGGGCCTCTACGCCATCAACATGGGCGGCACCGCCGTGGGCACGGGGCTCAATGCGGAGCCCGCCTACATCGAGCGGGTGGCAGGAGAGCTCCGAGCCCTCACCGGCAAGCCCTTCCACAGGGCGGAGAACATGATTGACGCCACGAACAACACGGATGCCTTCGCTGACGTGTCCGCCGCCATGAAGACCACGGCCCTCGTCCTTATCAAGCTGGCCAACGATATCCGCCTCATGGCCTCCGGCCCCCGCTGCGGCCTCGGCGAGCTCGTGCTCCCCATGCGCCAACCCGGCTCCTCCATCATGCCGGGGAAGGTGAACCCCGTCATCGCGGAGGTGCTGGACCAGGCCTGCTATCAGGTGGTGGCAAACGATATGGCGGTGACGCTGGCCGTGGAGAACGGCCAGTTCGAGCTGAACGTCATGGAGCCCGTCCTCGCCTACAATCTCTTCGGCGCCCTGAAGGTGCTGCGGAATGCGGTGGACACCTTTGTGGAAAAGCTTCTGATGGGACTCGAGCCAAACCGGGAGGCCTGCGCCGCCTGGGTGGAAAAGAGCGTGGGCATCGTGACGGCGCTCCTTCCCCACATCGGCTACGAAAGCAGCGCGAGTCTCGCCAAGGAAGCCTACGCCACCGGCCGTCCCATCCGGGAGGTCATATTGGAGAAGGGCCTTCTCCCTAAGGAAAAGCTCGACCACATCCTGGCACCGCTGGCCATGACGACTCCAGGCATCGCTTCGTAAAGCAGTGAAGATTATGTGAGATAGGAACCGCCTCCCATGGAACAGTATTCATGGGAGGCGGTCTTTTCTTAGAGTATTCACAAAGTGGACGTTGTGCGTGTAGCTTTATTGGAAGATTAGAGTGTCACCTTGGCGCGTCTGGCAAGGGACCGCAGGGTATGTAAAGGCAGGCCCACCACATTGGAGTAGGAGCCCTCGATACGGGGGATGAAGGCGGCGGCCCGGCCCTGGATGGCGTAGGCTCCTGCCTTGTCCATGGGCTCCCCGGTCGCCACGTAGCCCTCGATTTCATCCTCCGTCAGCTTGTCGAAAAAGACGGTGGTGGCACAGGCGGTGGTGTAAAGCTCGCCGCCCACGGCGAGGGCGAGGCCCGTGGTGACGAGGTGCTTCCGCCCCGAGAGGGCCTGGAGCATCTCCTTCGCCGCCTCCTCGTCCTTTGGCTTGCCGAAGATTTCTCCATCGAGGGAGACGACGGTGTCCGCTCCGAGGACGGGGATGCTGGGGTGGAGCCTCGCCACAGCCAGGGCTTTCCGATTGGCATTTTCCGTCACAAGGGCAAGAGGGTCCATCCCGGCCCCCGGGAGCTCCCGGGCATCGCTTTCGCAGACCTCAAAGGAGACGCCAAGCTGCGTCAAGAGTTCCCGCCGGCGCGGGGATTTGGAGGCAAGAAGTATCATATAAGTCGTCCTTTCCATGTGTAATACATCTAGTGTAACGCGAATGCGACGAATGGGCAAGTTGCCACTGGTAGGTAGTATGTTCGTGTACCCCGCGCGAACCCTTTAGCGGTCAGCGTCAGCCAATCGCTTTCGCTCTTGGGACGCTTTCGCGTGCGACCTGTTATCCAATCAGCCAGCCTGCGGCTTGCTTCTTGGACAGGTCAGCAAAGCGCACGGTCGCTTGCGGAGACGGGGGGAGCGCGGGGTATACGGAACGTATTATCTCTGAAGTGTAGTGAAAAAAGTTCTTGACAAATACCTTATAGGGGTATATATTTAATACCCTGATAGGGTATTTGTCACAGGAGGGCATCATGGAAGAGAAAGCTTGCTGCGGTGTGCGGCATAAGGTGCGGGACAAGGAAGGCGAGGAGTACAAGTCCATGATCCGCCGGCTGAGCCGCATCGAGGGACAGGTGCGCGGGGTGCGCAAGATGGTGGAGGAGGACCGCTACTGCGTGGACATCCTCACCCAGGTCAGCGCCATCCAGTCCGCGCTCCACGCCTTCACCGAGGGGCTCCTAAACCAGCATATCCACAGCTGCGTGGTGGAGGACATCCGCGCCGGCAAGGAGGATGCCGTGGACGAGCTCTGCGGCCTCTTGCGCAAGGTCATGAAGTAATTTTGCCGAAAGTGGGGCTTTGTAACCGCAGTATCTTTGAACGTGAAAGAAAGGCAGTGACAATATGAAGAAAACCTCCTTTGACGTGACGGGCATGACCTGCTCGGCCTGCTCTTCGCGGGTCGAGAAGGCCGTGGGAAGGCTCGTGGGGCCCGAGAACGTCAGCGTCAATCTCCTGACGAACTCCATGCAGGTGGAGCTGGGGGAGGGAGCACCCTCCCCGGAGGAAATCATCGCCGCTGTGGAGAAGGCGGGCTATGGGGCGAGCCTCGCGGGGGGTGCTGCGGCAACCCAGGCGGGAGCCGCAGCCACGCCGAAAAAGAATGCAGCCCGGAAGCAGATGGAGCAAATGCGTCACCGGCTCGTTTTTTCCATCCTCTTCCTCATCCCCACCATGCTCATCTCCATGCATGGGATGCTTTTTTCCGCCCTCGGCACCGGCACCCCCGCCTGGGTGGCAGGTCTTCTCGATGGGCCGGAGAACGCGGTGACCTTCGCCTTCTCCCAGTTCCTTTTGATTCTCCCCATCATGTATCTGAACCGCCGCTACTACATCACGGGCTTCCGGAACCTCTTCCAGGGGGCACCCAATATGGACAGCCTCGTGGGGCTGGGCTCCATGGCCTCCGCCCTCTTCGGCGCCTTTGCTCTCTTTCGCATCGGCTACGGCCTGGGCCATGGGGATATGGCCCTTGTCACCGCGTACAGCACGAACCTCTACTTTGAGTCGGCGGGCATGATCGTCACCCTCATCACCGTGGGGAAATACCTGGAGGCCCGGGCAAAGGGGGAGACGGGAAGGGCTCTCGAGTCCCTGAAAAAGCTCGCCCCCCGGGAGGCCCATGTGCTGCGGGAGGGAAAGGAAATCCTCGTCCCCGTGGAGCAGCTGGCGGTGGGCGACCTCATCCGGGTGCGGCCCGGGGAGCGCATCCCCGCCGATGGCGTTGTCACGGAGGGGGTGGCTAGCATCGATGCCTCCGCCATCACCGGCGAGAGCATCCCCGTGGAGCGGAGCATCGGCGGCGAGGTCACCTCGGCGACGAGGGTGCAGAACGGCAGCCTCACCCTCCGGGCCACCCGGGTGGGGGAGGAATCCACCATCAGCCAGATTGTCCGTCTCGTGAACGATGCCAGCGCCTCCAAGGCCCCCATTGCCCGCATGGCGGACAAGATTGCCGGCATCTTCGTGCCGGCGGTCATCACCATCGCCCTGGTGGCGGCGGCCGTGTGGCTGGCTCTCGGGGCAAGCGTGGAGTTCGCCTTCTCCATCGCCATCTCCATTCTCGTCATCTCCTGCCCCTGCGCCCTGGGCCTTGCGACGCCTGTGGCCATCATGGTGGGCACGGGCAAGGGTGCGCAGAACGGCATCCTCATCAAGTCTGGCGAGGCGCTGGAGACGGCCCACAGCGTGGACACCGTTGTCATGGACAAGACGGGCACCATCACCGAGGGGCGCCCGGAGGTGACGGATATCCGCCCCTTTGGCCTCTCGGAGGAGGAGTTTCTGGCGCTTGCCGCCGGCCTCGAGGCGGGCAGCGAGCATCCCCTCGCCACTGCCGTCACGGAGGCGGCGAAGAAGAGGGGGCTCCGGGGCACCGCCTTTACGGGCTTCACGGCCGTCTTTGGCCGGGGCGTGAAGGCAGATCGGAACGGCAAGACCTACCGGGCGGGCAATGCCAAGCTGCTGGAGGAGGCGGGCATCGACACGAGGTCAGTGGAGGAGACACTTGCCGCCTACGCGGATGCCGGCAAGACGCCCCTCCTCTTTGCGGAGGATACTCATATCCTCGGCCTCCTCGCCGTCGCCGACCGGCCGAAAGCCACCTCCAAGGCAGCCATCGCGGCCCTCCGGCACATGGGCATCGATGTGGTCATGCTCACCGGCGACAACGAGCGCACGGCGGAGGCAGTGCGGCGGGAGCTCGGTATCAGCCGGGCCATCGCCGGCGTCCTGCCGGAGGACAAGGAAAAGCATATCCGTGCCCTCCAGCAGGAGGGCCACCGGGTGGCCATGATTGGCGACGGGGTCAACGACGCCCCGGCCCTCGCCAGGGCGGATCTCGGCATCGCCATCGGCGCCGGCACGGATGTGGCCATCGAGAGCGCCGACGCGGTCCTCATGAAGAGCGACCTCATGGACGCGGTGAGCGCCCTGCGCCTCTCCCGGGCTGTGATTCGAAACATCAAGGAGAACCTCTTCTGGGCGTTCTTCTACAATGTCATCTGCATCCCGCTGGCGGCAGGCCTCTTCTACGCGGGCTTCGGCCTGAAGCTCTCCCCCATGATCGGCGCCGCCGCCATGAGCCTCTCCAGCGTCTGCGTCGTCCTGAACGCCCTGCGGCTGAACTTCTTTAAGGTGCCCCACGCCGCTCCCGGGGAGACGCAGCCGGAGGCAAAAGCCGAAACCAAAACGAAGGAAACGAAAGAAGGAATCGAAATGGAAAAGAAACTCACCATCGAAGGCATGATGTGCGCCCACTGCCAGAAGCACGTCCACGACGCCCTCACGAAAATGGACGGCGTGGAGGACGTGACGGTGGACCTTGAAGGCGGCACCGCCACCGTAAAGCTCGCCCACGACATCGCGGAGAAGGACTTCCGCGGCACCATCGAGGAAGCCGGCTACAAACTCGTAGCCCTGGCATAAAGGATAGCGCACGTAAATGGCCGGCAGCAGCTTGCCGGCTTTTTACTATGAAACCCCAAGAAGTCAAGCCGTAGGCGCAGACTGATTGGCTGGTTTCTTGCAAGGGCGGCGCACAATGTCCACAAAGTGGACGTTTGTGCGTGTAGTTTGCGTACAGGAAAGCTTGCGGACGGGGAGAAAATTTTATACAATACAAGAGAAATCATATATTCTTCCAAGAACTTCAGACGCAGAAAAGGAGTGCTTTTATGGACAAGAAAAAATGGATTGCCCTCACCCTGGTGGTCGTCCTCCTCCTGGGCCTCGGCGGCTACTACTACTATCGCCATACGCCCACCTACTCCCTCCGGCTCATCGAGACGGCGGTGCGGGAGCATGACTGGGCGACCTTTGACCGACATGTGGACGTGAAGGGCATGACGGAGGGGGCCTTTGACGACTTCCTGGCCTATGAGATGAAAAACGACAAAACCATGGACGATTCCGCCAAGACGATGGCCCTGGGCTTTGCCCAGATGTTTAAGCCCGTCATCGTCGGTGCCGTGGAGACGGGCGTCCGCACCTATGTGGAGACAGGCGCCTTCCAGGACGAGGACAAGGATGCCACGAAGGGCAAGCAGGATGCCGGCAAGCAGGCGGCGGACGAAATCCTGAAGAATGCCGATGCGAATCGCCTGACCTTCCAGGGAATCAAGTCGACGGAAAAGGACGGCAAGACCGCCATCGTGATCCTCGGCGTCCACGATGGGGAGTATGACTCGGATTTCGAGGTGAAGCTTCGGCTCAATCAGCTCGACGACGGCACCTGGCGCATCATGAAGCTCGACAATCTCCCGGAGCTCATCGAGGCCGTCAAGGAGGCGGAGAAAAAGAAGCTGGCAGAGCTCAATGAGCCGATTCGGGCGGAGATGGATGCTGCCGTAAAGCTCGGCGCGGTAAAGGCGACGGTGCAGGGCAAGGGATCCTTCAGCCAGAACCTAGTCCTCTCTGCTGACCTGACCCTCGGCGGCGACAAGGCCGTCAAGAGCTTCTCGGGAACCCTTTCCATGACAGCCCCCGACGGCAGCGAGCGGACGAGCAGCTACACCTACACCGTAAAGGCAGGAGCCGCCGCCACGGCCCCCATCACCATCCGGAAGGACCTCAACCCCTTCATCCCCTTTGAAAATGGCATCCTCAAGCAGAAGGCCGAGGGCTACCAGTTCGCCCTCTCCGTGGACGCGGTGGAGTATACGGACGGCACAAAGACCCAGCTTCTGAAGGCCATACCGAAGGAGTCAAAATAACATTTAACGTACATGCATTCCGGGCGATAGGAACTGTTCCGTTACGATAAACCGCATAGAAAAACCTCCCCTTTGGAAAGGGGAGGTTTTTCTATGCTTTACTTGTCCTTCGGCATGAGGATGAGGTTCACCGGGAGATTCGAGGCGCCGGGGGGGGAGAATTCGAAGCGGACGTCGTCGGTGGTGCGGTAGGTACCGAGATCTGCCCGCTCGGAGTTGGGCTTCAGGACGGTCTCGCCCTTTTCCCGGCTCATGCGCTCCGCGTCCGTTTCCGGGGGGGTCGTGTCGCCGAAGTAGGCGGCGTAGGAGGGGACCTCCAGCAGGTGATGGCGGGCACCGATGGTGGCCCGCATGGCGCCGGCGTAGGTGCCGCCCAGGGGGCTCAGGTAGTACTGGACAGGTGCGTGGCCTGTGGTCTGGATGTCCATGTAGTAGAGGATGCCGTAGTTGCCGTAGTTCACCACGCTGCTGCCGTCGGTGGCATCTATCCCACGGCGGTAGAGGTCGTGCTTGTCATCGGCGAGGGGGATGTAGACGGCCCCGTCCTTCGCCGGGTCATAGGGGCGATTCGAGGTAATCACCCGGTCCATCTGGGGGAAGGTGCCCCGGAGCCGCTGCTCGTCCTTCGGCAGGACGCGGGCATTTTTCACGTAGAGGGTGGGATCCGTCGCCTCGTCGCACATGAGGACGGTGACCTTCACGGGGCCGTCGGTGGTGAAGTCGTAGACTCCGTAGACCAGATCCCCGGGATTCAATATGGTGGAGTCCATGGAGAGGTCGAGAAGGTGGGCATGGCCACCCATGAGGAAGATTTTTGTCCGGCGGGTGTCGTTGAAGTAGGCGGTCTGGGTCTCCTTGCCCACCTTCAGGTAGTCGCTGGAGGGGGCTCCCGCGCCGCCGCGATTCACGGTGACGAGGGTATTCTTGCCCGGCTCCCCCTCCAGGACCACGGCTACCTTCTTGGGGCGGCTGGTATCATTGAGGTGATAGTAGAGCACCCGGGCATCGCCTGTCACCGTGTCCCGGTAGAGGATGCCGTTTTCCTTCACGTACTCGGGGCTGTCGGAGAAGAGCAGCGTGCCGCCCCTGTCTGTGCTGCTGACGGGAAGCATCTTCATGGGGAGGCTCCGCCCCTCCTTTGCCGCAGTGCCAAAGGCCTCCTTCGTGGCCTCCATCTTCTTCAAGATAGCCTCCCGATGGGGCATGACGGGCTGCTGGGTATGGACGCGGGTCAGGTTCACCGTCGTCCCTTCCTTTTCATAGGCCCGGGGCTGGGCCGTCTGGGCGGCATGGGCGCTGCCCGCGAGGCCTGCCATGCAGGCGAGAAGGGCCACCGATACGCTTTTCTTCCAATTCATTGTGATACTTCCTCGTTTCTCATTGAAGAGTGGCGCACAAGCTCTACAGTGCGGAGGCATGTGCGTGCTGCTTTATGGGCAAGGTGCCCGTTTTGCACCGTTTTTACGATTCCTTATGCTGGAAAAGGCCGAGCCGGGCGAAAAGCTCCGATTTCCAGAGCCGCAGGCGAAACTCCGTCAGCCCCAGGCGGGGATAGGGGATGTTCGTCCGCTGGAGCTCGTAGGGGTTCGTCTCGAAGGTATTGAGCCCCGCGTCCCCTGTGACGGCCGTGAGGTACTCGTTGGCCTTGACCCGCTCGGCGATTTCCGGCGTATAGGCCCCATTGGGGTAGGAGAAGGCGAAGACCGTACGGATGCCGTTCCACTCCAGGAGGAGCTTCGAGAGCTTCAGCTCGTCCTCCACCTGCTCTGGCACAAGCGTCGTGAGGGGCAGATGGTTTGCCGTGTGGCTGCCGATCTCCACGCCCCTATCTTGCATGTCCCGAAGCTGCGGCCAGGTAAGGTAGCCCTTCTTCCCGATGTCGTTCGTCACCACATAGACGGTAGCACGCATATCGTGGGCCTCGAGGATGGGCAGCATGTTCGTGTAGTTGTCCTCGTAGCCATCGTCAAAGGTCAATAGGATGGGCTTATCCGGCAGCTCCGCCTTTCCCTTTTTCGCCTTCATGAAGTCCAGCATGGAGATGGTGGTATAGCCCTGGGCCGCCAGATAGTCCAGCTGGGCGGAAAACTCCTCCGGGGGGACGCAGTAGGGCTTCGACTCTGCATCCTCGGGCTCGCCTATCTGGTGGTACTCCAGCACGGGGATGCCCTTGGCGGGCGGCAAAAGGGCGAACCCCAAGGCCAGCAGGGCGATGACAAGCGCCAGGCGCGTCAAGATGCGGGCAATACGCCTCTTTGTGACTCCCATCCTATTCCTCCTTCTGCCGGAGCATTTCGGCCAAATCGTGAAGCTTCTTCATGCGGTGGGCAAGGGCCGGCTTTGAGAGGTGGATGAGGGCCGCCAGCTCCGCAAGGTTCGACTCCGGGTTCTCCAGGCGCACCTGGGCGGCCTCCTGCTCTCGTTTGGAGAGGGCCTCGAGGCCTAAGTGCTCCTCGATATACTGGATATCGTCCAGCTGGCGGCCCGCCGCATCGATGGCCTTCTGCAGGTTCGCCGTCTCGCAGTTGACGATGCGGTTCACCTGCTCCCGGACCTCCTTCACATTGCGCGCCACCTCGAAGGCCTCCACCGCCTCCTCGGCACCGATTATGGCCAGGAAGTCCACCACCGCATCCCCTTCCTTCAGGTAGATGACGTAGCTTTCCTTCCGATCCACGAAGCCCACGGGGAAATCCAGGCGCCGCATAAGCGTCCGGAGGAGCTTCCCAAAGGAGTAGCTCCCGGTGACGAGCTCCAGATGGTAGTCCGCCTCCGGCCGGTTCACGCTGCCGCCCCCGAGGAAGGCTCCTCTAAGATACGCCGCCCGGCAGCAAGCGGAGCGCAGCACCTTGGCATCGCCTTCGATATTGAGGCTGCCCCCCTGCAAGAAGCCCAGCTCCTCCAGAAGCTCCGTGGTGCTCGAAGAGGGCGGGATGGCGATGGCGTAGCTGTTCTTCTTCCGAAGGCGCCTGTTTCGCGCCACCGTCACCTCCGCCGGAAGCCCCGCATGCACCTCCCGGAGGAGCACAAGGGTGCGCCGCGCCACGGCGGCGTTTTCCACCTGGTACTCCAGGCCGAAGGTGTGGTCCCTCCCCAGGGTGATGGTCGCCCCCATCCGAAGGAGCGCCGCCAGCTCCGCTCGCGCACAGCAATCCTCCCCTCGAGGAAGCCGAGCAATCTCATTCTTCACATCCGTCGCAAATGAAGCCATAGAGTTTCCTAACGATTTTGTCTATTCCCTTGCAAGCAAAAAGCCCGCTTTGCTGCGGGCCCTAAATGGGCAACTGCCCTTGCTTTCCCTTCTATTTTATCCCAGATAAAAGCCCCCGTCAAGGCTCAGTGATTCCTGCGCATGAAGTGGCTGCCGTTTTCCGACGGGCGGAGGCCCTGGACCATCTTCATGACGGCACGGCAGAGCTTGTCCGGGTCGTGGCGGATGACATCGGCCTGGTTGATGATGTCCGCCTTCAAAAAGCCGATGCCGAGATCGTGGATGGCCTCCGGGTCGATGGCCACGGGCTTTTGGCCCTTTTCTGCATAGTAGTCCCGCATCTCGTCGGTGATGGGGGCGCTGTTGACGATCATGTAGTCGATGACGCCCCTTCCGCCGTGGTCCAGTATGGCCTTGGCGTGCATGGAGGCGGTGTAGCCGTCCGTCTCCCCGGGCTGGGTCATGACGTTGCAGATGTAGATTTTTACCGCCTTGCTCTTCCGAAGCACATCGGCAACGCCCTCCACCAGGAGGTTCGGCATGATGCTGGTGTAAAGGGAGCCTGGCCCCAGCACGATGGCGTCGGCGCTTTCCAGGGCCTCCAGGGCCGCCTCCACGGGCTGCACGTGCTCCGGGAAGAGCTTCACCCGCTGGATGCGCTTGTGAACCTCCGGGATGTGGGACTCCCCCTCTACGATGGTGCCGTCCTCCATGATGGCGTCGAGGCGCACGTGCTCCTTCGAGGCGGGGAGCACCTGACCCTTGACGGCCAGGACCTTGCTGGACTCCCGCAGGGCCATCTCGATATCCCCGGTGACGCCCGCCATGGCGGCGATGAAGAGGTTGCCGAAGGAGTGGCCGCCCAGCTCGCTGTCCCCCTTGAACCGGTACTGGAAGAGCTTTTCCATCAGAGGCTCCGTATCGGCGAGAGCCACGATGCAGTTCCGCAGATCCCCCGGCGGGATGATGCCCAGCTCCTCCCGGAGGCGGCCGGAGGAGCCCCCGTCGTCCGCCACCGTCACCACGGCGGAGACATTTGACGTGGCACTCTTGATGCCCCGCAGCAGCACCGAGAGGCCGTGGCCGCCGCCGATGACCACCACGTTCGGCCCACGGCTGAGGCGCCGCTTCTCGTAGATGATATCCACGAGCCGCTCATTGCGATCCGGCAGCAGCACCAATATGACGGAGCGGATGATGAAGCGGGTGGCCAGCAGCATGAGGGCCGTCCCCAGGGCCACCACGGCGAGGCCGATGAGGGTCGTGGCGGTGTAGTCGTAGGAGCCCCGCCAGAGGTAGACCGCCCTGAAAATCGCCTCCTCGATGGAGTCGATGTATTTGTAGTTGAAGACGAGGGCGAGGCCGATGCTTACCAGCATGACGCCTGCTGCAAAGAGCAGGAACCAGCGCTTGAAGCGCATGCCGGGATAGAGCCATTTCAGAAGATGCATGGTCAGGACTCCTCCCGCACATGCTGCTGGACATCATTCTTCATGAGATCCCGATGCTCTAGGCGCACGGTACGGCCCTGCTTCGTCAGCCGTTCGTAGATATGCTTCGCGATGAAGACGCTTCGGTGCATGCCGCCGGTGCAGCCCACGGCAATGACCAGCTGGCTCTTGCCCTCTTTGATGTACTGGGGGATGAGGAAGTCGATCATGGCATTCAGGTGCTCGATGAACTCCTTCGTCACCGGCCACTTGGCGATGTACTCCGCCACCTCCGGCACCGTGCCGGACTTGTGGCGCATGGACTCGATGTAGAAGGGATTCGGCAGGAAGCGCACGTCAAAGACCATGTCCGCGTCGAGGGGCATGCCGAACTTGAAGCCGAAGGAGAGGACGTTCACCGTCATCTGCTCCCCATCCGCATCGCCGAAGAGGCGCTTCAGCTTGTCCCGAAGATCCACCTTTCGGAGCTCCGTGGTGTCGATGACATAGGTGGCCTTTGCCCGCACCGGGGCGAGCCGCTCCCGCTCCTTTGCCACCCCCTCGGAGATGCGCGATGCCGGCGCCAGGGGATGGCGGCGGCGGGTCTCCTTGTAGCGGCGGATGATGGCCGCGTCCGAGGCATCCACGAAGAGAAGCTCGTAGGGGATGCTCCCCGCATCCAGCTCCTCCAGTGTATGGCAGAAGGCATCGAAGAACTCCAGGCTCCTGGTGTCGATGACGAGCACCACCTTCTGGGAGGCACCGCTGGAGTGGCGCAGAAGCTCTACGAACTTCGGGATGAAGACCGGCGGCAGGTTGTCCACGCAGAAATAGCCCATGTCCTCCAGAAAGCGGCTGGCCTGGGTCTTTCCCGCTCCGCTCATGCCGGTGACGATGACGATGCGCGGCATGCTCTTTGCTTCTTCTGTCATGGGTATCACTCCTTTGCATTGGCCTCCAGAACGTATTTCTTCACGGCAGCGGCAAAGCCGTCCTCGGCGCAGGCAGTCGTCACCGCGTCCGCCAGCTCCTTCACCCTGTCCTCCGCATTCCCCATGGCGATAGCGGTGCCCGCCACCTCCATCATGGGAAGGTCATTATAGGAGTCGCCGATGACGAGGGTCTCCGAAAGGGATACGCCGAGAGCCTCCGCCAGCCGCTTTACCCCCGTCGCCTTCGTGGCATCCGGCCGGTTTATCTCCATGTAGTTCGGGTTCGACCGCACCGCGGCGATGCGGTCACCAAAGGCCGCCCGGAAAAACCGGATGCGCTCCTCCGTCTCCTCGGCTCCCGATGTGATGAAAAGGAGCTTGTACACATGGTCCGAGTGCTCCTTGAGCCCCGCCCAGCCCACGGTCTGACCTGCGAGGAGCTGCGCCGCCTCGTAGCCTCTCGACTCCTCCGTGTACTCGGCGAAATAGAGGGCATCGTCATTGTAGGACTGAAGATACCAGCCCTTTTCCCGGGCGAAGTCCACCACATCCCGCACGATGTCCGGCGCGATGGTGCTCTCATAGATCACCTCGCCGGAAACACGCTTGATGAGGGCCCCGTTATACGTCACGATGGGCACATTAATATTCAGGGTACGTGCCACGGGAAGAGCCGCTCGGTACATGCGTCCCGTAGCAATTGAAACGGTAATCCCCGCAGCCACCGCCTGTTGCACCGCCTCAACATTAGCCTTTGATACCTGATCTCCTTTTTCAAGGAGCGTCCCGTCCAAATCTGTCACAAGAAGCCTTATCATATACCATATCACCTGCAAAACATTTCAATGGATAAGAAAAACGATAGGGAAAATATTCTCTATCGTTTATTTTCGCATATTCTGCTGAAAATGCAAGGGGTGGTCTCAGGTACATGGACTTCAAGATCAACAAAAATCCCATAGAATTATAATGGGATAGATTACACATAAAGCTTGACACAATCCGGGAAAAACATTTGTGCACCATCATTGCTATCCGGTTTGCAAAAATAATGCTTGACAACGGGAAAAGCGATAGGTATGATAGGTGATGTGCAATGAGCACGGTATTGATACGTTTACATCGACGAACGGGAAATAGTAGCGGATTGCGGCGCTTCCTAGCGAGCCGGCGGCTGGTGAAAGGTCCGGCAGGTGCGTTTCCGGGAATGGTCCTGTGAGAGTCCACCGAAAGCCATTGGGGTTCCAAGGCCAGTAGGCTGGGACGGTTGCCTCCGTTATCGGGCTACGGTATCGGTTTTCCTGTACCGGAATCGAGGAAGGGCTCTGCCCTTCGCACTCGGGTGGCACCGCGAATATTCGCCCCGGCAGATTTTCTGTCGGGGTTTTGTTGTAGATGGAGTTCTTATGATTGCAAAGCTATGCGGCATGAGGTCGCGGGAGGCAGCCCTGGCGGCGGAGGCGGCGGGGGCGGCTCTCCTGGGCTTCATCTTTTGGGAAAAGGCCTGGCGCTATATCGCGCCGAACAGGGCGGCGGAGATTGCGGAGGCACTCCGGCGGGCCGGGACCGTGGGGGTCTTCGTGGATGAGGAGCCCGAGGAGGTGAACCGCATCGCCCGCCTCGTGGGGCTCAGCTACGTGCAGCTTCATGGGATGGAGGATGCGGCCTATGCCCGCAAAATCGAGCGGCCCATCATAAAAGCCTATCGCTATGGAGATACCTTCTCGGCGGAGGCGGCAAACGCATATCCTGCGGAGCTCATCCTGGTGGATGCCTACAAGGAGGGCTCCCCCGGGGGCACCGGCGAGGCCTTTGACTGGGAGCGGGCGGCAGCAGAAGTCGCCCGGGTCGAGAAGCCGGTGCTTATCGCCGGCGGCATTGGCGCAGGAAATGTCCGCCGGGCGGTGGAGGTCTTTCACCCCTACGGGGTGGACGTGTCCGGCAGCCTCGAAGAAAATGGAGAGAAGAGCCTTCCGCGCATCGAGGCATTTATGGAGGCCTTCCGGGAGGCGGCAGAGGGGGAGAGAGGTCATGCGTGATATATTAGCGGAAATCGTCGAGAAGAAGCGCACTATCGTGGCGGAGGCGAAGGTAAGGGTGCCGATTGAGGAGCTCAAGGAGCAGCTCGCCTATGGCAGCTTTGCCATGAGCCACTCCTTCTCCCATCGTCCCTGGAGCCTCATCGCCGAGTGCAAGCTCCAGAGCCCGGCGAAGGGGCGGCTGACGAAGTCCCATTCGGTGCTGGAGCTGGCGAAGCTATATGAGGAAAACGGGGCCCACATGCTCTCGGTCCACACGGATCCCCATTTCCTGGGGTCGAATGAGGACTTCCGGGCGGTGCGGGCGGCGGTGAAGCTGCCGCTTCTCCGGAAGGACTTCATCATCGACCCCTATCAGATTTACGAGGCGCGGGCCCTGGGGGCGGACGCGGTGCTGCTCATCGCGCGGATTCTCAGTCGGGAGGAGCTGAAAAGCTACCTCTATCTCTGCTGGAGCCTCGGTATGGACGCCTTGGTGGAGGTACACGACCGCGCAGACCTCGAGGAGGCCCATTCAACGCCCGCCGACTACATCGGCATCAACAATCGGAACCTCGTGACCTTCGAGACCCATCCGGAGGAGACGGCAAAGCTCATGCCCTTTGCGGAAAAGGGTCGCCGCTACATCAGCGAGAGCGGCATCTTCGGGAAGGAGGATGCCCGGCTTGTGGCAAAGGCCGGTGTGACGGGCATCCTGGTGGGCGAGGGGCTCGTCCGCCGGGAGGATGTGGGCGCCATGACGCGCCTTTTGGCAGAGGGAATCGACGTACAGAAAATACAGGAGGAAGAAGCATGAAAAAGGGCAGATTTGGGGCCTATGGCGGGCAGTACGTGCCGGAAATCGTGATGCCGGCCCTGGAGGAGCTGGAGGCGGCCTACGCAAAGTACAAGGAGGATCCGGACTTTCAGAAGGAGTTTGCCTACTATCTCAAGGAATACGCGGGGCGGCCGACCCGCCTCTACTACGCGGAGCAGCTGACGAAGCACTATGGCCGGGCGAAGATTTTCCTGAAGCGGGAGGATCTCCTGCACACGGGTGCCCACAAGATAAACAATGCCCTGGGACAGGCGCTTCTCGCGAAGCGCATGGGCAAGAAGCGCATTGTGGCGGAGACGGGCGCCGGCCAGCACGGCGTCGCCAGCGCCACGGTGGCGGCCCTCTTCGGCATGGAGTGCCACGTCTTCATGGGAGCCCTCGACGTGGAGCGGCAGAAGCTCAACGTCTTCCGCATGAAGCTCCTGGGAGCGAAGGTCATTCCCGTCTCCTCCGGCACGGGGACTCTCAAGGATGCTACCAGCGAGGCCATCCGCTACTGGGCCACGAACATCGAGGACACCCATTACATCATCGGCTCCGCCGTGGGGCCCCACCCCTATCCGACCATCGTCCGGGACTTCCAGAGCGTCATCGGAGCCGAAATCCGCAGCCAGATGGCAGAGCGAGGCCTTGGAACGCCCGACTACCTCCTCGCCTGCGTGGGGGGCGGCAGCAATGCCATCGGCACCTTCTACGAGTTCCGGGGCGACAAGGATGTGAAGAAAATCGGCATCGAGGCCGGCGGCCGGGGAAGCCGCCCCATCGACAACGCCAAGACCCTCTCGGGATCCGGCGAGCCCGGCGTCCTCCACGGGGCCTACAGCTACCTGCTGCAGGATGAGGACGGCCAGGTGGTGGAGGCCTACTCCATCTCGGCAGGCCTCGACTATCCGGGCGTGGGGCCGGAGCATTCCTATTTCAAGGATGAGGGCATCGTGACCTACGACTCGGTGACGGACGATGAAGCCCTGGCGGCCTTCCAGCGGCTCTCCCGCGTCGAGGGCATCATCCCGGCCCTGGAGAGCTCCCACGCTCTCGCATACCTAGAGAAGCTTATGCCGAAGACGAGCCCCGACGAGACGGTGGTGGTCTGCCTGTCGGGCCGGGGCGATAAGGATGTGGCCATGGTGGCAAAGGCACTGGGGGAGGAAATCGAATGAGCACGCGACTGGAAAAGAAAATGGAGGCCCGGCGGCAGGCGGGGCGGAAGGCTCTCTTCATCTATATTACGGCAGGGGCCACAGGGCTAGAGGAGACTGCGGAGACGGTGCTGGAGGCGGAGAAGGCCGGTGCCGATGTCATCGAGCTGGGGCTCCCCTTCTCCGACCCCATGGCGGATGGCCCTGTCATCCAGGCCGCCAGCGTCAGCGCCCTCCGAAACGGCATGACGACGGAAAAGGAGCTGGAGCTCGTCAGAAAGTTGCGGACCCGCACGGACATCCCTCTCATCGGCATGGGCTATATCAATCCCATGCTCCACTACGGCTTCGAACAGTACGCGCGGGACTTCCGGGCGGCTGGCCTCGACGGCCTCATCGTGCCGGACGTGCCCCACGAGGAGTCGGCAGAGCTTCGCGCCGCCTGCGAGAAAGCCGGCCTCCACTACGCGGAGTTCATCACCCCGGGCACCACGGAGGCGCGCATGGAAAAGACCTGTGCGGGGGCCACGGGCTTCATCTACTGCGTATCGAACAACGGCGTGACGGGCGTGAAGTCCGTGGACTACTCCGTCATCGGAAAGGTCTGCGACAGGGCGCGAAGGCTCACGAATACGCCGTTGGCCGTGGGCTTTGGCATAGGGAGCCCCGAGGCGGCGGTGGAGGCGGCAAAGCACGCGGACGCGGTCATCTGTGGCAGCGCCGTGGTCTCTCGGTTGCAGGAGGGGAAGAAGGAAGAGGCCTTCGCCCTCATCCACGATATGCGGGAGGCCCTCGACGCGGCCTATGGAAAGGAGAATGCGTAATGGCAGAGCTATATGACGGCATGACGGCCCAGGAAAAGGCGAAGGATCTCATTTCCTCCTATCATCGGGGCCGGGTGGAGAAGATGCGCCACATCCAGGAAATCGCCGCCCGCTACGAGCAGGGGCGCCAGGAGTACCAGCGGCTCCTCCACGAGAAGCGGGACAATCGGGAGCAGCGGGTCATGCTCTATGCGGAGCTCAAGACCCTGGGCTGGTGCATGGGCCGGGACGAGAAGCGGGTCATCATGGAGATAAACGACCCGAAGCTGTAAGCTTTGGCATTTGTGCCAGTGCAGGCTAGAGGCGGGGCAAGGGCCGCGCCGGAGAAGCAGGAGGAATATCATGAAGCTATCCCCCGCACGGGAGGAATTCCTGTCCGCGGAGGAGGGGCTTGTCGCCCTCTCCACGGAAATCAACATCGACCTCGACACCCCCGTTTCCATCTACTACAAGCTCGTGGGCGAGGACAAGGGCTTTCTCATGGAGTCCGTGGATACGACTCATCATGAGTTCGGCCGGTTCTCCTTTATCGGGGCCGAGCCCATGAGCCGCATCGAGATTTACCGGAAGCGGCTCATGATCGAGGAGGGCGGCCGGATGCGCTGCATCGAGGGGGCCCCGGTGGAGGCCATCCAGTCGTACCTTTCCCGCTATAAAAAGGCCTACAGTGCCCTGGACATCCCTTTGGCGGGCGGTGGCATCGCGGGCTATCTGAATTTTGAAATCGTCTCCACCTTCGATCGGGTCCGGGGCCTTGACATAGGGGAGGAGGAGCTTCTCGGGGAGTTCATGCTCTGCCGGATCCTCGTGGCCTTTGACACCCGCATGAACCGGATGCAGCTCATCTACCTGGCGGATACCACGGGGCTCAAAGCGGCGGAGCGGGAGGATGCCTACGAGCGCATCCAGGTGAAGCTCACGGCCCTCCGGAAGAAGCTTTTGGCGCCCCTCGTCCTGCCGGAGGAAATCACCCCTCCGCGCCGGGAGCGGGTGGACTTCCTGGCAAAATTCGGCAAGCCCCCCCGGGAATTTCTCGATGCCATCGCCAGGGCCAAGGAGCATATCTACGCAGGCGACATCTTCCAGGTGGTGCCGTCCCGTCCCTTCCGGGTGGAGATTACGAAGCCGGGCTTTCAGTTCTACCGCAGGCTTCGCCAGGTGAACCCCTCCCCCTATATGTTCTACTTCAACTTCGGCACCATCAAGCTGGTGGGTGCTTCGCCGGAAATGCTGGTGAAGGTGGCCGGCGAGACGGTCTTCACCTATCCCATTGCCGGCACCCGCAAGCGCGGGGCGAGCGAGGCGGAGGACGCGGCCTTAGCCCGGGAGCTCCGGGGAGATGAAAAAGAGTGCGCCGAGCACGCCATGCTGGTGGATCTCGCCCGAAACGACATCGGCCGCATATCGAGGCCCGGCACCGTCCAGGTGACGAAGCTCATGGAAATCGAGCAGTTCAGCCATGTGATGCACATGGTCTCCGAGGTGGAGGGAAAGCTGCGGGAGGAGGTGCGCCCCATGGACGTTCTGGCCGCTACCTTCCCGGCGGGCACCGTCAGCGGCGCCCCGAAGCTCCGGGCCATGGAAATCATCGGCGAGCTGGAGAGGGTGCCTCGGGGCACCTATGCGGGCACCGTGGGCTACATGGACTTTTCCGGCAACATGGACATGTGCATCACGCTTCGGACGCTGCGCATCGAAAACGACCGGGAGGCCGTCGTCCAGTCCGGCGCCGGCATCGTGGCGGACTCGGTGGCGGAAAACGAATACAAGGAGATTCTCCAGAAATCAAAGGCCCTCTTTGAGGTGGTCGAGGAGGTGGAAAACGATGATCCTGTTGCTTGATAACTACGATTCCTTTACCTATAACGTCTATCAGCTCCTCTCCCGCCTGGGGGCGGAGGTGGAGGTCGTGCGAAATGACGCCCTCGCCGTGGAGGACATCCCCGGCAAATACGAGGCCGTCGTTCTCTCCCCCGGCCCCGGCATCCCAAGCGACGCGGGCATCACGGAGGCGGTCATCGGCGAGCTGGGTGGGCGACTGCCCATCCTCGGCATCTGCCTGGGGCACCAGGCCATCGGCGAGGTCTACGGGGGAAAGGTCGTCCGGGCAAGGGAAATCGTCCACGGCAAATCCTCCCACATCCACCACAAGGGGGAGGGGCTCTATGCGGGGGTATCGGAGGATACGCCGGTGGGCCGCTACCACTCCCTCATCATAGAGCGGGAAAGCCTGCCGGAGTGCCTCGCGGTCACCAGCGAGCTCGACGATGGCACCATCATGGGCGTGCGCCACAAGACTCTTCCCGTGGAGGGCATCCAGTTCCACCCGGAGTCCATCCTGACCCCGGAGGGGGAGACCATGATGGCCAATTTCCTGAAGGGAATCGCCTAAGCTTTTCCCGCTATCCTGCCTGCGGCGATTTTTTGCAAAAAAACACAAAAAGGGGTTGACAGGTGAGCCTCCTTCCTGTATTATAATGCAAGTCGCCGCAAGACAGCGGTAGCGCAAAGGAAAAGAGAAAAACATCCTAGCGGATACGAAAAACCTCTTGACAAAGCGTGAAAGACAAGATATACTGATTAAGCTGTTCCGAACGGACACAGGACGAACAGCGGCAAATCAAGTTGTTCTTTGAAAACTAAACAATGCAGAATGAATCATTTGTTTAATAACAGATATTCAAGCCAGTTGAAAGATTGCAATTTGCAATCAAATCAACGATTGATTATGAACTAACATAGCAATCGGCAATTTCTTTACAGAGTAGCAGTACTTTGTACCAAAGAATATAGAGCCAATCAAGGCTTTCCATTTTTACGGAGAGTTTGATCCTGGCTCAGGACGAACGCTGGCGGCGTGCTTAACACATGCAAGTCGTACGGGCAGACCTTTATCACCAAACTTCGAAGATAGATTGTCACTTCAAGCGTCGACGAGGCGAAGCCTCGTCTACACTAAATTAAGTGATTAACAACCTCCTTGTTTTTCGGACTTTGGTGATGAAGGGATGCTAGTGGCAAACGGGTGAGTAACGCGTAGACAACCTGCCTTCAAGATGGGGACAA
>CAMCBT010000022.1 GCA_945873115.1 uncultured Mitsuokella sp.
TCAAAAGTTAAATGAGCCCCTTTTTTGTGTAACGTATTCGTGGTAGAATAATTTTTGATTCATATCGATTCTCCTTTGTGGTTATGTTTTTGTGCAACTACATTTTACCACAAGGGTTCTCTATGGATTTTTAAGTGTTCAACTTAATTATACAGTCCGCCCTTGTTACAAATCCCGCATCGTCAAAAATCTTCGCCGCAGCATCCGCCGCCTCCAGACGCAAATCAGCAAGCACGATATGCCGCCCGGTGCCGATCCGCCGCGCAATCGCCTGTCCAATAGAGCCTGTACCAATCAATACCACAACATCGTTTTGCTTTCCCATATCAATAAACTCCTGCATGAATCCAAGCAAAGGGAACCTGAACGCCGTTTTTCCGGCGGGCAATCCCCTGTTTTATCTGTACGTCTTTCTGCCTCCTTTATATAGCAGGCACTTACGCCTCATCCCCTTGTTTCTGAAGAAAACTGTGCCTTTACCAAAGCGGCAAAATCCTCAATATACGCTTTCGCATTGTCTGTGCGCCAGAACATATAATAAGGACGACAGACTGCCTTTCTATTTCGGAAAAGCGGCAAATAGGAAATGCCCTGCCCCGCAGGCGCTTTGCGAAAGACAGACGGCGCATAGCCGTGGCCTGCAACCACCAGAAGGTTTGACTCTTCGACGCTTTCGGCGAAAAGAAAATCTCCCTGCACGCCCAGATATTCGCGGAAGAACAGCTCTTCGGATGCCTCCTCCCCCTTGGGCGAAACGAGAATACAAGACATATTCTTCAGTTCCTCCATGTTAAGCGCCGGTAACTGGGTAAGCGGGCTTTCTGCTGCCAGTGCCGCATAGAAGGGCATGGCGCCCAAGGGACGGTTCACATATGCGCCGGAAGAATTGCGCCGCAAATCATTGATTACCACATCCATCCGGCCGGAACGCAGCATTTGATAAAGCTGTTCGTGACTGCCCGTTGCCATATGAAGGACGACCTCTCCATGCTGTGCACGAAAACCGGGAATGGCCTGTGCAAGCTCCTATCCGCGGTAATCCGCCAGTACGCCACCGTCAGGGTCCGCTTTGCTCCGCCTGCGATTTCATGCATCCGGGCCACAATGCAGTCAAAATCGTTCAGCAGAATAAGACTTTTTTGATAAAAATACGTCCCCGCCTCTGTAAGAGAGAACTTGCGGCCCTCGCGTTTGATGAGCTGCACCCCGAGATCCCGCTCCAGTGCCTGAATCTGCTGAGAAATGGCCGACTGGGAAATGTAACATTCCTCCGCCGCCTCCGTAAAACTTTTACACCGCACCACTGCCTGAAAATAACGAATCTGTTTCATCATGCCCGTACTCCACTTCCGGCCTATTCCGCAGTCTCTTCACAATGCGCCCTGCACCATCTCCTTTGCCCATTTCTTCACGGCTTCTGCCGATGCTACCGCCTGAGAGCCTTTGACGGCAAGGCCCTTTGAAAAGCGCAGCGTTTGCATAAGAAAAACTTATGCAAACGTCTTCCATATTTCCTGTCACACTTCGCAAGAGAGGTGGAGCCGTTTTCCCCCGGAATTTCAGGGCAAAAAAGGCTGCCGTATGGCAGCCTGTCTATGCGTTCCTAAAGCTTTCTCTTTTCTTTCCCGTATCACTTCATCTAAAGGGTGTGATTTCCCCTGCCCTTTATCCCTTAGCAGAAGTTTTCTTCTCCGTGGGCGCACACCGTGTTCTTTCCTCCACCAGTTCTTTTGCCTGTTTCCCCGTCAAATGCGCAATCCGCATTTCTACAACGTATAACGCTTTTGATAGGGCACCAATCTCCCGTTCCCTGCTCTCCCGTGTTTCATTTGTGCAATATTTGTTCGCCAAATGATCCAGTCCACGCCGTGTATCTTCTTCCTTTTCAAGAATACGGACCGAGCCAAAGGCGATGACACTACGGAAATACGTGGTATATTCCTGCGGTACAACCTGATCCTGATCGATAATGCAAAACGAGGCCTTCGGATTGCGCCTGAGCGCATCCAGCTTGTGCCCGCTTTTTGCCACATGAAAATAAAGACAGCCATCTGCAAAGGCAAAGGACAGAGGAACTGCATAAGGATAACCATCATCTCCCGATACAGCAAGCACACCGGAAGTCGCCCTGTGCAAAATCCGCTCGCATACCTCCTGAGAGAGCTTCTGGTTTTTTCTTCTCATTTCTCGAAACATCGTACCCCTCCATAGGATTCTTCCTGCCTCACGACAGAATCCCGCCACAAAAATATGCAAAGCCTACCATTACGAATCTTCAAAGGGATTGTGTCCATCGGGTGAGTCACCACATGCGTCCTGCCAGTCCGAGTACGGGCTCCCGCCCGATTCATTCCAGTCGGAATCCAAGCCTCCGTCTCCTCCATACCAGTCTGAATCCGATGCGCTATCCCCTTCATACGATCCAAAATCCGATGTTCCCTTATCCTCATACCAGTCTGGATCCAGATCTCCCTCTCCCTCATACAAATCGGGATCTAATTCCCCATCGTATTCGTACAAGTCGGAATCCACATCTCCATCTTTTCCCGCATTGGCCTCAAGGAATGAAAAATCATCGGCTGAAATCCCGCGATCCTGTGTGCCAGTCTGCGCATTGGCAGGCTGCGCTTGTATCGGATTTTTATGCGATGCATCAGATGAAGACGTACGTTTCCCAAAGATCCACAGGAGCAGCGCCGCGATGGGTGTTCCAAGGAGAAACTTCCAACCATCTTTCGATTTCGTCCGCTTTTTCATCGCACATTCTCCTTTCCATCGACCTTGTGCTACCGCACCTGTTTTTGGATACTGTCCTAAATCTTACTTTACTATTCGACACTCGAATCGTGTTTCCCTTTCCAGAAACAGGTGTTTCCACCATTTTATCCGATGCTACTGGGCGTCAAGCGCCCCCTAAACCTTTGGATAAGTGCGACGAAATGCAAAGGACGAAAAAACGCCCCCTGAATAAGTCTTGCTTTGGAAACCGCTGCTAGGCAGCGCAATGAGATCCCTTTTCTTGCTCCCCTTGCAGGCATATCCAGGATATGGCACAATACGGACATAGCCCCCTCGGAAACTTTATCGTGACAGAGGACGAACAAAGCGGGATTCGCCATCTCCCACAAAGGGCAAGGCAAATACATAACGCCCGTATTCCACTAGCGTGGAAGAAAAAAGATAGAAAGAAGATTCCATATGAAGTACAAGCACACGCTTGAAGCGCATTTCCTCTCCCGTCCCAATCGCTTTATCGCAGAAGTGATGATACAGGGACGAAAAGAAATCGTCCATGTGAAAAATACCGGCCGATGCAAAGAACTCCTGCTGCCAGGGGTCAGGATCATCCTGGCACGAGCGGAAAATCCGGCCCGAAAGACCAAATACGACCTAATCGCCGTGGAAAAAGCAGGTCTGGGGCTGGTGAACATTGACAGTCAGGCGCCCAATAAAGTCATTGCGGAATGGCTTGCCGGGCAACACTATGATGTCATTCTTCCGGAACATTCCTATGGCGATTCCCGTATCGATTTTTATATGGAGCGAAAGGGGCAGCAATTTCTTCTTGAAGTCAAGGGCTGTACCTTAGAGCGCAACGGGATAGGGTATTTCCCCGACGCGCCGACCGAGCGTGGCGTCAAACACATCCATGAATTGATTCGCGCCAAGAAAGACGGCTATGATAGTGGCATCGCTTTCGTCATACAGATGCCCCGTGTAAGGGAAGTCCGCCCCAATACAGAAACACATCCCGCCTTTGGGGCGGCCTTGCAGGCAGCGTTGAAGGCTGGTTTGAAAATATGGTGTATCGGATGCAAGGTGCTGGAAAACGAACTCAGAATAGACGACAACCGCTGTTCGCTCATTAAGCCGGAAAACAACTTATTTTCCGGCGCGTGATATTCGCCTTTCCCACGAGTCGTTTTTCAAGACATCGCACGATATAGAAAGAAGGAATCCCATGCGCAATCTCCAATCCATCGAAGGAAGTCTTCACTTTTTTCTATTGACAAAACCTGCCGCACCGCTTATTATAAAGAATAATTATTTGTTATATCGAAGGAGGCCGCTATGAATCCAAATGCCATGTTTCAAATCTCGTACGGACTTTACGTCCTGACATCCAAAGACGGAGAACGCGACAGCGGCTGCATCACAAACACCGTGATGCAGGTGACGGCAGAGCCGACGCAAGTCGCTTTTGCCATCAACAAGTCGAATTTCACGCACGACCTCGTCGCTGCCTCCAGAGAATTTTCCGCCTCCGTCATCAGCGAAGAAGCGAACTTCTCCCTCTTCCAGCGTTTCGGCTTTCAGTCGGGGCGCAACACCGACAAGTTTGACGGGTTCGCCGCGTTCCGCCACGCGCCGAACGGCACCGCGATCATCGAAGAAGGAACGAACGCCTATCTTTCCGGCAGCGTCGAAAAACAGATCGACCTCGGCACCCATTCCCTCTTCGTCGCTCGTGTGACGGACATGGACATCCTGACGAAAACGCCATCGGCGACCTACAACTTCTATCAGGCGCACATCAAGCCGCGCCCGGCGGCGCCGAAGCATCCGAAAGGCACCGTCCTCTGGCGCTGCAAAGTCTGCGGCTATGAAGTCGTCGCCGACACGCTTCCCGACGACTTCGTCTGCCCCGTCTGCAAGCATCCGGCTAGCGACTTCGAGCGCATCGTCATCTGACGGCACCCTTTCCGAAACAAACAAAAGCGGGGACGCTTGACCGTCTCCGCTTTTTTGCTACCGAAAATATCACTTGAGCTGTGCGGCGACTTCCGCCGCGAAATCTTCCTGCTTCTTCTCAATGCCTTCGCCGAGCTGGTAGCGCGTGAAGGAAACGACCTTCACATCGCCGAGGATGTCGCTGACCTTCTTGTCCGGATCCTTGACGAACTCCTGCTCTACGAGGCAGACTTCCTTGTAGAACTTGTTGATGCGGCCTTCCACCATCTTGTCGACGATCTTCTCCGGCTTTCCTTCCTCGAGGGCCTGCTTGCGGAGGACTTCCTTCTCGTGCTCGAGGGCGGAGGCATCGACGCCGGCGCGATCGATGGCCTGGGGGTTCGCCGCTGCAATCTGCATGGCCACATCCTTGCCGAGGGTATCGTCGCCGCCCGTCATATCCACGAGGACGCCGATCTTGCCGCCCATGTGGATATAGGCAGCCACGCGGCCTGCGCTCTCATAGCGGACGAAGCGACGAAGGGAAATCTTCTCGCCAATCGTAGCCGTGGCCTCCGTCACGAGGGAAGAGACCGTCTTGCCGTCGAGATCGCTGGCGTTCAGCGCGTCGAGGTCCTTCGGATTCGTCTCTGCGATATGCTTTGCAATCTTCTCCTCAAGGCTACGGAACTGCTCGTTGCCTGCGGCGAAGTCCGTCTCGCAGTTGACCTCCACCAGGACGCCCACCTTTGCGTCATCCGTGATGTAGGCTGCCACAGCTCCCTCGGCTGCCACGCGGCCTGCCTTCTTCTCCGCCTTGGAGATGCCCTTTTCCCGGAGCCAGTCGATGGCCTTCTGCTTGTCGCCATCCGTTGCCGCCAGGGCCTTCTTGCAGTCCATCATGCCTGCGCCCGTGGTCTCGCGCAGCTCCTTCACCATCGCAGCAGTAATCTGTGCCATGCTCATTTCTCCTTTTTATCCTGTGATACAAAACAAGGGAAGGGACAAGTGCCCTTCCCCCGTGAAAGCCTCTCTTACTCAGCGGCGGCCTCTGCGCCACCCTCGCCCTGCAGGCCTTCCTGCACGGCGTTTGCCATGGCGCCCGTCAGGAGGCGCACTGCGCGGATTGCATCGTCGTTGCCCGGGATGACATAGTCAATCTCGTCCGGATCGCAGTTCGTGTCGACGATGGCGACAATGGGGATGCCGAGCTTCTTTGCCTCTGCCACGGCGATGCGCTCCTTGCGGGGATCGACGATGAAGAGGGCTCCCGGCAGCTTCTTCATCTCTTCGATGCCGCCGAGGTATTTCTGGAGGCGATTCATCTCATGACGGAGTACCTGTACTTCCTTCTTCGTGAGGACCTCGAAGGTGCCGTCCTCCTCCATGCCCTTGAGCTCCTTGAGGCGGGCGACGCGCTTCTGGATTGTCTGGAAGTTCGTCAGCATGCCGCCGAGCCAGCGCTCGTTGACATAGTACATATTGGCGCGGGTCGCTTCCTCGCGGATAGCGTCCTGAGCCTGCTTCTTCGTGCCGACGAAGAGGATGCTCTTGCCCTCTTCTGCCACGCTGCGGATGAAGTTATAGGCCTCGTCCACCTTCTTGACCGTCTTCTGCAGGTCGATGATGTAGATGCCATTGCGCTCCGTGAAGATGTAACGAGCCATCTTCGGGTTCCAACGACGGGTCTGATGTCCGAAGTGGACGCCAGCCTCGAGAAGCTGCTTCATAGAAATTGCTGCCATTTTGTGTACCTCCTGTTTTGTACTTCCGCGCCCCTCATCCCCTTGCACCACCTGAAAGCCAGGCACAGGGCAAGCGTCAAGGCGCGTGCCTAATAACAACGCAAGAAATTATACCACGGAAAACGCCCCTATGCAAGCCCTCTTTTCCCCTGCAAGCTTCTTCAAGCTGCCATTTTGTTGGGTGAAAACGAATTTTGAAGTGCGCCGACCTCATCCATGGTCATGGATTGGGGCAGGAATCGTTTGACGTGATAACGCTTGCGGGCATAAGGACCTGCTGCGATCCTTTTGCTTTCAAAAGACAGCAAAAAGGCAAGCCCATTTCGGACTTGCCTTTCCTGATGTATTCTGATGTATTCTTTTAGCGCGATGCGGCGAGGGAAGTCTTTCCCTGCTTTTCCTTCGGGCCCTTTTCCTTGGCCACGGAGAGCATGAGCTTGATGCGGTTGAGCTGGTTGACCTCCGAGGAGCCTGCGTCGCAGTCGATGGCTGTGATGTTGGCTGACCTGTAGGCGGTGCGCAGCTCGTGGATGACGCCCTTGCCGGTGATGTGGTTCGGCAGACAGCCGAAGGGCTGGAGGCAGACGACATTTGGCACGTCCTCGGCGATGAGCTTTACCATCTCGCCGGTGAGGAACCAGCCCTCCCCTGCCATGTTACCCAGGCTCACGTGGCGCTCGGCCAGCTTTGCCGTGGACTCGATGGTATGAGGCGCCCGGAAGTGGCGGCTCTTCGTCAGGGCCTTCCGCATGGGGGCCCGGAAGAACTCGATGATCTTGATGAAGAACTGGCCGAAGAGCTTCTCCTTGTAGCTTCCGGCGAGAAGCCTGTGCTTTGCCACCGGGTCGTAGGCAGAGTAGAGGAAGAAGTCGCAGAAGTCGGGCATGACCACCTCGGCCCCCTCCTGCATGAGAACCTTTTCCAGGTCGTTGTTGGCGACGGGATGATACTTGACGAGAATCTCCCCCACAATGCCCACCTTCGGCTTCCAGAGGCCTTCATCGATGGGCAGATTGTCAAAGTCCCGGACGATGTCCTTGATGGTACGCTTGAACTTAAAGTAGCTGCCATCCGTAAGCTCCTCCTTTGCCCGCCCCATCCACTTGTCGAAGAGCTTCTGGGTGCTACCCTTCGTAATCTCATAGGGCATCATGCGGTTCTTGACGTTCATCAGGAGATCGCCGTAGACAGCCGCCTTGATGGCGTCCAGGAGCATGGGCCGGTCCAGCTTGAAGGAGTCCGTCTCCTCCGGCAATCCGTGGGCGGCAAAGACAGCCACCTGGGGAAAGCCCGCATAGCGCAGGGCCTGGCGCAACACCACCATGTAGTTGGTGGCGCGGCAGGCGCCGCAGGTCTGGAAGAGCATGATGCTGGTGTGATTCGGGTCGTACTTGCCTGACTTCAAGGCCGCGATGAGCTGGCCGATGACCACGATGGCGGGATAGCACATGTCGTTATTCACGTAGCGAAGGCCGAGGTCGATGGCGTGCTTGTCCGGCATGGGCGGGATGGCCGCCTGGTAGCCGTATTTCTGGAGCACCGTCTGCAAGAGCTCGAAGTGGATGGGCGCCATCTGGGGCGCGAGAATCGTATGGGTCTTCTTGCAGTCCTCCGTGAAATGGGGCCTGTCGGGGAAGACGATGTCCTGATAGGGCACCGGCTCCTTTCGGGCGAGCGCCGCCATGAGGGAGCGCAGACGGATGCGGGCAGCGCCGAGATTCGACACCTCGTCCAGCTTGATCATGGTGTAGATGCGCCCATGGGCCTCAAGGATTTCCTTCACCTGGCCCGTGGTCAGGGCGTCGAGGCCGCAGCCGAAGGAGCTGAACTGGATGAGGGTGATATTCGGATGCTCCGCCACGAACTGAGCCGCATGGTAGAGGCGGGCGTGGTAGCTCCACTGGTTGACGACAGAGAGCTTGCCCGACCTCACGGGCAGATGGTAGACCGCATCCTCTGAGAGGATGGGCAGGCCGTAGGACTGGATCATCTCCGGCACCCCGTGGTTGATTTCCGGGTCCACATGGTAGGGACGGCCCACCAGGAGGATGGCGTGCTCGCCGGTCCTCTCGATGCGCTCAAGGATTTTCTCCCCGTAGTCCCGCACCTCCTCCCGGTAGGCGTCTATTTCTGCGTAGCCGGCCTTTACCGCCCGCTCAATCTCAGCCTTCCCCAGGCCCTCGCGCTTTCCCAGCTCCTCGTAGAGGCGCTTTGCCATGCCCTTCTTGTCATGGATGGGCAGAAAGGGCTGGATAAAGTCGATGTTCTTCTCCCGGAGGATATCCATATTGCCTCGGATATTTTCCGCATAGGAGGCCACGACGGGACAGTTGAAGTGATTATCCGAACCGTTTACCTCGTCCTTCATGTTGTAGGGCTCGCAGGGGTAGAAAATCTTACGAGCGCCCTTTTCGATGAGGTCCATGATATGGCCGTGAGCGAGCTTTGCCGGGTAGCAGAGGGAGTCGCTGGGCACCGTGGCCATGCCCTTGTAGTAGAGCTTGGCGCTGGATTTGCCGGAGAGCACCACCTCATAGCCCAGCTCCGTGAAGAAGGTGAACCAGAAGGGGTAGTCCTCGTATATGTTGAGAACCCGGGGGATGCCGATTTTCCCGCGACGGGCCCCTGCCTTTGGCTTGTAGTGGCGGAAGGTGCGACGGTACTTGAACTTGTAGATGTTCGGTACGTCGCTTTCCTTCTTCTCGCCGCCGATGCCCCGCTCACAGCGGTTGCCGGTGAAGTACTTGTTTCCGTCGGAGAACTTCTGCATGGTGATAAGGCACTTGTTGCCGCATCCCTTGCAGCGGTAAGAGCTGGTATCCACGGAGAAGCTCTCCAGGGCCTCCTCCCCCAGGAGGGTGGAATGCTCCGTCCCCGCCTCCAGGGCCAGGATGGCTGCGCCGTAGGCCCCCATGAGGCCGGCGATGTCCGGGCGGATGACATCTCGCTCCAGGAGCTTTTCCATGCAGCGGAGCACCGCGTCGTTGTAGAAGGTGCCCCCCTGGACCACGATGTGGTCGCCCAGCTCCCGCACGTCCTTGAGCTGCATGACCTTGAAGAGGGCGTTCTTGATGACGGAAAAGGCGATGCCCGCCGATATGTCGGAGACCTCCGCCCCCTCCTTCTGTGCCTGCTTTACCTTCGAGTTCATGAAGACAGTGCAACGGGTGCCCAGATCCACCGGCGCCTTGGAGGTGGTGGCGAGCTTTGCAAATTCCCCTGCCGTCATGTGGAGGCCCTCGGCGAAGTTCTGGATGAAGGATCCGCAGCCGGCGGAGCAGGCCTCATTCAGCGTGATATTGCCGATGGTGCCGTTCTTGACGAAGAAGCACTTCATGTCCTGGCCGCCGATGTCAAGGACAAAGGTGACCTCTGGGCAGAACTCCTGGGCCGCCCGGAGGTGGGCAAAGGTCTCCACCTCGCCACCGTCCGCGTGGAGCGCGGCCTTCACGATGGCCTCGCCATAGCCCGTCGTCATGACGCCGGCGATATGGGCGGACTCCGGCAGGGCCTTATAGACCTCCTTCATCTCCCCCACGACGGTCTTGAGGGGGGAGCCCTGGTTGCTGCCGTAGGAGGTGTAGAGCACCTCCTTGTCCTTGCCGATGACGGCGATTTTCGTCGTGGTGGAGCCCGCATCGATGCCGATGTAGACGGGGCCAGCGTAGCTGGAGAGATCCCCGCGCTTTACCTTGTCCCTGTCGTGGCGGGCCTTGAAGGCCCTATAGTCCGCCTCATCCGTAAAGAGGGTGAAGTCGGCCTTGCGGGTTTCCTTTGCCGCCGCCTCGTCGGCCCGAGCGATGCAGGCCTCGAGCTCCGTCGTATCGATGGCCTTTGCCTCCTCAGAGAGGGCTGCGCCCATGGCCACGAAGTAGTTGCCATAGTCCACGTTTACGATATGCTCCTCATCGAGACCCAATGTCTCGATGAAGCGCTGCTTCAGGGCCGGCAGGAAGTGCAAGGGGCCTCCGAGGAAGGCCACCTTGCCGCTGATGGGACGGCCCTGGGCCAAGTTTCCGATGGTCTGGTTCACCACCGCCTGGAAGACGGAGAGGGCGATATCCGCCTTTTCCGCCCCGTCGTTCATGAGGGCCTGGATATCCGTCTTAGCAAAGACGCCGCAGCGGGAAGCAATCGTATAAATCTGCTTGCCCTTTTCCGCCAGGGCATTGAGCCCCGGGGCGTCCGTCGAGAGAAGGGAGGCCATGTGGTCGATGAAGGAGCCCGTGCCGCCGGCGCAGACGCCATTCATCCGCTGCTCCGGCGCCTCGCCGAAGTAGGTTATCTTCGCGTCCTCGCCCCCCAGCTCCACGACGGTATCCGTCTCCGGAATCAGGGACTTCACCGCCGCCGCGCAGGCAATGACCTCCTGCACGAAGGGGAGCCCGATGCGCTGGGCGATGCCCATGCCGGCAGAGCCCGTGAGGGCAAAGGAAAACTTCTTCCGCCCCACGACCTCCTTGAGCCTTGCTAGATTTGATTGCAGGGAGCCGGCAATCTCCGAGAAATGACGCTCGTAGTTCTTGTAGATGACTTCCTTTGCTTCATCCAAGACCACGAGCTTGATGGTCGTAGAGCCGACATCAACCCCCACACTCCATAATGGATTCATATTCACACCACCTGTTACAGTAGAGAGTAATGAGAAGGGAGACCGTTTGTCTCCTGCCTGAAGGGTTGCCCATTTCAGGCAAAAATAAATAGGAAAGAAGCTTCAAAAGCTTCTTTCCTATTCTAGCGCAAATGAACGGGGCTTGCAAGTAACGATTCTTACTTATCTACTGCCAGCCACGCAGCTCCTATGGGTGACAACGCCCGCGTCCACAATTAATTTTGCATTATTTTGCATAACGGGTTGCTTCGCTCTCCACATAGTCGAGGGGGCCGGAGATGGGCACGGCGGGCTTGCGGACCCTCGTCGTCACGCGGGCGAAGTGGTCATGCTTCGAGAGAAGCATGTCCCCCACATGGGCGGCCAGCGCCTCGATCATCTGGAAGCGCTTGTTTTCTACCGCATCCCGTACGATACTGTAGACAGCGGCCGGATCTGCGCCATCCTTCACGTCGTCCGTTTCCGCCACCTTGTCGTCCTTTGTCTCGACCTCAACATCCACGTAGAATTTCTGACCCTGCTCCCGCTCATACTCATAGATGCCGTGGAAGCCATAGAACATCATGTTCTGGATACGAAGTACTGCCATGTCAAAACACTCCTATTCTTATTTTTGTTTCGCGTAACTCTCGCTTTTTTTATGTTTCGCGGAAAATGCGGAATTTCCTTCCTTCAGTTTGTAAAAAGTTCATCCCAGTAGGCATAGGCCACCATACAGAAGATGAGAAAGAGCAGGATAAGGTCCCCCATATGCAAGCATCCTTTCCACCAGCTTCCGCCGGAATATCTGTCCACCCTATTATACACGAGCTTCGGCGAAAAAAAAGAGAGACAAAAGCCTCTCAAAATGTCAATTTTGGACCATTCACATGCTTATACTCTGCAAAATGACTTACAGGACGCGGCGCGCACCGATGTAGCAGGAGCCCCAGTAGCCGCCGTAAATCGAAGCCACTGAGACGCCGCGGCTGGAGGAGGCGTTGATGAAGTCGCCATTGCCGAGGTAAATGCCCACATGGGAGGGGCCAGCCTCATACGTCGAGAAGAAGACGAGATCGCCCGGCCGGAGCTCATCCGTCGAGACGGAGTAGCCCACCTCATACTGGGCATCGGCCGTGCGCGGCAGGTAGACACCCGCCTGGGCAAATACATAGCGGACATAGCCGGAGCAGTCAAAGCCCGAGGGGGACGTGCCACCGAAAACGTAGGGAACGCCCAGGTAATTCATGGACTCCGATATGATGCGGCGGGAAACGTAGTTCGAGCCGCGGGAAACCTCCGGCATAGCCTTGCCGAGGAGCGCGGAGTAAGTGGAAGGACCCACAAGCCCGTCGGAGTCGAGCCCCTGAGAGGCCTGGAACGACTTCACTGCCTCTGCCGTGGCAGGGCCGAAGTCACCATCCGCTGCAACATCGTAGCCGAGGCTGGCAAGCTGCCTCTGGATTTCTGCCACATCGCTGCCCTGATCCCCAATGCGGAAGGCCGAAGCCTGCACGAGAGATACGCTGCACATCATGATCATGGTCAGTAGGAAAAATACACGTGCTCTTCTAAACAAAAAGCCACTCCTCTCTTTTTCGCCTACGAGGTTAGCTGCCGGGTTAGGGTGGAGAAGGCCACCCTCAAGCGTTCCGCCATGATAGACTCTTGCCCGACACCGCTTTCCGCTTGTTCACCCCAATAACTTGATGAGCAGTTCGGTTTCCCGCTTGCCCACCCTGGTTCCCCCGCTCCTGGGCTAGACTCGGCTTCATCTAAGAAAACCCAATTTCTTTATGCCTAACAGGACAATGCCCCGTTATAGCCAAAACCATGCTTATGTGTAGTAGGTTTACACTTGTTACAGTCTTTTTTCAGATTCCGCCCTACATGAAAACTGGCTGTCCAATGGACAGCCAATATATTTCTTTCTGAAAGGACACGCATACAAAATATCTACGCCGAAATAGAATTGTTATAAGCAGCCAATAAGCCGAGTTCTGTCCCGCCGAGGCGGTGACGATCATTTATCTAGGCACATGCGTTGCCGCAAGGCTCAAGCGACGCTACCCGAAGGAAGTGCGGGCCGCACTATATCCTTCCTATTTGGTCTTGCTCCGTGTGGGGTTTACCAAAGCCAGCCAGTCACCTGACTGCTGGTGCGCTCTTACCGCACCTTTCCACCCTTACCGACAAGTCGGCGGTCTAAATCTCTATGGCACTGTCCCTAGGGTCACCCCCGCTGGACGTTATCCAGCACACTGCCCTGTGGAGCCCGGACTTTCCTCATCAGCCCGAAGGCTGCCGCGATCGTCTTGACTACTTATACCAACAGGAATAGTATACCGCTCCTTCTGTTTCTTGTCAAGTTCTCATCTTTGGTCATCAGACAAGTCATCCTGCATCTCTTTTCCAAAAAAGCTCCGAGGGAGTCTTCTCACACGACCTTTGTGGACCAGCCCTCGATGTTCCAGACGGAGTCCACCCAGTCCTCGTAGAAATCCGGCTCGTGGGAGACGAGGAGAAGGGTGCCCGTGTATTTCTTCAGGGCCCTCTTCAGCTCCTTCTTCGCCTCCACGTCCAGGTGGTTCGTGGGCTCGTCCAGCACCAGGAGGTTGCAGGGTGCCTGCATGATTTTCGCGAGGCGCACCTTTGCCGCCTCGCCGCCGGAGAGAGCCATCATCTTTGTAGTGATGTGGTCATTCGTCAGGCCGCAGGCAGCGAGGGCTGCCCGCACCTCGAAGTTCGTCATGCCGGGGAAGGCGCCCCAGAGCTCCTCAAGGGCCGTCTTGTCATTGCCCCGGCTGCTCTCCTGCTCAAAGTAGCCGATGCTCACGAAGTCCCCCCGCTCCACGGAGCCCGAAATCGGCGGCAGCAGGCCGAGGAGCGTCTTTAATAGCGTGGATTTTCCGAGGCCGTTCGTGCCGCGAATGGCAATTTTCTTGCCCCGCTCCACCCGCACATCCACGGGATTCGTGAGGGCCGTGTCGTAGCCCAGGACGAGGCGCTTTGCGTCGAGGACGAAGCGGGAGGGCGTACGGTCCGCCTGGAAGGCGAAATGGGCCTTCGGCTTTTCCGTGCGCTTCGTGAGGACCTCCATCTTGTCCAGCTTCTTCTGGCGGCTGTTGGCCATGCCCCGGGTGGCGACCCGGGCCTTGTTGCGCTGGATGAAGTCCTTCTCTTTCTTGATTTCCGCCTGCTGCCGCTCATAGGCAGCCTCCTCCTGTCGGCGCTTCAGGGCCGCCATCTCCTCGAATTTTTCGTAGCTGCCCGTGTAGCGGGTGAGCTTTAGGTTCTCCACATGCCAGATGACGTTCGTCACAGCGTTCAGGAAGGGCACATCATGGGAGATGAGGATAAAGGCATTCTCATAATTTTGCAGGTACGTGGTAAGCCAGGCGATGTGCTCCGCGTCGAGATAGTTGGTAGGCTCATCGAGGAGAAGAATCTCCGGCGCCTCCAGGAGGAGCTTCGTCAGGAGCACCTTCGTGCGCTGGCCGCCGGATAGCTCGTCCACATCCCGGTCGAGGCCGATGGAAAGAAGGCCAAGGCCTGCGGACACCTCCTCGATACGAGCGTCTATGGTATAATAGCTGCCCGCCTCCAGGATGTCCTGGATCTCCCCCACGTCCTTCATGAGGGCATCCACCTCCTCTGGTGTCGCCTCCCCCATCTTGTCATAGGCGGCGAGCATCTCCTGCTCCAGCTTCACGAGCCGATCAAAGGCGGTGCGCAGCACCTCCCGGATGGTCTGGCCCTCCTGAAGGACCGCATGCTGGTCGAGATAGCCCACCTTCGTGCGCTTCGCCCAGGTGATGGTGCCGGCATCCGGCGTCAGGCTGCCGGTGATGATGGATAGGAACGTGGACTTTCCCTCGCCATTCGCCCCCACGAGAGCCACATGCTCCCCCTTCAGCAGTCGGAATGACACATTCTCAAATATCTCCCGGCCCCCATAGCTATGGGAGAGCTGCGAAACCTCCAGTACGCTCATGCGCTCTATCCTTTCTCGATGAAGCTGTTCTGCAACAGAAATAACATAAAAAGAGACTGCCCAAAAGCAGTCTCTCTTCTATTCTAAAATGGTCGGAACGACCTGATTTGAACAGGCGACCTCTTCCACCCCAAGGAAGCGCGCTACCAAACTGCGCTACGTCCCGACAACGAATGTTATTATACAGCAAGCCTTTCTGGAATGCAAGCATTTTTTTTGCAAACGAAAAATTTTTTCAGGCTGAAATCGCTTTCATCACAGGGCGAAGAGATCCTTGAGCTCCTCCTCCGTGAGCTTCGACAGAAAGGTCTCCCCGGGCTGAATCATCTGATCCACGAGGTTTTTCTTCTTTTCCTGGAGATGGTAGATTTTTTCCTCCACCGTATTCTTCGTGATGAGCTTCACCACCTGCACGTTGTTCTTCTGCCCCAGGCGGTAGGCCCGGTCTGTGGCCTGGTCCTCCACGGCGGGGTTCCACCAGGGGTCGAAGTGGATGACCATGTCGGCTCCCGTAAGGTTCAGCCCCGTGCCGCCGGCCTTCAGGGAAATGAGAAAGACCGGGGCGCCGCCTGCATTGAAGGACTTGACGAGGGAGATGCGCTCCAGAGCCGGCGTCGATCCATCGAGGTAGTAGTGGTCGATGCCCATTTTCTTCAGCCGCTCTGCGATGCGGGATAGCATGGAGGTAAACTGGGAGAAGATGAGCAGGCGATGGCCGGTCTCTACGGCCTCTCCCACCAGCTCCTCCAGCATATCGAGCTTGCCGGAGCCGCCATGATAGTTCTCCAGGAAAAGGCCGGGGTCGCAGGCAATCTGGCGCAGGCGGGTGAGGATGGCGAGAATCTTGATGCGGCTCTCCCCGCCCTCTGCCTTCAGCGCGGAGGCAAACTCCTTCTGGCTCTTCAGGAACCAGGCCTTGTAGACCTTGTCCTGCTCCTCCGTCATCTCCCCCAGGAGCTTTCGCTCCACCTTGTCCGGCAGCTCCTTCAGCACGTCCTTTTTCATGCGGCGCAGGATAAAGGGGGCAATGTGACGACGAAGGTCTTCCGCCGCCTTCTTGTCCTCCGCCCGGACGATGGGTGTCTCGAAACGCTGCTTAAACTTCGTGTGGCCGAAGAGATAGCCAGGCATGAGGAAGTCAAAGATGGACCAGAGCTCCGTGAGGGTGTTCTCAATGGGCGTGCCCGTCAGGGCGAAGCAGCCTCCCATGGAGAGCTTCTTTACGGCCTTTGCCGCCTGGGTGGCCGGATTCTTGATATGCTGGGCCTCGTCCAGGAAGACATACCGGAATTTCCGCTTTGCATACTCCTCGATATCCCGCCGAAGCATATTGTAGGTGGTGACGAGGATATCCGCCCTCTCGTAAGAATCCGCGAGGGCCGTCTCCCGCTCCCCCTTCGCCCCGGTGATGGCGACGGCATTGAGCTCCGGCACGAATTTTTCCGCCTCCTCCAGCCAGTTGTAGAGGAGGGAGGTGGGTGCCACCACGAGGGCCGGCGGCTGATTCTCCTTCTTTTGGGCCGCGAGGAAGGCCAGCACCTGCAGCGTCTTGCCGAGGCCCATATCATCGGCGAGGATGCCCCCGAGCCGATGGGCGGCAAGAGCACTGAGCCAACCAATGCCCGTCACCTGGTAGTCGCGAAGGATGGACATGAGGTGCTCTGGGATATCGAGATCCACATCCTCCGGGTGGCGGATGCCACGCACCACGGATCGGAAGCTCTTCGACCTCTGCACCTCGATGGACTCATCGTTTCGCGCCAGCTCATCGAGGTAGAGCGCATTGGCAAGTGGCATCTCAATCGTTCCATCCGCGCCCTTGCCACGCTTCCCGAGTCCCAGGTCGTCGGTGAGGGCTGCGATGCCGGAAAGCTGCTGGGCCGAGAGGGGCACGAAGCTCCTGTCCTTCATGCGGTGGTATCGCTTCTTCTGCCGATAGGATTCCAGCAGGGCAAAGAGCTCGTCTGTATCGATGCCCTTCGTGTCAAAGGTGACCTCCAATAGGTCGCTGTCATTGACACTGACTCCTGCCTTGACCTTCGGCATGGGGCGCACAGGCCGCTCCCTGAAAGCCTCCGCATAGTAGACCTCCACCCACTCGGGGAAGGCGGAGAGTGCCTCCGTCAGGAAATCGTAGCTAGGCTCCTCCTCCTTTTGCACCAGGAGATCGTGGCTCTTCCGGAAGCCATAGCGGCGAATGCACTCCACCACGGAAGCCTCCCCTGCCAGATCTCGGACGATATGCTGCCCATCCTCCTTTGGCCCCTCCGACTCCATGGGATTGAACCGCACGTCCCCATAGACGAACTCCACCCGGATGGCGATGCCGTCCTTATAGTAGTCGATATAGAGCTCCGCCGTGAGAGGCTCCACGTGAAACCGCTTGTAGAAGGAGGGAGCCACCTTCACATCGGCAACGCGCTCCAGGCGCGGCAGCACCTCGCCGAAGAACCGGGCCATATCCGCCTCGCTGATGGTGATGCGCGAGGCGGAGAATATGGCCTTTGCCGCCAGCTCCACATCTGCGGCCGTCTTTTTGTCCAGGCGATAGTAGGCCCCCGACTGGTAGAGGACGCTGTAATCCTCCGACAGGGTATAAAAATCCCCCACATCATAGCGGATGCGGGCTCCCTTTTTCTCCGTCTGAACCTTGATGGAAAATTTGGGAAGCCCCTCGGCCTCCTGGAGCGTCATGGGCTCGCTGCCATCCAGCACCGTCTCGATGCCATCCTCTCCCATGATATCGAGGAAGCGGGTAAAATCCTTGTTTGTCAGAGAGAGTGCCTTGCCCCGCACCCTGACGCCCGCCGCATCATAGCGGGAGGACACAGAGCGCAGGAGTATCCCCTCATCGCGCATGCTCTCCTCTATGAGCTCCCAAAGGGCCTTGGACCGCTCGTCGGCCCATTCCATATGGATCGTCTGAAGCTGGCGCGATTTGCCTAGGGGCCAGGAGTCGCCGCGCCTCAGGGCGTAGTAGAACTCCCGGATGTTCTTCAGGACGAAGAGCTTGTCCTCCCCGATGCGGAACTCGAGCCAGGCCCTGATATCCCCATAGAAATGCTCCACGAAGAGGCGGGGCGAGAGCTGCGGATGGGAGGGTGCCACGAGGGCATCATGGCGTTCATTTCGCGCAAAGAGCTCGAACATCCGCCGGCCGTACTCATCCGTCACAGCCTCCTTTTGCTTCTTGGACTGTGCCTTGTGCTCCTGCTCCTCCGCCAGCAAACGAAGCCAGCTGTAGGAGGGCCGCTCCAGGTCCTCCTGCTCCTCCTGTATCTCCTTGAGGACAGCCACCACATGCTTGCAGGCCCCGAGATACTTCGCCGCGGCAGGGCAGCTGCACTCGTAGCGGCTGATGGAGTCCCCCTTGCGGGAGAGCTTGACGTAGACATCGTAGGAGGCACTGTGATCGGGATTCGTGACGGTGGCCTCATACTCTCTCGATCCCGGCTCCGTCTCCTCCAGCTCCGTCACGAGTCCTTTCTCATAGTAAGCGACCCCCCGCGAATACGACGTGTCTGACGCAACAGCCGATTTAATCTGCATTTCTTTTAGCAACGCGGCTCCTCCTCTTAGCTTGCCCCTGCAATTTCCCTATGGTATGATGGATATCATGCGTATCTTTATAGTCTAGCAAAGAAAAAAACTTCTGCCAACAGCTTTCGTGATCTTTAGAGGACAAAATATGCAGCTTCCAGACCTTCCCCAGGGCGCCCACCTCCTCATCGTCCGTCTCAGCGCCATCGGCGACGTCATCCAATCCACGACCCTTGCGAAAAATCTCAAAAGGCTTCGCCCCGACTGCCATATCACCTGGCTCGCAAGCCCACCCGCGGCCGAGCTTTTGGAGGAGAATCCCTGTATCGACCGCCTTCTCGTCTGGGATCGCCATCCCTTCGACGAGGCGAGCGCTCACGGCCGTCTTTCCAAGGTAATCTCTCTCCTGCGGGAGGCCCGCTCGCTTCTTCGGCAATACGACTACGATATCGCCCTGGATATCCAATGCCTTTTCCTGACAGGCATCCTCACCCGCCTGAGCGGAGCCAGACGCTGCATCGGCATAAAAGAGCGCCACGAGGGCAACCGCTTCTTTATGACGGAGGTCGCCCCCGCCATCCCAGCCCCCCATAAGATCCGCCACTATATGACCTCCCTTCTTCCCCTGGGCTTCCGCTGGGCGGATTTCCGTCCCGGCACCTGCATCAGGCTTCGGGAGGAGGAGCGGCAGTGGGCACAGGATTTCCTGCAGCAGCAGGGCCTCCAGACGAATAACTCTGCGGCTCCTCTCCTCCTGGTCGCTATTCGCACCACCTGGGAGGACAAGCACCCGGCCCCGGAGGTCTTTGCGCGCGCCCTCGCTCCATTGCCGGAAAGTGTGCAGATGGTCTTTGTCGGAGCAAAGTCAGATGTCCCCCATATCGAGGTCTGCCGCACCCTGATTCCCCAGAAGACCCATTCCCTCGCGGGAAAGCTCACGCTGCGGGAGCTGTCGGCCCTGATGGAGAAGGCGACGCTTCTCCTCTGCTGTGACTCGGGCCCCCTCTACATCGCCGAGGCGGTGGGGCTGGCCACCCTATCTCTCTGGGGGCCCACTCATCCCTCCATCTACGGCCCCCTGACGGCCGGCCACCGCTTCCTCCTTACCACAAGCGAATGTGCCGCCTGCTGCAAAACGAAATGCCGCCTGGGGACAAACGCCTGCATGAAAGCAATCGAGCCCCAGCGTATCACTGAGGCTCTATGCGAGTGTCTCCGGGCGGCTGTACCCTAAGCTTTTCCCAGCACGCCCCGCCCATCGAAGACGGGGACGAAGCTAGTATCTGCGGCACTTCCTTCCTGCACATAGCAGCGAGTGAAGCCAAGGGCGCGGGCATAATCCACGACGGATTCATACTCAAAGGTGGTAAGACGACGATTCATCCCCCGCATATTCTTCGCCCGGTGCATCGGCGTATACTGGCTCATGAGAGCAAGCTGCACAGCGTCGCCGCAGTTTTCCCAGATCCAGCCCAGGATAGCCATGCTCTCCTTTCGATGGCCCGGCAGCACCAGATGACGGATAAGGACGCCACGCCTTAGCTGCCCATCTCCATCGAAGACGACAGGCCCCACCTGCTCCAGCATGGAAAGGATTGCCCCTGTTGCAATTTCAAAATACTTCGGCGCCCCCGATAGCGAGCGGGCGCTTTTTTCGTCTGCGTATTTGAGATCCGGCAGGAAGATATCCACCTGCCCCCGAAGGCTCTCCATCGTCTCCTTCGACTCGTAGCCGCTGGTATTCCAGGCGACGGGGAGGGTGAGGCCTCTTGCCCGTGCCAGCTTCAGGGCCCGAAGAATCCAGGGGGCCCATACGGTGGGCGTCACCAGATCCAGGACGGCGGCCCGGCGCTCCTGTTGCTCCAGAAAGATTTCCGCCAGTCGCTCTGCGCTGACCTCCAGCCCCTCGCCACCCTCGGATATCGCGTGGTTCTGGCAGAAGCAGCAGCGAAGGTTGCAATGGGAGAAAAAGACGGTCCCTGCCCCGCGCCCGTCAGCACCGATGAGGCAGGGTTCCTCCCATTTGTGCAGGGAGACGAGAGCGACCTTCGGCATCGCTCCTGCTCCGCAAAAGCCCCTTTGCCCCATCGCCCGATTTACCTTGCAATACCGGGGGCAAATTGTGCACTTGTTTTCCATGAAGCACCTCCTTTCCCTAAGCTTAGCCCATTGCGGCTGCTTGTCAGCGACCCTTCTCCTCGAGAATCGCCTCATCGAGCATAGGCCCGTACTTTGGCCGCCACCAGGAGATGCTGCGCACCGCATTGATGTAGTCCTGCATGGCCTGGTCATCTATGATAGGCCCCTCCCCACCCTCGAGGCCCTCCGGCACCAGGGGCGAGGTATCCGCCTTGCCGATAGCCTTTCGGGTGAGCCAGAAGCCATAGTTCACGCCCCGGTCATTGCCTCGGGTGAGGCTCCGGCCCACGGACTCATAGGAAAAACCCTTTGGCGCGATGAGTTCCAACAGCGTCGGCACGATATCGATCTGGCTTCCGGCACTATTTGGCGCGAGAAGCCCTTTATGAACCCCAGCTCCCGTCAGGATAAAGGGGATACCGTAGCGCTCGTAGGTATTCGGCTGCTTTTCGATATGATACCGATCCGCGTGATCCCCCACGATGAGGATGAGGCTCGAGGGATACCGCTCCTTCACCTGCCGCACAAAACGAGAGAGCTCCCTCTGGGCATACCAGTAGTGCCCGAGCTCCCGCAGGAGCTCCTCATCCGACCGGTGCTCCCGGGGAAGCGCCTCCCGCACCGCTTCCCCATCAAAGCCCTTCGAGTCCAAGTCGATGTCGTAGGGCGAGTGGTTCGAGGCGGAGAGCAATACATTGAAGCTGGGGATGCTGTCATCGATGCGAGAGAGCACCTGGTCGAAGAAGACCTCGTCCTCCGCCCCCCAGACGGAGCCCGGCACATCGCCGAAGTCCCCCCGGCTGATGAAGCGGTCGAAGCCCTGGGCCTTTGTAAAGGCGCCGATGCGCTCCCAGGTGGCAGGCCCCGCGTAGAAGAAGTTCGTAGCGTAGCCCAGACGGCTAAAGACCGGCGCTGCCGCTGTGGGATAGGGCCCCTCGAAGGACTCGGGCATGGTGGTGAGGTAGAGGTTCGCATCCGCAAAGCCCGTCACCAGCCCCGTCACAGCCGAGACGGTGCTGGCCCCATTGGGAAGGAACGTGGGGCAGTAGTCCGTATCCTCCTCCGAAAGAAGTGCCCGCAGGTCATCCGAGATGGGGATATCTCTGTACTTGTCGAGAAGCGGCCAGTTTGCAAGGCTCTCGGAGAGGATGACGAAGACATGCCTCGGCCGCTCTATGGCCAGGCCACCCGCCGATTTTGTCAAGTAGTCGTCTAGGTTATCCGAATCCGGCTCCCTATGGCTTAGCTCTGCCGCCAGCAGGCGGATATCCTCCGTCGTAAAGTCCAGCCCGTTGCAGGCCAGCATACGGCGGTTCAGCTCATGGGCCCGCCAGATGGCCTGAGGATAGTCGAGAATCGCTTCATTGAGGAGCTCGTCACGGGTGACCCCGGCATTTTCCCAGTCCACCGCCGTCTGCCAGTCGAGGCTGCCCCCGAAGATGGAGAGGCGCACCACAAGATAGCAGAGTGCAAGAAAGGCCAGATGGGAAGCCAGGCGCACCGGACGGCGAAGGACAGGCCGCACCCTTGTGAGAGCCCGCGCTGCCCAGTCCTCTCCGAAGAAATGCACCAGGGGGCAAGGGGCATCGTGAAGCCGCCGCAAAAGAAACCAGAGCACTGCCGCCAGCACCGCTGCCGCCAAGAGGCGCAGGGGCAGGCTATACTGCTGCACCATGGTGAAGAAAAGCGCCGTCAGGTCATCATTCATCCCCGTGAAAAGCATCTGGTTGAAATTCGCGTGGAACTGTCGATAGAAGGGAAAGCTCGCCACAAAGAGGATGGAAAGCCCCAGAAGAATCGGCCCATTGAGCCCCAGGAGCAGGAGCCTCGCGAGCCTCGGCGAGAAAAAACGCAGGAAAAAGGCAGGGACGGCGCTCACGAGCGTCAGCACCCCCGCCGTCTGCATACTGAGCCTCGCCCCCCGTCCGAGAGCCGTGAGGATATCCGCCGCCCCCGTCTGGGCACCGATATAGGAAGCAAGCCCACCGATATAAGCCACACGAAAAAGACAAAGGACTGCCAGGTAAAAGAAAAATACCTTCAGTCCCTTGATGAGTCCTATGCGCAGCGTTTCCCAGGAAAAGCGTTGCAATATGTTCATGGAAGGATAATCTCTACTCCATAGGAATCCGCAGCCGCACGGACGTCTGCCGGCGGCTCCGAGTCCGTGATGAGGCCCGAGAGGGTGTCCAGCGTGGTGTAGTTGTAGTTGCCATCCGTCGAGAGTTTCCGCGCCTCTGCCACCACATAGGCCTTCTTGCTGTGGCGGATGATGGAAGCCTTGTTGATGCCGTCATCGATGTCATAGGTGGAGACGCTATTCTCCTTCACATCGACCCCTACGGCCCCGACGAAGGCCACGTCCGGCTTCAGGCGGGAGATGAAGTCTAGCGTCATGCCGCCCCAGAAGCCATCCCGGCTCTTATTGATCTTGCCGCCGGCAAAGACGACGCGGATCTTCGGATTGCGGGCCAGCACCACAAGGATGTCGATCATGTTCGTCACCACGGTGACGTCCATCTCCATCTTGACCAGGAGCTCCGCAATGGCCAGGTTCGACGTGGAGATATCCAGGAAGACCATATCCCGCTCATGGATGAGCTTCACCGCCGCCCGGGCGATATGCTGCTTCGCCTCCACGTCGGTGGTGCGATGCTTGCTGACCTCAATCATGTGGCTGTTTTCCCGGATGCGCACAGCGCCACCATAGGTGCGCTTGAGCTTCCCTTTCTTCTCGAGAGCCCCCAGATCCTTCCGGATGCAATCCTCTGTCACCCGAAACTGCTGGCTGAGCTCCCGCACCCGGACCTTTCCGTCCCGCGCAAGCATCTGCAAAATGAGTTCCTGTCGTTCTTCCAAAAACATAACCTAGCCTCCTACTTGATAATTCCGTATTATTGTTTTATCCCGTTGTCTAATATAATACAAGAAAAAAGAAGAATTATCAAGACTTTTCCGCGAAGGACTCGGAAAACAAGAAAAAATCTTACTTCCTTAAGACAGCTTGCGCATAATACCACGTTCAGAAGGAATCACCCCCACCCCAGAGCATCATGCTTATGAGGCATTCTCCGCACTATTTTGTTCCACTGCCAGTTCTTCCACGAGATACCCATCGCTCATGCAATGCATATCCGAAATGCCCTCCCGCATGAGCTGGAATGTCATCGAGTAATAAAATAGCTCAAGAGCCTCCCAGCGGGTGATTCCCTTCTTTTTCGCATAGAGGGCTACTATACGTGCCCCTTCACCTCGAAAAATATTGCCGTCCTCCTTCCTTCTGCGATATAATAGAATATCCGGGAAAAGGAGGGATGAGATGGAGGCGTATCGGACACTGGCGGGGGGCGGCGAGGCGGTGGCGACCTATGAGATACAGAAGTCGAAATTCATCGCCCATTCCCTCCATGTGGAGACGGAGGAGGCGGCGCGGGACTTCATCCTCGCCATGAAGAAGAAGTACTACGACGCCCGCCACAACTGCTCGGCCTACATTTTGGGGGAGCGGGCGGACAAGGCGAAGTCCAATGACGATGGGGAGCCTGGCGGCACGGCGGGCAATCCCATCCTGGAGGCCATGAAGAAGCGAGGCCTCACGGATGCCTGCGTCGTCGTCACCCGCTACTTCGGCGGCATAAAGCTCGGTGCCGGCGGTCTCATCCGGGCCTACGGCCATACGGCGGGCCTCGGCATCGAGGCGGCGGGACTCCTCGAGATGCGCCCCTTCGTGCCCCTGGAGGTGACGGTGTCCTACGACCTCCTGGCACCACTGGAGCACTACCTCCGGAGCGAAACCATCCGCACAGAGGAGCCTGCCTACGCGGAGGCTGTGACACTCCATCTCCTCCTGCCACCGACAGAGATCGAGGCCCGCTCCGCTGAGCTCATAGACAGGACAGCGGGACGGGCGCAGCTTCACGCGGGCGCGCCCCGCCGCATCCCCTGCCCGGTGGAAAAGGATAGAGAAGAGTGAGCGACAGGGCGCATGAGCCGCATGACACAGAAAGGAAGTTTTCGATGAAGGATGTCTCCATAGAAGTACATGGCTGCCACGAATACGACAGGACGGGTGCCATCTCCGAGCCCATCTACCTCTCCGCCACCTACCGCCACCCGGCCCTCGGGGAGAGCACGGGCTACGACTACGGCCGGGTGGCGAACCCGACCCGGGACAAGCTGGAGGCGACGCTCTCTGCTCTCGAGCGGGGGGAGCGCTGTTGGGCCCTTTCCTCCGGCATGGCGGCCATCAACCTGGTCTTCCACCTGCTGCCCGCCGGCAGCCGCATCCTCCTCTCGGAGGATCTCTACGGCGGCACGGTGCGCCTGGGGGAAATCTACGAGATGTATGGCATCGAGGCCGTCTACATCGACACGGCGGACGCAAAGGCAGTGGAGAAGGCCATGACGCCGGACACGAAGATGCTCTTTATCGAGACCCCGTCGAACCCCATGATGCGGGTGACGGACATCCGCAAAATGGCGGATATCGCCCACAAAAATGGGGCGCTCCTCGTCTGCGACAACACCTTCCTCTCCCCCCACATCCAAAAGCCCCTGACCTTTGGGGCGGACATCGTCCTCCACAGCGCCACCAAGTATCTGGGAGGCCACAATGACCTCATCGCCGGCGCCCTCATCGTCCGGGAGAAGGAGTCAGCGTACGCCAAGCGGCTGGAGCTCCTCATCAAGTCCGAGGGGCCGAACCTGACGCCTCTCGACTCCTGGCTCCTCCTGCGGAGCCTCAAGACCCTCTCGCTACGGGTGGAGCGGCAGGAGGAAAACGCCCGGAGAATCGCCGATTGGCTGCGGACGCAGGCTGCCATCACGAAGGTCTACTATGTGGGCCTCCCGGAGCATCCGGGCCACGAGCTCCAGAAGTCCCAGGCCACAGGCTTTGGCGCCATGCTTTCCTTCAAGGTGAAGGAGCATGCCCTCGTGGCGAAAATCCTCTCCCGGATCCGGCTCATCGCCTACGCGGAGAGTCTCGGCGGCGTGGAGTCGCTCCTCACGTTCCCCCTCGCCCAGACCCATGCGGACATGCCAAAGGAACTCCTCGATCGGACAGGGCTCGACGACTGCCTCATGCGTCTCTCCGTGGGCATCGAGGACGCAGACGACCTTATCCGAGATCTTGACCAGGCAATCAACGGGTGAATACTATGACAAACTTCGACGAAATCATCGACCGCAAAGGCACCTCTTGCCTCAAATACGACTTTGCCGTAGAGCGGGGCTATCCCGCCGGCATCCTCCCCTTCTGGGTGGCAGACATGGACTTCCGGGCTCCCGCCTGCGTGCTGGAGGAGCTCCAGAAACGGGTGGCCCACGGCATCTTCGGCTACACGGACCCGAAGGATGATTACAAGGAGACACTCATCCAGTGGATGAAAAAGCACCACGACTGGGCCCCCTCCAAGGAGGCCCTCGTCATCACGCCGGGCATCGTCTTCGCCATCGCCACGGCGGTCCGGGCCTACACGAAGCCTGGGGATGGGGTGCTCATCCAGCAGCCCGTCTACTATCCCTTCAGCGAATGCATCAAGGGGAACGGCCGCCGCATCGTGAACAGCCCCCTCGTGCTGAAGGACGGCCACTACGAAATCGACTTTGAGGACTTCGAGCGGAAAATCACGGAGGAAAAGGTGCGCCTCTTCCTCCTCTGCAGCCCCCACAATCCCGCGGGCCGGGTCTGGACCTGGGTGGAGCTCAGCCGCATCGCAGAGATCTGCCTGCGCCACGATGTCCTTATCTTCGACGACGAAATCCACCACGAATTCGTCCGCCCCGGCTACACCCACACGGTGCTGGCCACCCTCGGGAAGGAAATCGCGAATCGCACCATCACCGCCACGGCCGCCAGCAAGACCTTTAACATCGCGGGCCTCCAGGTGTCGAACATCTTCATCGAGAACGAGAGCCTCCGCCGCGCCTTCAAGAAGGAGGTCTATGGTGCCGGCTACAGCCAGCCGAACGCCCTGGGCCTCTTTGCCACCCATGCGGCCTACGAAGGCGGTGCGGAGTGGCTGAAGGAGCTCCGGGCCTATCTCGAGTCGAACCTGACGAAGACAAAGGCATTTCTCATAGAGCACCTGAAGAAGACAAAGCTCATCGAGCCGGAGGGCACATATCTCATCTGGCTCGACATGCGCGCCTACGGACTTACGGACGCGGAGCTCGACGGCCGCATCATCCACCGGGCGAATCTCTGGCTGGACTCCGGCCATATCTTCGGCCCCGCCGGCGAGGGCTTCCAGCGCATCAACACCGCCTGCCCCTGGAGCGTCCTGGAGAAGGGTCTCTCAAAGCTCGCAGACGCCTTTGCCGACCTGGAGAAGGCCTGATGCTCTGCACCTGTCTCCAGCCCGCTGTGCGGGAGGGCGCCCGCACCCTTATCCTGGGCTCTATGCCGGGCATCGCCTCGCTAAGCGCCCGAGAATACTACGCCTATCCTATGAATCGCTTCTGGCGCATGATGGCGATGCTCCTGGGGGAGCCCTTTCCGACGGACTACCCGGATCGCATCGCCATGGTGCAGCGCCACGGCATCGCCATATGGGATGCCATTTCCCGCTGCGAGCGGGAGGGAAGCCTGGACTCCGCCATCAAAAACGAGGAGGGTGCCGACATCAGCGCCCTCCTCGAGGCATATCCCACCATAAAGACCATTTGCTGCAACGGCAAAAAAGCCTATGCAGCCTTTAAGAAGTACAATAGACCTCTCCTCGCGCGAGAGGACCTTGCCATCCACGCCATGCCCTCTACCAGCGCGGCAAACGCCCGCTATACCATGGAAAAGCTGCTGGCCGCCTGGCAAATGGCGATTACGCCCTGAGCCTTAAGGAACCACTGATTAATTCGGCACTCCGTCTTCACGCGTCTGCACTGTCCTCCCGTCGCCCTACAATCCTCAGCGTAGCTCTGCTACGCCTCCGGTTTGTCTCCTAGGGAGATACAGCGCATCCACGCAAATCCGGAGCACCTCATTTAATCAGCGGTTCCTTTACAATCACGCCAGTGCTTGGTTGAGGCGCCCTGCTGCGTTGCCGGCCGGCAAGCGGCCTTTGCTGTACGCACTAGGGCGCGATGGGGCTCTCCGCCATGCTACGGACGAGTGCTGCCGCCTCAGGCCTCCCCGCCCGCCTCTGCGATTCCGGCCCGCATCGGCCGTGTGACCCCCGGCCGATGCTCGACCGCGAGATTTGCCATGGCCCGCGCGACTGTCATCGTGGAGATGGGCTTCATGCCCGTCAGGATGCCAAGGGCAGCGAGTGCCTGAAACACCTTGACCCCCATCCTCTCCAGAAGCCGCTTCGTCGGGTGGCGGATGAGAAACGGCGGCTGCAAGAGCACAAGGCTATCAAAGCCCAACACTGAAAGATCCCGCTCCACCTCTCCCTTCGTCCGCAGATAAAACACTGCGGACGTTTCATTTGCCCCGGCGGAGGAGACGAATACCATGTCCGGCACCCCATTTCCCCGGGCGATGCGGGCGAAATCCATCACGAGCTCATAGTCCACATGATACTGGGCCGCCTTCGACCCCGCCTGCTTCCGCTAGGTCCCAAGAGCACAAAAGAGCACGTCCCCCCGCAGGAGATCACGCCACCCCTCCGGCCTTTCAAAGTCCACCACATGGACGCGCAGCTTGTCGTCCGACACATGCATCTCCCGCCGCACAAATGCCGTCACTTTCGTATAGTGGTCATCGTGCAGCAATACCTGCACCAGATTCCGCCCCACAGCCCCCGTGGCCCCAACAACGATTGCTTCCATATCCCCCCCCTTTTTCATCTATGTTTTCTCCTACATCATACTAGAAATTTCATCTCGTGTCAGCAAGAAAGTTTTTACAAAGAGAACATTTGGCTGTATAATAAAAGAAAAGGAATCGTTTCATCCCTATATGAAAAGGCGGTGTCCAAATGGAAGCCTATCGGATCAAACCCTGGGAAGAATTGACCATTCGCGACGACTATATCTTCAAGCGGGTCATGCAACAAAAACGGATTTGTAAAAAGATGCTCCAGCGGATTCTCCACATCAAAATCCGAAAGATTGTCTACCTCGACAAGGAAAAAGCCTTCAAGGACACATATATGGGCAAGGGCATCCGCCTCGATGTCTACGCCAAGGATGACAAGAACACCATCTACAACATCGAGATGCAGATGCGCAATCCCGGCAGCACCAGCCTCGCCAGGCGCACGCGCTACTACCAGTCCATGATAGATGCCGACCTCCTCGCCGCCGGAGCAGACTACGACGAGCTGAACGAGACCATCATCATCTTTATCTGCCCCTTTGATCCCTTTGATGCTGGTCGGCATATCTATACCTTTCGGAATTTCTGCACCGAGGATAAGGTGCTTCCCCTGCAGGACGGAGCAACAAAGATTTTCCTCAGCACAAAGGGAACGATGAATGATGTCGATGATAAGGTCAAGGCCTTCCTCAACTACGTCGACGGAATCATCAGCGACGACGAGCTCGTACAGGAAATCGATAAGACAATCGACACGCTAAAACAAACGGAACAAGAAAGGGTGAGCTATATGACTCTCGCAATGAAATTGATGGACGAGCGCAGGGAAGGTAGACGCGAAGGAAGGGAGGAAGGTAAAAGAGAAGGTAAAAGAGAAGAGAGTTTTGCATCTGCCTGCGAACTCCTTGCACTCAACAAACTAACCCTTGAAGAAATTGCGAAATCAACGCATCTACAGCTCCATGAAGTAGAACGGCTTGCTAATGGCGAAAAGGTATAACGAAAATTGATGCAAGGAAGGGAAATTACATGACACGCGGAATACTATGGCGGGACGCATATAAAGAGGGATTGTCAAGTAAAGTGTGTATTTAAGGAACCACTGATTAATTCGGCACTCCGTCTTCACGCGTCTGCACTGTATTGCCGCTTAGTGAGATTCAAAATCTTGCAAAAACGTTTGCTGTCTGAATAATTCAAAAGTAAAAAAAGGACCGACACTCCTGCATCTCGCAATGCAAGACTTCGGCCCTTCTTTTACTTGACCTGACTCAATGAGCTTGTTTCTATACGATACTGGCCTCAACAGGCTAGGCTGTCGCACTTGCCCGTTTGTTAATGAGATAACCTGCAGCCAAAACGAACAGCGTCAGCCCCACCTTCAAGATAAGCTCATATCCCGTAAAATATGTGCCTAAGGCCAAGTCCTCTGTCATAAGCGTTGCCGATGTCCAGCCGAGTATTGCTGCCCCGAAATATACGAGAGCTGGCACCTTCATCATGATTAAGAGGAACATTTGCGCTCCAAAAAGCACAATGGGGATAGAGACCATGAGGCCGCAAATGATGAGGCTCCATTTCCCTTCAGGAACAGTATTCGCAACACCTGCCAGCGATAAGATGTTATCAATGCTCATGATAAAATCAGCCACGAGAATCGTCCGGATCGCCGCAAAGAACGTAGTCGGTTTTTTCCCGCCTTCCTCTTCGCCGTCGTTATGATCCGTAAGGAGATTTATGGCAATGTAGACCAAGAGCACTCCGCCTATGAATTCCAGATAAGGTGTTGCCAAGAGCCCTGTGGCAAATAGGGTACAGCAGATGCGGATAAACACTGCGCCAAAGCCGCCGACGAGAATCGCTTTTCCTCGATTGTGCTGCGGCAGATTCTTACAGGCAAGCGCGATGACTATCGCATTATCACCGGAAAGCAATAGATCCAGGAGAACGATGCCTGTAAACGCTGCAATCCACTCCGGCGAAAACATTCCCGTGACAAAGGATGCCAAGAATTGATCCATACGACCCCCTCCAGATAATGCTCATAGAGCCATGCATCTTTTAAGGAACCGCTGATTGAATGAGGTGCTCCGGATTTGCGTGGATGCGCTGTATCTCCCTAGGAGACAAACCG
>CAMCBT010000023.1 GCA_945873115.1 uncultured Mitsuokella sp.
TCCCCCTAAAGCAGTTTGGTTATTTACCGTGTCTGCTTTAAGGGAATCATATCACGTATGGGAGGCCCTTTTATTGTGCATTTATTCGCTTAGCTGCAGCACGCCGGGCTGGGCGATTTCCCAGGCATCCCCCTTCTTGTGGAAGAGGGCCGGTACCTTTACGCGGATGTGCTTCATGGAGCCGCTCTCGTAGTTCGAGGCGAAGGTCTCCTTCATACCGTTCTCCGTGTGCATCGTCTCATCGTAAGCGTGCATGGGATTTGGCACGATGGCGTAGTCCAGTGGCCGCCCCGGGATGGAGAAGGCCCAGTACATAGATTTGGCCACGCCCTCCTCCATCATGTAGTTCGGCATGTTCTTGCCTTCCTCGTCAGAGCTATGGCCCGTGCAGGTCAGCATGGAGAGCTCCTTGTCCTTCACGAAGCCTGCCGCCCCGGCATCATCTGCCCCTGCGGCCAGGGTCTCCGCCAGCTTGTTATAGCTGTCCACGAACTCCTGCCAGACGGGAGGCGGAGGCCCAGAGGGCTTCTCAGCCTCCGGCGGGTCGGCCTCCACGGGGACCGCATCCTCCGGCGCCGACTCCTCTTCCTCCTCTTCCTCCTCTTCCTCTTTCTCCTCGCTATTCAGGAGGTTCACCGCTGCCTCCAGATCCTCCACCCGGGCCGCAAGACCCTTCATCTGACGAATCATGGCCACATTGTAGGCGGCAAAGACCAGGGCTACAAGCCCCAAAAGGATTGCCGCAACGGATAGACCGACAAACATATGCTTGACTCCCTTCCCTATGGTATTTCCCTATATGCCTTACTTATTTACACCGATATCCTCCGTCTTCTTCTTGCCATTGAAGATATCGTAGAGATCCATCATATTGCGGATATACTGGGCCTCATTCCCCTGGATCATCCGGTCATCGTTCGAGCCATTCGGCATATTCGCCATCATGAGCTTGCCGGAAAGATTGCGACCCACGAGCCGGAGGGCCCGCTCTGCCGTCGGATCCGCTATCTGGGTGAAGGACTCCTGGATACCCCCATTTTGCTCCGTCACCCGCACGGCCCCCTCCGCCATGACCTTGTAGAGATTCGTCTTGGAGGTCTGGATTTCCACCCCCTCGAAGTTCATGATGCGTTGTCCATTGTGGGTGACCGTCACGTAGAGGGTAGCTCCCGAGCCACTCCAGGTGAGGGAGGGCTGGATGAAGATACCGTCCTCTGTGGGCATGGCGTAATAGTAGCGGGTGGAGCCATCGGCCATTTTCGTCTGAAGCATGTCGGCAGTAAGGCCCCGTATGACCTGATCCGGGTCCTCTGCCGTGCCGTTGCGTCGATCTGCTGCCTCCTGGCGTTTCAAGGCCTTGTCCTTGTCTGCCTGTTCCTTTGCCTCCTTGGCCTCGATTTTTGCGCGTGTCTCTGCGTCCTTCTGATCCTGACGCTCCTGCACGATGGCCTTTACGTTGGCATACTCGATGGCTGCAAAGACGCCGGCGGCTGTGGACACCCCCAATACGAGGACTACCAAAAAGATAATCTTTAGTTTCTTCATGAATCGATTACCCCCCAGCGTATCCATTCCATCGATAGCACGCAAAGCTCGTGCACATACGAGGCTCAGTTCCTTTGAGTCCTGACCTTAAGTGTACCAAAAAACGCACCGATTTACAAATTTTTTCCACCAGGCGGCTCCGTACACTCACTTTCTTTTAATTCGCCGATTCCTCCGAATTTCCTTTTTCCTTTTCCTTTTTCAGATTTTCTTGGACCGATACGTCCCCCGACGGTGGGGAGAGTCGTAGATTTCCTTTTCATTTCAGTCCACACGAATATGGTAGAAGCAAGCGTACATGGCGGGCAGGACGAGGAGCGTCAGCACCGTCGCCACCAAGAGGCCGCTGGCTATCGCCACCGCCATGGGCCCCCAGAAGGCGCTGACCATCAGAGGCACCATGCCGAGGATGGCCGCTGCCGCCGTCAGCATGATGGGCCGGAAGCGCAGCACCGCCGAGTCCACGATGGCATCGACGGGTGCCTCCCCCTCCGCCAGATGCTTCTGGATCTGGTCGATGAGGATGACGGAGTTCCTTATAATCATGCCGGACAGCGCCAGCACGCCGAGGATGGCCACGAAGCCCATGGCCTTATTCGTCAAGAGCATGCCGAAGGCCACGCCGATGATGCCTAGGGGGGCCGTCAGAAGCGTCATGACCATGTCCTTCACATTCCGCAGCTGGAACATGAGAAGCGTCATGATGATAAAGACCATGATGGGCACGGGGGCCAGGAGGTAGGCCGTGGAGGTGTCGCTGTCCTTCAGGTTGCCCTCCGGCTTTATGGAGGCACCGAAGGGGAGATCCTTCTGGAGGTCCGCGCAGGCGTCCAATGCCTTCTGGGTCGCGTCGTTCGACGTGCCCTCGTAGACATCGGCGCTGACGATGATGCTGGGCAGGAGATTATACCGGTTGATCTGGGCATCCTCCGCCTGGTAGGAAATCTTTGCCACCTGGCCCAGGGTCGTGTAGCTGCCATTTCCCAGCACAATGGGGAGGTTCTTCAGCTCCTCCAGTTCATCCCGGTCCTTTTCCGCTAGGCGCAGCTCGATGGAGATGGTACGATCCCCCGTGTAGTATTCGCCCACCTTGGTGCCGGTGACCTCCGAATAGACCGTCTTTGCCACATCGTTGGAACTGGTGCCAAGGGTCGCAAGCTTCGCCTGATCCAGCTCCAGATGGACCGCCTTCCCCTTCTGGCCCCAGTCCATGGCCACATTGTAGTTGTTGGGGTCTGCTGCCACGATGTCACTGACCTCTGCGGCCAGCTTTTTCGTCTGCTCCACCGTGGGGCCCGTGACCCGGAGCATGACGGGATGCTCCGCCGGCGGGCCCGTCTGGACGTACTGGATATTGCCCTCGATATCGGCGAGCTCCTCCTGGAAGGCCTCGTGGATATCCTTCGCCAGCCGCTCCCGCTCCTTCGTGCCCTTCGTCACGATGACGAACTGGGCCCGATTGTCCGCGTCGGCCTTCGGATTCACCGTCAGCACGAAGCGGGGCGCATAGCCGCCCACGTAGTAGGAGTAGCTGTCGATGTCCTCCTCATGCTCCTGGAGGAAGCGGCTCATGCGGTCCGTGGCCTCCTCCGTGGCCTTGAGAGAGGCCCCGGGCGTCAGCTTCAGCTCCACGAGAATCTCCGGCCTTAGCGACGGCGGGAAGAACTCCTCCTTGATGAAGCCCATGAGATAGACGGAAATCACGAAAAGCGCCGCCGTGCCCGTGAGCACCACCTTCCGATGGGCCAGGAACCAGTAGAGGACGCTGCGGAACCAGGTGTAGAACCGGCTCTGGTAGGGGGCGATATTCCCCTCTGCGTCCCTTTTTACCTCCACCCGGATGAGATAGGTGCCGTAGAGGGGCGCCACCATGACGGAGACGATCCAGGACAGCACGAGGGCCACGGTGATGACTGGGAAAAGGGTGCTGCAGAACTCGCTGGCCATGCCCGTGGCAAAGGCCACGGGGATAAAGCCGGCGCAGGTGATGAGGGTGCCCGTGAGCATCGGCTTTGCCGTGGCGCGAAAGGCATAGCAGGCCGCATCGAAGCGGTTCATGCCCCGCTCCAGCTTCACGCTCATCATCTCCACGGCGATGATGGCATCGTCCACCAGGAGGCCCAGGGCGATGATGAGGGAGCCCAGGGACACCTTGTGGAGGGGGATGTCCGCCGCATACATGAAGATGAAGACCCCCAGGAGCACCAACGGGATACAGCCTGCCACCACGAGGCCCGTCCGGGTGCCCAGGGAGAAGAAGCTCACCGCCAGCACGATGACGATGGCGATGGCCAGCGTCTCCACGAACTCATGGATGGAGGCATCCACAACGGCGGGCTGGTCCGAGACCTGATGGATCTCAAGCCCTGCGGGGAGCTCGCCCTGGAGGTCGTGAGTCACCTTGTGGAGGTTCTTCCCCAGCTCCAGGATATTGCCCCCGTCCTCCATGGAGACGGCCACGCCGATGGCGGGCTCCCCATTGAAGTACATCTCAGGCTCCGCCGGCTCCTCGAAGCGGCGGGTGACCTTGGCGATATCCCCCAGGCGAAAGCTTTTGCCATTGGCGCTAATCTGGGTATTTGCCACGGCCTCCACGCTGTCAAACTGGCCCGTCACCCGGATGTAGACATTGTCGCTGTCTGTGTCCACGAGGCCGGAGGGAGCCATGTCGTTTTGCTGGGAGATAGCCTCGCTGATAATCGTCGGCGGGATGCCGAGGGTCGCCAGCTTCTCCCTGTCCAGCTCCACATAGACCTTCTCGCTCTGGACGCCGAGAAGCTCCACCTTCTGGACATTCTTCACCGTCAGCAGCAGGCGGCGCATTTCCTCCGCGGCCTTTCGCATCTCCTCGTAGTTATACCCGTCGCCGGTGATGGCGTAGATGCTGCCGAAGATATCGTCGAACCGGTCATTGTAGAAGGGGCCTACGGTGCCCTTTGGAAGCGTTGACTTGATGTCCTCCAGGGAGTTTCGCACATCCTTCCAGATGGTGCGCATCTCCCGCTTGTCCACGTCCTCCCGGACATTGATGTAGATGACCGTCTCTCCGGGGCGGGTCTCGCTGTTGACGTAGTCGAGGCCCCGGGTGTCCTGGATGCGCTTTTCCAGCTTGTCCGTCACCTGCTCCTGCATCTCCTGGGCCGTGGCGCCGGGCCAGGCGGCTGTGACCACCATGGAGCGGATGGTAAACTGGGGATCCTCCATGCGCCCGAGCTTCTGGTAGGCGAAGATGCCGCCGATGGCCACCACCACGATGAAGTACCAGACGAGGACCTTGTTCTTCAGAGAGACCTCGGTAAGATTTCTCATGACGCCGCCTCCGTGCGCACCTCTTGGCCCTCGCGAAGCTTATGAACCCCCGCCGTCACGACCACGTCGCTGGGGGAAAGACCATGGACCCGCACCCGGTTCTCATCGAAGGTCTCCACGGTGACGGGCTTTAGCTCTACGGTGCTGTTTTCCGTCACCACCCAGACCTCGGGAGTGCCCTCCGTCTGATAGATGGCGGTGAGGGGCAGGAGGATGCCCGCCGCCTCCCCCTGGGGAAGGCGCACTTCTGACGTCATGCCGAGCTCCATGCCCGCCGGAGGATTCGTCACCGTCACCCGCACCGTATAGGTGCGGCTGGCGTTATCCGCCATGGGGGCGATTTCCCGCACGATGCCCGAAGCTGTCTGCTTCAGTGCCCAGAAGGAGATCTGGGCCTCCTGACCGACGCGCACAGAGTCGATCTGGCTCTCCGGCACGGAGATTTCCACCTCCAGCTCCCCCGTCTGGACGAGGGTCAGCACGGTCTGGCCGGCGGAGACCACCTGGCCTTCCTCTGCCGAGATGAAAGAGACGACGCCTGCGGCCCCGGCCGTGAGATTCGTATAGCCAAGGCTGTTGTGGGCCTGGGCTGCCTGAGAGAGAGCCTGCTGGTAGGCGGCGAAGGCCGCGTCGTAGTTCGTCTGGTACTGGTCCAGCACCGAGGCGGATACGGCCTCCGCCTGATAGAGCTCCGTATAGCGGGCGAGGTTCGCCTGGGCGAGCGACAGCTGGGCCCTTGCGGATGACACCTGGGCATCGCCCGCATTTGCCTGCTGCTGCACGTCGCGCGCGTCGATGACCATGAGCACGTCGCCCGCATTCACCCGGCTTCCCACATTCACATTGCGGGAGAGGATGCGCCCCGATACCTGGAAGGCCACATTCGTCTCATAGCGGCCCCGCACGGTACCGGAGTAGGCTCCCGTCCGAGCCTCGGTGGAGCTTACGGCCTGCTGGGTCTTCACCAGAAGGGGCTTTTCCTTCTGCGTCACGTCTCCGCAGCCGGAGAGGAATGCGCTCCCAAATAGGAGCGCGCCCACAAGTGCAGCGGTGCGCTGCTTTTCCCGCAGCCTCCCTAGGCAGGTTTTATTCATGCTTGCCAAGCCTGTTTTCCCCTTTCCATTCCTCATGGTTGATCTTTGCCAGCAGCGATTGGAAGTCGGCCTCCTGGGCCCTAGCGACGAGGGCCCGGAAGCCCGCCAGCATCCCCTCGAGGGTCTCCTGGTCCAGCTTTTCCACCAGGTACTCCATCCAGACATAGAGGATGTTCCGAAGATATTGTTCCTCCCTATGGGCCTTCTCCGTCAGGTACAGGTGGCGCACCCTCCTGTCGACCCCATCCTGGCGGCGGACGATATAGCCCTTTTCCACCAAGGGATTCACCGTTCGGGTGACCACCGCCTTGTCGAAGGAAAGCATCTCCCCCAGCGCGTCCTGCCGCGCCCCCTCATTGTCCAGCAGGGCCAGCAGCAGCACATACTCCAGATACGTGAACCCATAGGCCTCACAGGCCTCCGCAATAAAGAGTTGCCCCTGTCGGTGCAGGACGGAAAACCACCGCCCCAACCGAATATATTCTTCCATACAATCCCGCATCCTTCTCAGTTGATTTTATCAACAAATTTTACCATGTTCCTAGGCTATTTGTAAAGATTCTCATGCGGTTAAAAGAAAAACCGGCATAAGAAAAAGGCGGCTGAGCCGCCTTTTTCTTATGCCAGAACCCTTGAGAGCCGGACGAGCTCCGGATCCAAGGTCTTCTTGTTGTTCACTGCGTCGAAGAGGTTGACCCCCACGACCTTGCCCTCGTTGAAGCCGAAGACCACGTTTGTGGCGCCGGAGATGATGGCGAGCGCCGCCTTCTCTCCCAACATGGAGGCCTTCATCCGGTCCTCCACCGTGGGGGACCCTCCGCGCTGGATGTGGCCCAGCACGGAAACGCGGGTGTCGATCTGGGTCTTCTCCGCCACGATTTTGCCCAGCTCCACCGCCGAGCCTGCGCCCTCTGCCACCACGATGATGCTGTAGCGCTTGCCCGCGTCATACATCTCCTTGAGCTCCGTGCAGACCTCGTCCATGTCGAACTTGACCTCCGGCACCAAGATGTACTCCGCGCCGCCGGCGATGCCCGACATCATGGCCAGCCACCCGGAGTGGCGGCCCATGACCTCCACCAGGATGATGCGGCGATGGGCGGATGCCGTATCCCGGAGCTTGTTGATGGCATCCACGATGGTGTTGGCCGCCGTGTCACAGCCGATGGTGTAGTCCATGCCCCAGACATCGTTGTCGATGGTGCCGGGGAGCCCCACGATGGGAAGGCCCGTCTCCTTGGAGAGCAGGGACCCGCCCGTGAGGCTGCCGTCGCCGCCGATGATGACGAGGCCCTCGACCCCCCGCTTCACCAGGTTGTCAAAGCCCTTCTTGCGGCCCTCCGGCGTCTTGAACTCCATGCAGCGGGCCGTCCCCAGGAAGGTGCCGCCCCGCTGGATGATATCGCTGACGCTCTTGCGGTCAAGGGGCACGATATCGTCGTCCACCATGCCCTGGTAGCCGTTGTTGATGCCGTAGACCTCCACACCCTCGAAGAGAGCCGTGCGCACCACGGCACGTGCCGCCGCATTCATGCCGGGGCTGTCCCCACCACTCGTCATGACGGCAATCGCTTTCTTTATCATGAGAACATCTCCTTGTCTTGCTTAGCTCTGCGGCATACGGCGTGTGCCCTAGGGCCACCTGTTTCCCTATACCCTTCTGTTATTCGCGCAAAAAGGGAAGAATCCTTCCTGCTGCACCAAATTCACTCCGCTTTTCGATCCAAAAAGCCCAGCGTCCCCATGAGCTCCTCGATTTTCTTCAAATCGATGGGCTTTGACACATAGGCATCGCAGCCCAGCTCGAAGGCCTCGTCCACGCACTCCATGGCGGCCACCGCCGTCACCATGACGATTTTCGTCCGGGACGCCTCGGGGATATCATGCTGCTCCTCAAAGCCCCGGATGACCCCCAGAACCTTCAGTCCGTCCACCTTCGGCATCATGATATCGAGGCAGAGGAGGTCGTAGGGGGAATCCTCCTCGAGGCTTTCGAGATATTTGTCGATGGCCTCCATTCCGTCCACTGCCGCCTCGCAGCTGCCGAAGCTTGCCATATACGTCTCCAGCACCTCGCGGCTCGCGCTGTCATCCTCCGCTACAAGTATCTTCATCTGTTCGCCCCCTCTCCTTTTGGAACTTGGCGTATTTCGCATTGCAATAGGCCAGCAGGGCCTCCACAGAGGCATCCCGCTTCTTCGGCTTCTGCTTCATGCCCCGCAGGGGATTGATATAGACCCCCCGCTCCCGGAACTCCTCATCGGCGGATTTTGCCGCCTCGTAGGGAATCCAGAAGAGAATCTTTGTGCCGATGCCCATGGAGGAATAGACCGAAATGCCGCCATGCATGAGAGCCAGGATATCCCGCACCAAGATGAGGCCAACCCCCGTGCCGCCGTAGCGGCGGGTAGCCGAGTTGTCCCCCTGGCTGAAGGGACGGAAGAGGAGCTTCTGCTCCACCCGCCCCATGCCGATACCCGTATCATGGACGAAGAAATCCAGCGTCTTCTTCCCGTCGTGGGTGCCGAGGAACCCTCCCACCCGCACGGAGCCCTTGGAGGTGAACTTCAGGGCATTCGAGATGAGGGCCCGGAATATCTGCCGGAGCCGCTGGGGATCGCCCACGGCAAAGCGCGGAAGAGACCTTGGCTCCTCTAGGGTGAAGGCAAGCCCCTTCTTCTCCGCCTCCCGCCGGTACACGGATGTGAGGTGGCGTATCACCTGCTGCACATCGAAGCGGATGGAGCTGAGCGTCAGCTTCCCCGCCTCGAGGCGCGAGAAGTCCAATATATCATCCAGGAGCTGCAGGAGGTCGTGGGCCCGGCCATGGGCCCTATGCAGACATTTCATCTGGTACTCCGTCAGAGGCTCCCGCATGGCCAGATCCATCATGCCGAGGATGCCGTTGATGGGCGTCCGTATCTCGTGGCTCATGTTGGAGAGGAAGCGGGCCTTCGTCCCCGCCGCCTGTTCCGCCTCGGATTTTGCTATGCGCAGCTGGGTCTCATCCACCTCGTGCTTGAGCTCCAGGCTCCGGATCTGCGTCACATCCCGAAGGATAATGCTGCAGCCCACCACCCGGTGCTCCTTCCCCTCGCTGGAGATGGGGGAGCAGGTGGCCGAAAGATAGTGGGGTGCGCCGCCTAAAAGCAGGCCCACATTCCGGGCAAAGCCCTTGGGCCGCCCCTCCGCCATGACCTCCCGGAGGGGGTTGGCGAACTCCTTCCCCGTGGCCAGATCCACCAGGGGGCATAGGGCTGCGAAGGACTCTCCGCAGCCATCCCTCTCCAGCCGGAGGATGCTTTTGGCTGCGGCATTCATGTAGACAACGTTTTCCTCTTCATCCGTCAAGAGGATGCCGTCGCCGATTTCACCGAGCACACGCTGCAGTGCCATTTGCTCGAGGCTCTGCAATTCGTCCATGAAGATCCCCCATTCCTGCGATTAGGGAACCGCTGATTAAATGAGGTGCTCCGGATTTGCGTGGATGCGCTGTATCTCCCTAGGAGACAAACCGGAGGCGTAGCAGAGCTACGCTGAGGATTTGTCGACGACGGGAGGACAGTGCAGACGCGTGAAGACGGAGTGCCGAATTAATCAGTGGTTCCTTAGACCATGTGATACGTTTTCAGCTGTCGATATAGGGAGTAAAATGCGGCGGGAAAGCTCACGACAAGGCATATCACCTTTGCCACATTTCCCGTGCCGAAAAAGTCGTCGATGCATTTCCCCAGGAAGAGGAACACCCCGATGAAGGCACAGAGATAGATGCCCACGCCGCTCAGGATGCCGAAGGCCCGGATTGTCTCGCCGAGGCCCTCCTTCTTCCCGTCCTTTTCCTCAGGCTCCTTCGAAGACATCGGGCCGCTCCTCCGCCATATCGTAGTGATAGAGGATGGCCTGGATGATGCGGCGGGCGGCCTGCCCGTCCCCGTAGGGATTCACCGCCTCCGCCATGGCGTGGTAGGCGCGCTCGTCCGTCAGGAGCTTCTTCGTCTCCTCGTAGACCCGCTGCTCATCCGTTCCGATGAGCTTCACCGTGCCGGCGGCCACCGCCTCCGGACGCTCCGTCGTATCCCTGAGGACCAGCACCGGCTTGCCGAGGGCCGGTGCCTCCTCCTGCACTCCGCCGGAGTCCGTCAGGATGAGATGGGCCCGGCTCATGAGGTTTGCAAAGGGCTCGTAGTCGAGGGGCTCGATGAGATGTACCTTCGCAAGCCCCCCCAGCTCCTCATTCACCACAGTCCGCACCTTCGGATTGCGGTGGACGGGGAATACGATCTCGACATCGTCGAGCTCCTCCGTCAGGTCCTTCAGTGCCTTGTAGACGTGGCGCATGGGCTCCCCGAGATTTTCCCGGCGATGGGTCGTGACGAGGATGATGCGCTTCCCTTCGAAATCCACGTTCTTCAACGTCTCATCCTCGAAGACGTAGTCCTTCTTCACCGTGTGGTGCAGAGCGTCGATGACCGTGTTGCCCGTGATGAAGATGGTGGCCGAGTCCGCATGCTCCAAGAGGAGGTTCCGCTCGCTGGTCTCCGTGGGGGCGAAGTTCAGATCTGCAATGCAGCCCGTCAGATGACGGTTCATCTCCTCCGGAAAGGGGGAGTATTTATTGTGGGTACGAAGGCCCGCCTCCACATGGCCCACCGTCGTCTGGTGGTAGTAGGCGGCCAGGGCCCCCGCAAAGGTGGTGGTGGTGTCCCCGTGGACTAGGACAATGTCGGGCTTCGCCTCCGTCAGCACCTTGTCGAGGCCACTCAGTGCCTTCGTGGTGATGTCAAAGAGGGTCTGCCCCGCCGCCATAATGTCCAGGTCGTAGTCCGGCTTGATGGAAAAGAGGCTGAGCACCTGGTCGAGCATCTCCCGATGCTGGGCCGTGACAGCCACGATGGGCTCGATGGTGTCCGGGTGCTTCTTCAACTCCAGCACGATGGGCGCCATCTTGATGGCCTCCGGGCGCGTCCCAAAGACGGTCATGACCTTGATTTTCTTCTTTTCCATATAGGATACCTCGTAAGTTTCTTGTACCTTAGTGTTGGTGGGCGGAGTCGTTCATGCGGAAGATGCCCAGCTTCTTGGCGCCGAAGAGGACGGCAAAGACCACCACCGCCACGATGACGATGGCGAGCTGGCCGCTGACCTCCGTCAGGGCCACCGCCGCCAGACCCAGAAGTGCGCTGATGACGTACATCAGGAGCACCGCCTGCCGCTGGGTGAAGCCCCGGTCGAGAAGCCGGTGATGGAGATGGCCCTTGTCCGGCTTGAAAATGGGCACACCGCCCCGGTACCGCCGCACGATGGCGAAGGTGGTATCGAGGATGGGAAGCCCGAGAGCCAATATCGGCACAATAAGCGCAATGGTCGCCGTGCTCTTCACGGCGCCGATGACGGAGATGCCCGCCAGCATGAAGCCCAGGAACTGGCTCCCCGTGTCCCCCATGAAGATGCGGGCCGGATTGAAGTTATAGTAGAGAAAGCCTAGGGCCGCGCCGGCGAGGGCCGCCGTCAGCACTGCCACCAGGGCGATGTCCTGCTGGACCGCCACGAGGCAGATGGTGATGGAGGCGATGGTGGAGACCCCCGCCGCCAGGCCGTCGAGGCCGTCGATGAGGTTCACCGTATTCGTCAGCCCCACCAGCCAGAAGATGGTGGCCGGGATGGCCAGCACCTCAAGGTAGAGATAATCCCCGAAGGGATCCGTGATGAAGTCGATGCGCACATCGAAGCCCAGCACCAGCACCGCCGCCGCGAGAATTTGGCCCACCAGCTTCACCTTCGCCGGCAGGTTCTTGTAGTCGTCGATGATGCCCACCAGGACGATGATGGAGCCGGAGGCCAGGAGCCCGATGAGCTCCATCATGACCTCGTCTGTGACCGGGGCGAAGGCGAGGATGGCCAGCACCGCCACGAGGAAGGCCAGGTAGATGCCCAGGCCTCCGATGCGGGGAATCGGCTTCTTGTGCACCTTGCGGGCGTCCGGCGCATCCATAGCCCCCGTCTTTGCCGCAAACTTGATGACCCCCGGCGTCACGAGAAGCGCCACAGCGAGGGCGATGACGAAGGCAAACATATAATCCGGCATGGAAAAAGAGCACCCCTTTGAAAAACGCGGCCAAGCCCTGGCCGCAACAATAGCTGGTATAAAGTCCAATCCTATTCTACAACACGGCCTATGCGGTGTCAATAAAAAGCCCTTCCCAAGAATTTCAAAAAAAGCCCTTGACAACCGCCTCCAATCGCGCTAGGATTGTACCCGTAATCAAAACACAAGTCCATACAGAGCAAACAGCCCATGACAGGAACGAGTACATTTTCTCTCCTGGTCCCAAGCGAGCCGGGTTTGGTGAGAGCCGGTGTCCAGCGAAAATGGAATATCCTCCTCGAGGCATAGCGCAGAAAGCTACGGCAAGTAAGCGCCTACGGTAGCTTCCCGTTACAGAAGCCGCGTATGATGAGACTCTCTCTGGTGTACGTCGTGAGTGCCTCGCCCTCGGGCGGGGAAGCTGGGTGGTACCGCGGATATATCCGTCCCTATTTAGGGGCGGTTTTTCTTTTGCCCATATGCTCTTGTGTCTGTCTATTTCTTTTGGAGGGGAAACCTATGGGAACCATCGATTTTGACCATTTGAAACGAATGCGGGATCTGCGCCTCATACTGCCTGTCTTCCTCGTGTCCATCATCGCCTGCATCGACCGGGTCAACATTGCCTATGCAAAGCTCACCATGACACAAGACCTGCCGTGGATTACGCCGGAGGTCTTCGGCGCCGGCGCCGGCATCTTCTTCGTGGGCTATCTCATCTTCGAGATTCCAGGCTCCCTCGTGGCCGCCCACTTCTCCGCCACGAAATGGATTTCCCGCATCATGTTCACCTGGGGCCTCGTCTGTGTCTTCATGGCCTTCATCACCACAGAGACCCAGTTCTTCCTCTGCCGCTTCCTCCTGGGCGCCTCGGAGGCAAGCCTCTACCCCGTCATCTACTCCGTCCTCTTCCCCCGCTGGTTCACGGGGCGGGAGCGGGCGCGGGCCACGAGCCTTATGCTCACCTCGCTGCTCCTTTCGAACATCCTCGGGGCGCCGCTCGCAGGCATCCTCCTCGAGAGCTCCTTCTTCGGGCTCCACGGCTGGCAGGAGCTCTTCATCCTGGAGGCCATCCCGGCCCTCGCCTTCGCCGTCTTCTTCTTCTTCGGCGTAAAGGATCGCCCCGAGCAGGTCTCCTGGCTCACGGCGGAGGAAAAGAACTATCTCAGTGAAAACTTCAAGGCCGAGCAGGCTGCCATGCACCGCGTCAAGAAATACTCCGTTGCTAAGGCCCTCACGGATCCGAAGGTCCTAAAGCTCTGCCTCATCTACTTCCTCTGGGTCGTGGGCTTCTGGGGCTTCTACTTCTGGATGCCGACGGTCCTGAAGGAGCTCTCCGGCCTCTCCACCTCGCTCCTCGGCGGTGCCATCGCCATCCCCATGACGGCGGCCCTCATCGTCCAGCTCATCATCAGCAAGACCGCCACGAAGACCGGCGACAAGGTCTGGCACGTGGCCGGTGCCCTCTTCGTGGGCTCCGTAGGCCTCGGCCTCTCCCCCTTTTCCAATGGCCTCGCTGAGGCCCTCGTCCTCGTCTGCCTCTCCGCCATCGGCATCCACGCTGCCATGGGCGTCTGGTGGACGATACCCACCACCTTCCTGACGGGCCCCGCCGCCGCCGGTGCCATCGGCCTCATCAACTCCTGCGGCAACATCGGCGGCTGGGTAGGCCCGAACATGATGGCCTGGATAAAGGTCAACACCGGCTCCTTCGACCTGGGCTACTTCATCATGGGCGGCGCCATGCTCCTCTCCGGCCTCCTGGTGCTCACCATCCAGTATAACCTCAACGGCTCCAGAAAGGCAGCCCCTGCCATCGAGCAGGAAGAGCCCCAGCTCCAGGAAGCCGAGGCATAAACAGTAGTCAAAAGAGCTGTGACGAATGCAACCGCATTTTTCACAGCTCTTTTGACTATGAAACCCCAAGAAGTCAAGCCGTAGGCGCAGACTGATTGGCTGGTTTCTTGCAAGGGCGGCGCACAAGACCCGCAAGTGGACGTTTGTGCGTGTAGTTTTCTATCAATGGAGGGAGGTAAATTAAGCGGAAGAAGAGCAAGTAGTCCTCGGAGCTTCGTGAAGCGTTGAGATGTGTCATCGCTCCCCGCACGAAAGAGCAGTCTCCAAGAAAGAGGTGACACAGCCGGTGGATGGGCCACGTCTTCATTTATTCTTCCTTCGTCGGTGGGTCTCGTAGAAGAACACATACTGCTGGATGATGCCCGCGTTTTCCCCGAAGAGATCAAAGGGAGACGCGCCGCCGCAGTCCTCCTCGATGGCCCGCTTTATCCACACATCCACCGGCACGCAGCCCATACGGCCGTAGCCGAAGAGCGCCACGCAGCTCGCCACCTTGATGCCCACCCCATGGACTTCCTGCAGCCGCGTGAGGAGCTGCTCATCGCTAGCCTCCCGGAGTGCCCCGAGGTCCAGAGCTCCCGAGCACACCCGCGCCGTGGCATCCGCCACGTACTTCGCCCGGTAGCCTAGGCCGCAGGCGAGGAGCTCCTCCATCGAGGCGCGGCTGAGCTCCTCCGGTGTCGGAAAGGATTGGACCTTCCCCAGGCTATGGCCGAAGCGGGAGGAGAGGGCCTCCACCGCCCGGGCGATGGCCGGGATGCTCTTTCGCTGGGACAGGATGAAGGTGATGAGCATCTCCCAGGGCTCCTGGGCAAGCACCCGGAGCCCCACCCCGTACTCCATGGCCTCCCGGATAAAGGGATGCTTCCCCCTCTCCCGCTCGAAAAGTGCCCGGTAGCTCCGCCCGAGGTCGAAATAGGGCCGCCAGACAGCCTCCCACTCCTCCCCCCCGCAGGAGACCTCATACGCCCCAGCCCCCTCTGGCGCAATATGGAGCACATGCTCCCCCGTGACAAAGCGATACACCCCCGAGGGCAACAGCGCCACCCGGAAGCACTGCCCGCTCTCCGCGATTTTCCCCAGGTCAAGGTCATCCTCTATCTGGACTATCATAGCAAGCAACTCCCTCCTGCGACCGAAGCCTTCTATAAAGCAATCTTCCGATGATTCTAGCGCAGAATCCAACAAGTGTCAAACGCACTCAATAGCTTCCTAAGAAATTTCCCGAGAGAGCCTGAAAAGTAGATAGCCGCACGTCGTCCGATAAGCGTCAGCCATAAAATAAAATCGTTGCAGTCCAGCTATTCTTGCCCGCCATGCAAGGTGATTTTCTCGTCGCCTACGAGCTCTCCTGTGAGGAGCGTGCTGTCTGGATTGTGCTGATCTCGTCCCTCTTGGGCTCGCTTCGGATTCGTGCTGGCGTAGCAGTAGCGGCAGCCGTTCGTGCAGGTGTCGTAGGCACCGATGTCGAAGCTTTCGATGCAGCCGCAGAGGGGGCGCTGGCTCTTGGCCTTGCACCTTGGGATTTCCTTTCCCGTGATATGCTCGATGAGGGCGGCATCGATGCAGGCTCCATGGTGGATATCGTATGTTTCGAGGGCGATGGCCTCCGAGCAGGTCTGGAGCAGCACGCCGCTCCCCTTGGCACAGCGGGAAAGGCCGGCGGCAATTTGCTCCATTTCCTCCTCCGTGGGCTCCCGGAGCCCCAGCCCCAATGCATTCCGCTTTGCCTTGGCATAGAGATCAAGGAAGCTGAAAACGCAGCGAGAGGTATAGGGGGCGAGAGCCTCCAGCGTCCTTTCGAACCAGTCCAGATGCGACTCCAAGGAATAGCACTCCGTCAGGAGGATGGGGTCGTATCGCCAGACGAGCCGCTCACGGCCGATGGCCTTCGAGAGCTCTATCATGGAGCTGAGAATCTCCTCCTTTCGCGGGAGATCCGTCTCCACATCCCGGCCATAGGGCGTATAGGTGACCTGCACGTAATAGGGATAGGGCGCGAGGGCCCCGAGATAGTCCAGCATGGGGGCAGGATTCTTCGACCAAAAGACGATGCAGTCCACCGCCTCCCGTCTCAGGGAAATGCGGCTGATCTGCCTGCGATTGAAGGGGTTCCGCACGTCCACAAAGCCCGCCTGCAGGCGGCGGGCAAACCAATCCATGTAAAGGGCGGGGATATCCGTCCGACGGCTGACGCTGATGATCACGGCTCTGCCTCCTCCAGCACCTCCACGAGAAAGCTCACGGGGCGGAAGCCGTCGTTGCAGGAAAGGAGGACACTCCGAGGATTCTTCATCCAGCCCTCGTAGAAGCCCTCGGCCCCATGGGCAAGCCCCAGCACAAAGGGCGACATGGTCTCCCAGGCGCTCTCGCAAAACCCCTCCGGCCGTCGCCAGCCCTCCGCAAGAAACACCTGCCCCTCCTCCAGATTGCAGGGCTTCTCGATGGGGTTTTCATATTGCGCCATCAAGTCCTCATAGCAAGCTTTCCGCACCACAGTAATTCGAATTTTCTTCATTACAACCTCTCCTTCCGTCTTCTCTTCTAACAATAAAAGGACGGTTCGCCGTCCTTTTATTGTTAGGAGTCCTCATATTCCCTGACGCGGAGCGTCAGGTTTCTTTTTTTGCAGATTTCCTTGCATAGGGCTATCTCCTCGGCGTTTTCCACCTGGTCCACGATGGTCAGGATGACGTTGGGGATATAGGGCTTGCAGTGCTCGGCGAAGGTGAGCATGGCCTCGAAGGATTTCTCGCCGTACTTTGCCCGGGTGAGCTCGTAGTAGCGCTTGGCGTTTGAGGCATTGAGGCTGATGGAGACGGTGTCGAGTATCCCAGCGAAGTCCTTTGCAATCTCCCGGCCATTTGCCAGCTCCCCCAGGCCGTTTGTGTTCATGCGGGTGGGGGTATTGGGGTGGTGCGTTTTCACGCAGCGCAGGACGCCCTCTGCCACCGGGAGGCGCAGGGTGGGCTCGCCGAAGCCGCAGAGCACCACCTCGGAGACGTATTCGTCCCAGTCAAAGGGGAGGCTTCCGAGGGCCTTTTCGTATTCCGCAAGGGGCGGCTCCTCCTTCATCCAGAGGCTCGACTCCTCCCGCATCTTCTTCATGCTGCGCAGGCAGAAGGTGCAGGCGCAGTTGCACTGGTTCGTGATGTTCACATAGATGCCCCGCTTGCCCGTGGGCATCTCCTTTATGGATTCCTCGAGCGGCAGATACCGGCCGCCCTTGTGGGTTGCGTAGATAATCATTTTGCCAAATCTCCTAAGAATTCCTCGAAGGGCAGCCCCCAGTTCGTGGGGAGCTGGATTTCCTCCGCGTAGTGCATGGCCTTGCCGATAAAGGAGGCTGCGAGCTCCACCGCTTCCTTCAGGGGTAAGCCTTTGAGGAGCCCCGCCGACACGATGGCGGTGAAGGCGTCCCCGGTGCCGGTGCGGTCCCGGCCGGCTCGCTTCACGGGGATGCTCTCGCCCCGGCCCGCCTCGAAGAGGAAGTTTCGGAGGTCCTCCCCGTCCGGAAGGCCGGTGATGACCACCTGCTTCGGCCCCTGGGCGGAAAGCTCCGCTGCCATGAGCTCCAGAGCCCCGTCGTCTATCACGCCACCCTCCGGGTACTCAAGGTCCAGCAGGCGGCAGGCCTCCGTCAGGTTCGGCGTGACGAGGTCCGCCACGGCTAGGAGCCCCTTCATGCGCTCGCACATCTCGTCCGTATAGGAGGCATAGAGCCGCCCATGATCCCCCATGACGGGATCCACAATGACCCTCGTTGCTGGTTGTTTGAAGCGATGGATGAAATCCAGCACGATAGCTATTTGAGCGGCGGATCCGAGAAAGCCCGTAGTGATTCCGTCGAAGACGAGACCGTTTGCCTCCCAGTTGTCGATATAGGGGCCCATGCGCTCCGTGTAGTCGTCGATATAGAAGGAGGGAAAGCCCGTGTGGCAGGAGAGAATCGCCGTGGGGAGCGGACAGGCCTGAATCTTCATGGCGGAAATCAGGGGCAGCTCCACAGCGACGGAGCAGCGGCCAAAGCCCGTAATGTCGTTGACGAGCGCCATGCGCTTCTGTTCTTTCATCGATTGTCCACCTTGTCCATGAAGGTCAGGTCATGCTCGGTAAAGCGATGCTCCGCAAGCTTTTCCCACTTTGTCCCGGGCTTTCCGTAGTTCACGAAGGGGTCGATGGAAATGCCGCCCCGGGGCAGGAACTTGCCCCAGACCTCGATGTACTTGGGATCCATGAGCTTCACTAGGTCATTGCGTATGACATTCACCACATCCTCGTGGAAGTCCCCGTGCTCCCGGAAGCTCACGAGATAGAGCTTCAGCGACTTGCTCTCTACCATGCGGATATTCGGCACGTAGGAGATGTAGATGGTGGCGTAGTCCGGCTGGCCCGTGATGGGGCAGAGGGCTGTGAACTCCGGGCAGTTGAACTTCACCCAGTAGTCCCGGTCAGGATGCCTGTTTTCGAAGGTCTCTAAGATCTCGGGGCAGTAGTTGTAGTGGTACTTGACGTTCTTTGCTCCCAGCAGGGTGACCTCGCCGGCGCGTCTTTCTTCCATTGTTTGCTCCTCTCTATTCCGCTAGATAAAGCAAGCCCCTCGCATCAGGCTGCGAGGGTGCAGGTAGCCTACGATTACGGCCGTTCCTCCGGCTCGTCCTCGTGGAGGCCCATGAATTTCTTTTCGAAGTTGAAGGCACTCTCCGGACGGCCGAAGAGATAGCCCTGGATGGAGTCCGCCTTGCAGCGCTTCGTGAGGAGCTCGTACTCAGCCTGCTCCTCCACGCCCTCGATGCAAGTCATGATGTTGATGCTGTGGCAAAGGGCCACCACGGTTTCCACCAGCTGCCGGTCGAACTCGTTCTCGAGAATCTTCTTCACGAACTCCCGGTCAATCTTCACGATATCGCAGGAGAGGTATTTGAGGGAGGCCAGGGAGCTGTAGCCCGTGCCGAAGTCGTCCATGGCGATGCGGATGCCGCTCTCCCGGAAGGCGTCGAAACGCTTGTTGACGTAGCTCCAGTCGGCGACAATCTTCGACTCCGTGAGCTCCAACGTCAGTGCCTCCGGTGGCAGGCCGATTCGCTTGATGGCATCCATGACGAAGCTGGAGAAGGTGTGATCCTTCACCTGCTCGTAGCTCATGTTAATGCTCATGCGGAAGTCGGGGATGTATTCGCGCCACTTCTTGCAGGTCTTGAGGCCCTCCTCGACGATCCACTTGCCCACGGGGATGATGAGCTTCGTCTCCTCCAGGATGGGGACGAACTCCATCGGAGCCACCATCTTGCCCTTCGGATTCTTCCAGCGGAGCAGTGCCTCGGCACCGATGACACTCTGGTTCGTGGCGTTGACCTGGGGCTGGTAGTAGAGCTGGAAGCCTTCGCAGCCCGCCTCCACACTGTCCCGTATGAGGTCGCGCATGGAGATGGAGCGCACCCAGCGGTTGAACTGTTCCTTGGAGAAGATGCAGTTGCGGTTCTTCCCCTCTCGCTTCGCCATATCGAGGGCAGCCTCCGCGTACTTGTGGAGCACGAGATAGTCCTTGCCCGCCTGGGGGTAGAAGACAGTGCCCGCCGAGGCGGTACAGAAGAGCTGGTGGTTCTCGATGTCCATGGGCTGGGCTAGCGTGCTCTGGATGGCGATGTAGAGCTTTCCGATGTCCTCCTCGGTGGCGCCCTTGTAGAGGATGGCGAACTCATCCCCGTCCAGCTTGTAGAGTTCCTGGCTGCTGTCCAGCATCATCTCCAGACGCTTGGCCACGTATTTCAATATCTGGTCACCGGCCAGCCGATTGTAGGTCTCGTTGAAGATCTTGAAGTCGTCCAGGCCCAGCACCATGATGGCGCCGCCCCTGCCGGACGCACGATACTCGTCGAGGGCATTTCGCACGGCCTGGGCGAACTGGTACTTGTTGAGAAGCCCCGTGATGGCATCGGCCCGATTGCGGCGGGCCATACGGCGCAGGAAGCCCACATAGAGCTCCGGCTTTCCATCCCGGCTCATGCCCACCCGTCCGTGGCTCTGGAGCCAGATGTATTCGCCTTTCCGATCCTTCAGGCGGAATTCCAAATTGAAGTCCGCCGGCTTTCCCGTGGTGGAGTAGGCCTCCACGTACTGCTCGTAGGCCTCCACATCCTCCGGATGAAGAAGCTCCTTGATGTACTCCGTATGAACCTCGATGACCTCACCCGCCACATCGAAGTCCTGCGCGAGGCCCGGCGAGAAGACGCCGACATTTTCCTGCAGGTCGATCATGAAGAGATAGCTCTCCGTCGTCCGCTTCAGAAGGTCGAAAAAGTACTTGAATCTCTTCAGCACGGGGGTGATATTCGCTCGATTGCTCTTGTTCATTCTCTCATCCGATCCTTTTGAGTCTTCGCAAATGGATACTTCAAAGACATAATATCACATTCTATCGTCAATATACCCTATATCATACTTTGGTTTTCTAATAAAATCAAGTTGCACCAGATATTTTCCATAAAATATAGGACTTTTTTCTAAAGCCCTCCCTCTCCAGCCGCAAAAAAAGACCGCAGGGGACATTGTCCCTCGCGGTCTTTTGCAGGCTCCGAAAAGACGGAGCGGATTCTTAGTGGTTGAAGATGTTCCGGAGTGCCTGCTTGTTCACATCCCGGTTCAGCTGGGCAAGATGCTGGGTCAGCTTGATGCCCTTCGGGCAGACAGCCTCGCAGTTCTGGCTGTTGCCGCAGCTGGTGATGCCGCCCTTCTCCATCAGCGCGTTGAGGCGGTTCGGCTCGTTGTACTTGCCGATGGGGTTCAGGTTGAAGAGCAGGGCCTGTACCGTCGGTGCCGGTCCGATGAAGTCGGACTGGGGCCCCACGTTCGGGCAGGCCTCCAGGCAGCAGCCGCAGGTCATACAGTGGGAAATCTCGTAGCAGGTCTCTGCCGTGTGCGGATTCTGGCGCGGAGCATCCGGGGCCTCCCAGCTGCCGTCCACATCGATCCAGCCCTGGATGCGCTTGAGGCTCTCAAACATGACGGAGCGGTCGATGAGGAGATCGCGGATGACCGGGAACGTGCGGGCCGGCTGCAGGCGGATGGGCTGCTCCAGCTTGTCGATGAGCGAGCAGCAGGCCTGGCGGGCACGGCCATTGATGACCATCATGCAGGCGCCGCAGACCTTCTCCAGGCAGTTGCACTCCCAGGTGACGGGGGCGACCTTCTTGCCCTCCACGGTCACCGGGTTCTTCTGGATTTCCATGAGTGCCGCGACCACGTTGAGGCCGGGGCGATAGTCCACATCGAACTCCTGGGTGTAGGGCTTCTCGTTGGGCCCATCCTGGCGCTCGATGATGAATCTTACTTTCTTCTGTTCTGCCATTTTATTTCCTCCCTCTTACCGTAGTCCCATTACTCTTTCTTCGCCACAGCATAGTTGCGGAGACGCGGCTTGATGAGAGAGTGCTCGAACTCGCGGTAGGAAACGACAGGGGCCTGCTTCTCCGCATCGTACTTGACAACGGTGGTGCGCATGAAGCGCTTGTCGTCGCGCTCGAAGAAGACGAGGTCGCCCTTGCTGTCGTGGGCACGGTTCGTCTTCGGGTCGAAGGTGGGCTCGCCCACCTTGTCCAGGATGCGCTGTTTGAGCTCCGGATCCATGTCCTTCCACTCGTTTTCGAGGACGATCTTGGCATGGGCACCGCGGCTCTCATCACGCTCGAGGGCGGCCTCGGTGATGGCCTGGGCATAGATGATCATGTTGCGGAGCTGGCGGGCGAACATGGCCTCCTGGTTTGCCCAGGTGCCGTGGTCCGTCAGGCCGATGTTGTCCCAGCGCTTCAGGATCTCACGAAGCTCCTTGACGCACTCGGCAAGGCCGCTGTTGTCGCGCTCCACGGAGACGTACTTGTACATGATGTCGCCCAGCTCGTGGTGGAGCTGGTGGGCGTTCTCGGAGCCGCTCATGGCGCGGATCTTGTCGAACTCCGCCACGCACTCTTTCTGAGCTGTCTCCAGCTCGTCATTCGTGAGGGCATCGCCGAGCTCGCCGGAGCGGCCGAGGCGCAGGGCCTCCGGGCCTGCCACGAGGCCGGAATACGTTGCGGAGAGAAGGGAGTTGGCCCCCAGACGGTTTGCACCGTGATACTGGTAGTCGCACTCGCCGGCGGCCATGAGGCCGGGGATGTTCGTGTGATGCATGCGGTCGACCCAGATACCGCCCATGGAGTAGTGGATGGAGGGGAAAATCTCCATCGGCACCTGACGGGGATCCTGGCCGACGAAGTCATCGTACATCTCCAGGATGCCGCCGAGCTTGCGCTCGAGATAATCCGCCGGGATATGGGAGAGATCCAGGTAGACGCGGTTCGGGTTCTGCATGCCGAGGCCCATATGGACGACGACCTTGTAGATGGCGCGGCTGGCCACGTCGCGGGGAACCAGGTTGCCGTAGGCCGGGTACATGTCCTCCAGGAAGTACCAGCGCTCCTTCTCCCCCGTCTCCGGGTTCTTGCGCCAGACCCAGACGCGTCCGCCCTCGCCGCGGCAGGCCTCGCTCATGAGACGGTTCTTGTCAGAGCCCGGGATGGCCGTCGGATGGATCTGGAGGAACTCCGGATTGCCGATCTCAGCGCCCTGCTGATAGACGGAGGAAACAGCGGAGCCGTTGCAGATGGTGGAGGCCGTGCAGCGGCCGTACACCTGGCCTGGGCCGCCGGTGGCGAGGATGACCACGTCCGCCGGGAAGGCCTTGATTTCGTTGGAGTTCATGTTCTGGGCGACGATGCCGCGGCAGACGCCCTGCTTGTTGCGGATGATGCGGATGAACTCCCAGTACTCGAACTTGCGGAGCTTGTCGCCGCCCTTGACCTCCCAGCGACGAACCTGCTCGTCGAGGGCGTAGAGGAGCTGCTGGCCCGTGGTGGAGCCGGCGAAGCAGGTGCGCTTGTTCTTCTGGCCGCCGAAGTTGCGCATGTCGAGGGTGCCCTCCGGCGTACGGGTGAAGGGGACGCCCATGCGGTCGAACATCTTGATAATCTTCGGTGCCGTCTCCACCATGCCCTTGACAGCCAGCTGGTCGGCGAGGAAGTCGCCACCGTAGACCGTGTCGTCGAAGTGCTCGTAGATGGAGTCGTGCTCGCCCTTCAGGTCCATGCAGGCGTTGATGCCGCCCTGGGCGCAGAGGGAGTGGGAGCGCTTCACCGGGCAATAGGAGAAGAGGTCGACGCTGGAGCCGTCTTCGAGAATCTTCAGCGTCGCCATGAGGCCGGCGAGGCCGCCGCCCACGATGATGACTTTTACGGGTTTCTTTGCCATATTTTACTCCTTAAAAACAATCGTACCTTACATGACGAAGTAGCCGGCCATGAATGCGATGGTGATGAGGCTGAGGCCGAGGCACATGAGCATTGCCAGCACATTGATGACGCCCTGGATGCGGGGGCCTTTCGCGATGCCCCAGGTCATCGTGAAGGTGGTGATGCCGTTGCAGAAGTGGAAAATCGCTGCAATCATGCCGATGGTGTAAAGCACTGCCACAAGGGGGCTGCCGGTGAAGTAGCTGTGGAGAAGCTCATAGGACATGGGCGTGCCGCCGATAGCCTTCGTCAGGATGCGCAGGTAGAATACGTGCCAGATGAGGAAGACCACCAGGAACCAGGCCGTCCAGCGCTGGAGAGCGAACTGCCAGTTCTTCATGTAGGTGTACTGGCCCGGGTTGTTCTTTGCCTGCAGGGCGATGTAGATGCCGTAGATGGCATGGAAGAGGAGCGGCAGAGCGACGAGGAAAATCTCCATGCCGAGGAAGATGGGATGCGGAATCTGCTCCATCATCGCAAGGGCATTGTTGAGAGATGCCGGGCCGCCGAGAGCGCGGGCATTCGTCAGGACGTGCTCCAGAAGGAAGCCGCCTACGGCCAGGAGGCCGACTATCGAATGAAGACGGCGCAGGTAAAAGGTTACATGAAACATTCTATACCTCCTAATGAGTTCGGGGAAATCCCATGTATATCAGTAGCCCTGAAGGGTACGATACTTCTTCTGGTTCTCGTCGTAGAGGTTGTTGCCCTGGCAGTCGATGACCACGATGCAGGGGAAATCCTCGACGGTAAGACGAGCCACGGCCTCGGGGCCCAGCTCCGGGTAGGCCAGCACCTCATACTTCTTGACAGACTTGGCGATGAGGGCCGCTGCGCCGCCGACGGCTGCGAAGTAGGTGACGCCATTTTTTACCATGGAGTCCACCACTTCCTTGCTGCGGGAGCCCTTGCCGATCATGCCCTTGATGCCCTGCTCCAGCATCGTCGGGGTGTAGGCATCCATGCGGCCGGAGGTCGTCGGGCCGCAGGAGCCGATGGGATCGCCCGGCTTTGCAGGCGTGGGGCCCAGGTAATAGACCATCTGGTTCTTCCAATCCACCGGGAGCTTCTCCCCCTTGGCGAGGGCCTCGCACATGCGCTTGTGGGCGGCATCGCGGGCGGCGATGATCTCGCCGGTGATGAGGACGTTGTCGCCAATCTTGAGCTTGCGGCTCATCTCTTCCGTAAAGGGTGTATGAATGCGAATGGGTTCTGCCATGTTGTTCTCCTCCTGATCAGAATCGTTTACAAGGAAATGCGCGCCTTAGAGGACGCGGGACGCATGGCGCATCGCATGGCAGCAGATGGTCACGGCGACGGGGAGGCCTGCGATATGAGTCGGGCCCCACTCGATGTTGACGGCCAGAGCCGAGGTGGTGCCGCCCAGCTGGGGTCCGATGCCCGTCTCATTGATGAGGGTCAAAAGCTCCTCCTCCAGCTTTGCGTATTCCGGCATGGGGTTGCGCTCGTCGATGGAGCGGGTCAGGGCCTTCTTGGAAAGGAGTGCCGCCCGGTCCATGGTGCCGCCGATGCCGATGCCCACGACCATCGGGGGGCAGGGGTTCATGCTGGCATGGAGGATGATGTCCATGACGGCCTTCTTCACGCCCTCGACGCCATCGGCCGGCACCAGCATGCGGACGCCGGACTTGTTCTCCGAGCCGAAGCCCTTCGGGGCAATGGTGATTTTGAGCTTGTCGCCCTCTACGATCTTCGTGTAGATGACACCCGGCGTGTTGTTCTTCGTGTTCACCCGGTTGAAGAGCGGCTCTGCCACGACGGATTTCCGGAGGTAGCCCTCCGTATAGCCCTTTGCGATGCCGTCATTGATGGCATCCTCCAGGAGGCCGCCGGTGATGTGAAGATCCTGCCCGACCTCCACGAAGACGATGGTCATGCCCGTATCCTGGCAATAGGGGCGGTCTTCCGCGCGAGCGATTTCCGCGTTCTTGATGATCTGGTCAAGAACAGCCTGGCCCACAGGAGACTTTTCCGTTTCGCGACCCCGCTTCAGTCCTTCATACACATCCTTTGGAAGATAGTACGCCGCTTCCTTGCACATCTGGGCAACGGCATCCGTGATTTGTTTTGCGTCGAGTTCTCGCAAAGTAATCCCCTCCATAAATATAACTTATCACTTTCGTATTTCATATTATCACAATTCGGTCACTCTTTCAAGAACGAAAAGTCCCGCGAACCCGCGAAAAATAATGAATCCGCTTCATATTTGAAGCCCGCTCAAAACAGAAAAAGAGGGGCTGTTTCACATAGTGGCTACCATGTGAAACAGCCCCTCGACGAACAGCGAAGGCACCCGTAGGGCGCTTCACAAAGTTACGAAGGCTACGCTTATGGGAGGGCGTCTTCGAAAGTCAGGTTTATTCTTCTAGCTCCTATCATACAAGCTCATGGAGATCCGGCTGGACGATTTTCGGGCGGGCTATGCGGAGGATTTCCACCTTTGGCGCCTCTCCAGCCGTGAGGGTCATGAGGGCAAAGGAGCCCTCTGCCGCGTCCCGGGGCTTCGATAGGCTGCCGGGGTTTACCACCAGGACGCCGTCTGCCTCCCACACCTCCACCACATGGGTGTGGCCGTAGATGGCGATATCGGCCTGCTCCGCCGCTGCCGCCTCCCGCAAAAGATCCGTCGTATGGCGCACGCCGTAGGTGTGGCCGTGGGCCAGGAAGATGCGATGGCCATCGAGGTCCACCGCGTACTCGTCCTTCACCCGGGCGTTGGGCCAGTCACAGTTGCCCGCCACGCTGTAGACCTTTTTGTCCGTCATGCGAGCGATGTACTCTGCATCGGAAGCCACATCGCCGGCATGAAGCCAGACCTCCACCGTCTCTGCGGCGGGATGGGCGAGCAGCGCATCCATGGCCTGCCGATTGCCATGGGTATCACTTACGATTCCGACTACCATAGTATGCCTCCAACCACTCTAGCATCTGGGAAAGAGCTCTGCCTCGATGGCTGATTGCCTGCTTTTCCTCTAAGGTGAGCTCTGCCATATGGCGATCCGGGTATTCCTCCGGGATAAAATACGGGTCATAGCCAAAGCCGCCCGTGCCTCTCGGCGTGAGGACGACCTTGCCATCGGAGCGTCCCTCCGTCAGATGCTCTGTCCCCTCCGGATCTGCAAAGACCATGGCGCAGCGATAGTCCGCCGGGGATTCCCGGAGCCCCCTTGCGCGAAGCTCGGCGCAGAGCTTCGCGTTATTGGCCGCGTCATCCCCATGATGGCCGGCGTAGCGGGCCGAGTATACCCCCGGTGCTCCCCCCAGGGCCTCCACCTCGATGCCCGAGTCATCGGCGATGCAGGGAAGCTTCGTCCTTTGTGCATAGAAGCGGCCCTTCTTTTGGGCATTGCCCGCGAAGGTCGTGGCATCCTCCACCGGCTCGGCGATAGACCCGAGGGAGGCGAGGGAGATGACCTCTACGCCAAGAGGGGCGAGTGCCGCCTCCATCTCGATGCGCTTTCCTTCATTCTTCGTTGCAAGCACCAGCTTATCCATATATCATCCCTCGCGCCCCACGAGCCACACCAGCTCGCCGCCCAGGGCATCCTTCTGGGCGGAAATGAGCTCCCGGCAGCCCTTCTCGCCCAAAGCGAGGAGGGCGTCCAGCTCGTCCCTGGAGAAAGGACGGCCCTCGCCGGTGCCTTGGACCTCCACGAACGCTCCCTCGCCTGTCATGACCACATTCATATCCACGATGGCCGCCGAGTCCTCCTCGTAGCAGAGATCGAGGAGGGGGATCCCCTCGTGGCTCACGCCGGCGCTCACAGCAGAGAGAAAGTCCTTCACGGGAAATACATGGCCCTTCTTGTAGATGGAGGCGCAGGCCTCCACCACTGCGAGAAAGGCCCCGGTGATGCTGGCGGTGCGGGTGCCACCGTCCGCCTGAATCACATCGCAGTCCACATGGATGGTGCGCTCCCCCAGGGCCTTCAGATCCAGCACGGAGCGCAGGCTCCTGCCGATAAGCCGCTCGATTTCATGGGTGCGGCCGGACTGGCGCCCCCGGACGGCCTCCCGGGGCGTACGCTCCTTTGTGGCACTGGGGAGCATGGCGTACTCCGCCGTGAGCCAGCCCTCCCCCGTGCCCCGGAGGAAGAAGGGCACCCGCTCCTCGATGGTCGCCGCGCAAATCACGCGGGTGGCCCCCATTTCCATGAGAACGGAGCCCGCCGGATATCGCTGGAATTTGCGGCGCATGGAGAAGCGGCGAAGCTCGTCCGCCTGCCGCCGGTCAATGCGCACCCTGGGCCTCCTGGTACTTCCGATAATTCTTCAGGATGCAGATGGGGGTCTTCTGGCTGGCATTGCCGAAGGGGTTGTCGATGAGAAGCTTTGCCGCAAGCTCCCCATTTGTCCCCTCCGTGACGCCCACGACGCGGGAGCGCTTCAGGTCGTTCACATCGGCAATCATGGCGCCGAAGCAGCCGAGGCGCTGCTGGATTTTCTTCACGACCTCATGGGGCTCTCCCGGGCCGTAGACGATGCACTTGTCGAAGGGTGGCATGGTGCCCGTCACATCGTCGATGAGGGCCGTCTGCTCGCCGCCCCACTTATAGAAGAAGCCATTTTGGCCCACCAGCTTTGCGAGAAAGCCCACAAAGAGGGCGGCTGCCACCCGCCACTTGCCCTCCACCTCCATGAGGGACTGCATTCCATGGGGGGAGGCCAGGCTGCCATAGTCGGGGATAAAGCGGCAGCAGAACTGGGCGACCTTCGTAATGTGTAAATCCTCCGGCCGCACGAAGCGGCCCTGGGTGATAGCCACCACGCTCTCTGCGCAGCAGAGGAGGTCATCGGGGCCAATCTTATCCTTCGTATACTTTTCTATTGCATCGACGATATCGTCCCGCTCCGTCAGGATGCGCGTGGGAACGGGGATGGTTTCGACTCGTATTTCTTCCATGTCGCGCCTCCTTTAGTTTGCCTGGGGCTTCTCGCCCGCGATACGCTGCCACTCATCCGCCCCGATGACAAGCTGGATTTTCCGGTAGTGCCAGGGGCGCCGGCCCGTCTCCATCCAGAGGAAATCCATGGGGAGATCCACATTGCGCTCCGCCATCTCGCAGAGGGCCTCCCCGATGGTGCCATCCTTCCTGGCCGTGAGCTTCAAAATGGCGTAGACATCGAGCTCGTCCTCATGGCGCACGTAGCCCTTCTTCTGGAGGATGACCGCCTCGAAGTAGTCGTCTTCCCTTGGCTCTCCCTGACGCTCCGCCTTGCCCCGGGCCTCCACCCCGTCGTACTGCTCATAGGGGAGCTGGGGCCGGAGGAGCGCGTCCATCATGGTGGCGCAGGAGGTGCCCTCATTGTGGAAGTGGAGCTTTTTCGCGAGCACAATGCTCTTCTCGTCACGCTCCTTCACGGCGAAGGGGGCGTCTGCCTCCACCCGGATATCCTCGATGTCCAGCTTCTTGAAGAGGAGCTTGCCAAAAATCCAAGCCAGCAAAAGGACAAGGACAATTCCGCCGAAGATGTAATGTGAAAGAATCAAGAGTGTGCCTCCTTCTCCGCTGTTTCGCGGTCCAGCCAATCCGCCTCGTCCTCCATGGCCTTCGCCAGGAGCTTATAGTATTTTTCCGGCAGCCGGGTGATTTTCCCCGTATCCATGCGGGTAAAGACATTCTGGGTAAAGCCCGTGACGAGAAGCGTCCCCGTGGCCTTGTCGAAGACCCGATAGGTGAAGGCCATCTTCGCCTTCGTCAGTGCCTTGCCCCGGGTCTCGATGATGAGATTGTCATCGAAATGGCCCGGCGAGTGGTACTTCGCCCGCACCTCCGTGATGGGGAAAACGTAGCCGTCCTCCATCATATCGGTGAGATCGATGCCATATTTATGAAGGTAATCCACCCGTCCGGTCTCAAACCAGCGGATATAGTTGGCATGGTGGACGACCCCCATGGCATCCGTATCGTAGAAATTCACATGGTAATCAATATTGCTCGGCATACTGCGCCTCCTGCCTTTATGATGAGAACCCAAGAAGTCAAGCCGATAGGTGCAGACTGTTTGGCTGTTCTCGTTCAATGGCGGCGCACACGTCCACGCGGCGGACGTGTGTGCGTGTAGTTTCATACGTATAAAAGACTAGCCCAATTGCGAGCAAAAGTCAAGAAATACTGTACACCTCCGACAGGCGCCGGAGGGCTCCCTTCAGGCGGGAAAGCTCCTCCGGATCCACAACCTCCCGGCCGGAATAGTAGTAGGTGACATGGGCCTCTCCCCTTTCCTCCTCTGCGCCCTGCTCTTTGAGACGGCGTCGGAGCTCTCGGACAGTGCCCTCGTTGCCGTCGAGGATTCGGACGCTGGGGGGCAGCAGATTCCGCATGGTGTCCTTGAAGTAGTTGAAGTGGGTGCAGCCGAGGACGAGGGCGGAGTATTTGGAGAAATCGAATGAGGAAAATTCCTTCTTGAGGTAGTCCATCACTTCCGGCGAGACGAACTCGCCCCGCTCTGCGAAGGTCACAAGCTTCGGCAGGGCCAATAGATCCACGAGATGGGACTTGTCCACCCGGCCCAGGAGGTGCTGCATTTTTTCCCCGTGGACGGTGATGGGGGTCGCCGCCACCAGGACACGGCGGGTGTCGTCAAGGTCGAGGGCGAGCTTTGCCGCCGGCTCCATGCCGATGATAGGGATGGTGTAGCGGGTGCGCATCTCCTTTGCGGCCACGGAGGTGGCTGTGTTGCAGGCGATGACGACGGCCTCGGCCCCCTGCCCCACGAGAAAATCCATGGCCTCCCGGACATACTCGCGCACCTCTTCCCGGGTCTTCACCCCATAGGGGACGTGATCCTCGTCGGCATAAAAGAGAAACGTCCCCCCGTGCAGCACCTGCATGGCATGGTGGAGGACAGAAAGGCCGCCAAGACCGGAATCAAAAAAAGCCACCTTCATTGCATTCGCCCCCAAAATATAGTATACTTTCAATAAGCTTTCATTATAGCACTGCACCCTTTGTTTGACAAGAAAAGGGCTTCCTGCTATACTATTTGTGTTCTTTCCGGAGAGGTGGCCGAGCGGTTTAAGGCGCTGGTCTTGAAAACCAGTGATGCGGCAACGCACCGTGGGTTCGAATCCCACCCTCTCCGCCATTTGATTTCCCCAGCATCCAGTCGGATGCTGTTTTTATTTGCAAAAAGATACTAAAAAAGCGCCGCTAAGCGACGCTTGGTTTCGTGGTGGTGGGCAGGGATGGATTCGAACCATCGTAATCCGAAGATGGCAGATTTACAGTCTGCTCCCTTTAACCACTCGGGCACCTACCCACAATGGTGACCCAGGAGGGATTCGAACCCCCGACCCTTTGATTCGTAGTCAAATACTCTAATCCAGCTGAGCTACT
>CAMCBT010000024.1 GCA_945873115.1 uncultured Mitsuokella sp.
CACCTTCATGTCGGCGGTGACGAGCACCTACATCCTGCAGGCCCCGGAGGGCTTCCAGCTCCCCACCAGCTTCACCTACCCCGCCGGCGTTGTCTTCGCCATTTTCTGCGCGATTCTCTTCGCCCGGTTCACAGTGTTCCAGAAAAAGACCTACTGACAATTTCAAAGGAGCGTCCAAGCAAAATGCTTGGGCGCTTTTGTGTTATGAAAAGCAGGAAAAAGCGGGAGAAAAGGCGAAATAAAGCGGTAGTACAAAATGTGTAAGGGAGGGCGGTTATGATGAAATTTCTTGATGAGGATTTCCTGCTACGGTCGGAACTTTCGCGGCGGCTTTATCATGGGTATGCGGAGAAGCTGCCCATATTTGACTACCATACCCATATCCCCGTGCGGGATATCGCCGAGGACAGGAAGTATCGGAATATCGCGGAGATTCTCGTAGATACGCCGGTGGCGCGGCGGCTCATGCGCATGGGCGGGGCGCCGGAGGTCTGCGTGGCGGGCAGGGGATCTGCGGAGGAGAGGTTCCGCCAGTTTGCGCGGATTCTCCCGGACGCAGCCGGGAGCCTCGCCTACGTCTGGGTCCACCGGGTACTTCGCCGCTGCTTTGACTGCGAGCTCGTGCTCTCGCCGGAGACGGCGGACGAAATCTGGCGCCACTGCAATGGCAAGCTGGTGCAGCCCACCTATACGACGAAGCAGATCCTGGCGCGGGGCGGCATGGAGTGTGTGATAACGTCCGACGACGCAGCCGCAGATCTCGCCCATCACCGGCGGATTCAGAAGGAGGGGGCACCCTTCCGGGTACTGCCTGCCATGCATTTTGGTGCGACGATGGCGGTGGAGGACTACGACTGGGCCAACTACATCGCCTACCAGCTGGGCCAGGCCGCCGACGTGGAAATCACCACCATGGCAGATGTGCGGACGGCCATCGCCCGCCAGATGGACGCCTTTGGTGCCGTGGGCTGCGTGACGGCGGATCTGCCTCTGGCGGAGCTCCACTATGTGCCGGCAGAGGAGTCGGAGCTTGACGACCTCGTGGGGCGCGTCGTGACGGGGGGCGGCGAGGCCACCCGGGCGGACGGGGATGCCTTCCGCACGGCGATTCTCCGCTATGTGGGGAAGGAGTGTGCGCTCAGGGGCTGGGTGCTGCAGATCCACTATGGTATCGTCCGGGGGACGAATAAGTGGATGCGCACCCGCTACGGCCAGGATGCGGCCTTCGACTGCCTGGGCGAGGCGGAGGGGGGCCGGGACTTTGCGGAGCTATTGAATGCCCTCGCCACGGACGAGTCTTTGCCGAAGCTTCTTGCCACCTCCATGAATCCGGCGGGGCAGAATGTGCTGGGAAGCGTCCTGGGCTCCTTCCGCCGGCAGGGCAGCGTAAACCTCCAGCAGGGCTTTGCCTGGGTGGACATACATGCGAGAAGGAGCCTTTCGGCCCAGCTGGAGAGTTTTGCCGGCCTCGGCATCCTCGGGCGGATTCTGGCCCCCGCCAGCGAGTCCCACACGCCGGTGTCCTGGCCCCGCCACGCCTTCTACCGCCGCATCCTCTGCGACTTTCTGGCAGGTCTCGTGGAGGAGGGGCTCTATCCTGCGGAGGAGGAGGCCCTGGGGCGCATTGTGCACAATATCTGCTACGAGAATATCCGGGCCCTTTTCCAGCCAAAGGGGCAAAAGGCATGAGGCCCGGGGATTGCCAAGGAAATAGGTGGATGGAGGAACATGACGATGGGCGTTGAGAGCAATGAGAAGGCGCTGAAGTTTCAAGAGTTTTTGATGGAGAACGAGATACGCGCTTTCAGCACGGAGTCGGTGGATGACGAGAGCCTGACGGTCATCTTCCGCTCCCGCATCGAAACGGATGGGCAGATCCTGCCTCTTGCCATCTTTATCGACACGAGCATCTTCATCGTCATCCGGACCCAGATCATCAAGAACATCCCGGAGGACAAGCGGGCGAGGATCCGGGAGTATCTCAATACGCTCAATGTGCGGTTCAAGCTCTTCAAATACTACATGAGGGAGGACGGCACCATCTATATGGATGTGACGCTCCCGTACCTCGATGAGGGCTTCGATCCGAAAATGGTTCAGCTGACGCTGAGCCTTATCGTACAGCATTTCGCGGCCGTATACGCGGAAATCATGGAGCATGTCTGGGGCTTGTGACATGGAAAAAGCCTGCAGGCAGGAGCAGTATAGCTTCTGTCTGCAGGCTTTTTGGCATTTAGGCTTGATTCATTTCCTGCCGGAGACGCTTGGCGGTGGCTTGGGCTGTGGGGGTCTTGGCGAGGCCGCCTTCGCTGGTCTCCTTGAGCGTCACGGGCATGGCCCGCCCGATGGCGGCCATGGCGGCTATGACCTCATCGGGCGGGATGAAGCTCTTTATCCCGGCGAGAGCCATCTCCGCCGCGCCCACGGCCAGGACGGCGAGGGCTGCGTTTCGCTTGACGCAGGGAACCTCCACGAGGCCGGCCACCGGGTCGCAGGTGAGGCCGAGGGTGTTCTTCAGGGCGAGGGACATGGCCTCCAGGCTCTCCTCGTCCGTGCCGCCGGAAAGCTCCGTGGCGAGTGCCGCTGCCATGGCGGCGGCGGTGCCGCATTCTGCCTGGCAGCCGCCCACGGCACCGGCGATGGAGGCGTTCCTGGCGATGACATCTCCGATGGCGGCGGCGGTGAAGAGGGCTTGCGTGGCCTCCGACCGGGAGATGTTTTTCTCCTCCATCAGGGCGGCCAGCACGCCGGGGACGATGCCGCAGGCACCCGCTGTGGGACAGGCGACGATGCGAAACATCTTCGCATTGGCCTCGGAGGTGGCGAGGGCATAGAGCTGGGCCTTCCGGGCTATGGGGCCGAGGAGGCTGGCCTTTTTGCGGGCGAGGCGCAGGGCATCGCCGCCGGTGAGGCCGCTCCTGGAGGGAGCACCGTCTGAGAGGCCTGCCTCAATGGACTCCCGAAAGACGTCGAGGCGGGCCTCCATTTTCTGCAGCAGGGCCTCTTCGGATTGCTCGGAGACCTCGGCCTCTCGCCGCAGAGCAATATCGTGCAGGCGCAGGCCGTTATCCTTGGCGAGGGAGAGGAGCTCCGCTAGGGATTTGTATTCGTACATAAATTTCCTTTTTCTGGACATTCGCAAGGCGGGCTTGTTCTTTGCACGGACAGGACGTTTGACGCTTTGGGTTAAAGGGGCTCCAGGGCCAGGACGCTTTCGATGGCGGGGACGGCTTCGATGCTCTCCAGGATGTCGTCTGCCACGGGCACGTCGGTGCTGATGAGCATGACGGCATTGGCGTGCTTGGCACTGCGGAAGACCCGCATGGTGGAGATGTTTATCTCCGTGGCGGAGAGGATGGCGGTGGTGCGGGCGATGACGCCGGGCTGATCCCGGTGGAGGGTGATGAGGGTGTGCTCCTCGCCATTTAGCTCCACGGGGAAGCCGTCGATTTCCCGGATCTCGATGCGCCCGCCGCCGATGGAGACGCCGAGAACCTCCTTGGATCTCCCGCTTACGCCGCGCATGGCGATTCGCACCGTATTGGGATGCACGGGTTCCTCCTCGGATTGTATGAAGGAAAACTCCAGCCCCTCCTGCCGTGCATGGGAGAAGGCGTCCCGGAGCCTCGCGTCGTCCGCCTCGTAGCCAAGGAGGCCTGCAATAAGGGCACGGTCAGTACCGTGCCCCTTGTAGGTCTTTGCAAAGGATCCATAGAGCGTGAGCTCTGCCTCCACGGGCCTCTCGCCGAGGATGCGCCGGGCAAGGAGGCCGATGCGGGCTGCGCCTGCCGTATGGGAGCTGGAGGGCCCGATCATGATGGGCCCTGCGATGTCAAAGATGCCCATATTACTGGATGAGGTGGAGGGCCTGGATGCGCTTCACGGCCTCCTCCGTGTTCTCCCGGGTGCCGAAGGCAGTGAGGCGCAGATAACCCTCCCCATGGGGGCCAAAGCCGGAGCCCGGCGTGGTGACCACGTTGGCCTTCTCCAGCAGCAGGTCAAAGAGCTCCCAGCTCTTCATGCCCTTCGGGGTCTCGATCCAGGCATAGGGGGAGTTCGTGGCGCCGTAGACGGTGAAGCCTGCGGCCTTTAGGCCGTCCCGGATGATGTGGGCATTCGTCATGTAGTAGTCCACGTCCGCCATGCACTCTTTGTGGCCCTCCTCGGAGTAGTAGGCTTCGGCAGCCCGCTGGATGATGTAGGCGGTGCCGTTGGTAAAGGTGCCCTGGCGGCGGTTCCACAGGGGATTGAGCTCCACGGCAGTGCCGTCCTTCTTGTAGGCGACGAGGGCGTGGGGCACGATGACGTAGGAGCAGCGGACGCCGGTGAAGCCGGCGCATTTGGAGTAGGAGCGCAGCTCGATGGCCACGTCCTTTGCCCCCTCGATTTCATAAATGGTGTGGGGGACGCTCGTCTCGGTGATGTAGGCCTCGTAGGCGGCATCGTAGATGAGGACGACCTTTTCCCGGCGGGCGTAGTCCACCCAGGAACCCAGCTCCTCCTTCGTCATGGCCGTGCCCGTGGGGTTCGAGGGGTTGCAGAGGTAGACGAGATCCACCTTCTCCTTCGGCGGTACGGGTTTGAAGCCGTTTTCGGGGGAGCAGGGCAGGTAGACGACGCCGTCGTAGGTGCCCTTCGCCTCGTTCCACGGACCGGTGTGGCCGAACATGATGTTGGAGTCCAGGTAGACCGGGTAAACAGGATCCGAGACGGCGAACTTCAGATCGCTGCCGAAAATCTCCTGGATGCAGGCGGAGTCGGTCTTGGCGCCGTCGCTGACGAAGACCTCGCCGGGGTCGATGTCAACGCCCCGGCTTTTGAAGTCGCCCTTCACGATGGCCTCCCGCAGGAACTCGTAGCCCTGCTCGGGGCCGTAGCCCCGGAAGGTCTCTGCCTTTCCCATCTCGTCTACGGCCTTGTGCATGGCCTCCACGATGGCGGGGACGATGGGGCGGGTGACATCGCCGATGCCGAGGCGGATGATTTTCGCCTCGGGATGGGCCTTGGTGTAGGCATCCACCTTCTTGGCGATGGTCTGAAAGAGATAGGAGCCCTGGAGCTTCAAATAGTTTTCGTTTACACTTGCCATATTATGATAACCTCCTGTACGCGTTGGCAGTTACGTTCGTAGTATCTTTCATATTATGGACGAAAAAAGCCCCGTTCGTCAAGAAATATCGGCAGAGGGAAGAATTTTTTCGATTGAGGGGAGAATCGCCACGTGGGGGTAGGCTTTGAGGGCTTCGGCGGTGGTGGTGCCGGTGGTGACGGCGGCGAAGGCCACGCCGGCACTTTTCGCCGTCTGGGCATCCGTCTCGCTATCGCCGATATAGAGGGCGTCCGACTTGGCTCCTCCTAGGGCGGCGAGGGCCTTCTCGATGCCCTCCGGGTGGGGCTTTGGCCGGGTTACGTCCTCGCTGCCGATGAAGCACTCCACGAGTCCAGCGGCTCCGTCCCGCAGGAACCGCTCCCGAACTCTCGATCCCGTCTTGTTGGAGACGATGGCGATTTTGGCCCCCTGCTCCTTCAGGGCCCGAAGCGTCGGGAGGGCCTCCGGGAAGAAATGGGTGCCCTCCGTCATGTATCGGTCCGCCTCCACCCGGTAGGCCTCGATGAAGCGCTCGATGTCCGCAGGCTTCTGGAGTCCCGTGATTTTCGACACGGCCTCCTCCATGGGGAGGCCGATGGTATGGCGGATGGTGTCGTCCGCCGCGTCCGGCATTCCGAGCTTTTGGAAGGTGATATGAAAGCATTTCAGGATGCCTTTCTCGGAGTTTGCCAGGGTATAGTCGAAGTCAAAGAGATAGATGGGGTAAGATTTCATGCTACTCCTTTCGATTCCATGGGCGCCGTTGCGGAGGCTGCGCGCAGCGCACCCTCCCAATGCTTCACGGAGTTCCGAGGGCTGCGCTTATGGGGGGCATCCTCGCAAGGCAGGTTTGTTGTTCTAGCAGGCACCTGCAATGCCAAGGGGTCTTAGGCCTTCTGCTTGTTCTTGATATAGTTGAGCTTGCCGCCGGCCTGGAGGATTTCGATATCCAGGGGGGAGAGGGCGTGATTTGCGAGGAATTTCGTGCCCTTCGTGACATTTTCCATGGGGACGGGCTTCCCGGGGGCGAGGGCCTCGAGCTCTGCAATCCGGAGGGTGTCCCCCTCCTCGATGGCCTCGTAGTCCGCCGCCTCCCCGAAGGTCAAGGGAAGGATGCCGAAATTGATGAGGTTTGCCACGTGGATGCGGGCGAAGCTCTTGGCTATGACAGCCTTGATGCCCAGGTACATGGGGGCCAGCGCCGCGTGCTCCCGGCTGGAGCCCTGGCCGTAGTTCTCCCCGGCGACGATGAGGCCGCCGCCCGCCTTCTCGCAGTGGGCCTTGAAGCCCGGCTGCACATCCCGGAAGACGAACTCCGAGATCTTCTCGATGTTGGAGCGGTAGGGGAGCACCTTCGCCCCCGCAGGCATGATGTGATCCGTGGTGATGTTGTCCCCCACCTTGATGACCACGGTCTTTTCTATGGCAGCTGCCATGGGAGTGTTTTCCGGGATGGGGCGGATATTCGGCCCCTGGATGACCTCCACCGCCTCGGGATGGTTCTTTTCCGGCGGATAGATCATGGAGTCATCCACCGGGAAGGAGGCGGGCTCCTCCGGGAGCGTGAAGTCCGCCTCCCTGGGATCTGCGATGACGCCCTTTACGGCGCTCCAGGCCGCTGTCTCCGGGGAGACGAGGCAGACATTGGCCGAGAGGGTGCCGCTCCGGCCCTTGAAGTTCCGGTTGAAGGTTCGGAGGCTCCAGGCATTCGTCACCGGGGACTGGCCCATGCCGATGCAGGGGCCGCAGGTGCACTCGAGAAGCCTTGTGCCCGCCGCGAGGATCTTGGCGAGGGCCCCGTTTTCCGTCACCATGGTGAGCACCTGGCGGGAGCCGGGGGAGAGCACCAGGGAGACGTTTTCCGCCACGTGGTGGCCGGAGAGGATGCTGGCCACTGTCATGATGTCCCGGTAGGAGGAGTTGGTGCAGCTGCCGATGGCCACCTGGTCGATTTTCCGGCCCGCCACCTCCCGGACGGTCTTCACCACATCCGGCATGTGGGGGAGGGCTATCATGGGCTCCAGGGCCGAGAGGTCGATTTCGAGGCGCTCGTCATAGACCGCGTCCTCGTCGGCGGCGAGAGGCCGGTAGGCTTCCTCGCGGCCTTCCCGGGCGAGGAAGCTTCTTGTCACCTCATCGCTGGGGAAGACGGAGGTGGTGGCACCGAGCTCTGCCCCCATGTTGGTGATGGTGGCCCGCTGGGGGACGGAGAGGGTGGCGACGCCGGGACCCGTGTACTCGATGACCTTGCCCACGCCTCCCTTGACCGTGAGAATCTGCAGGACCTTCAATATGATGTCCTTGGAGCTCACCCCCTTCTGGAGGGAGCCTGTAAGGTGTACCTCGGTGATGTAGGGCATCTTCAGCACGAAGGGCTCCCCCGCCATGGCGCAGGCCACATCGAGGCCGCCGGCCCCCATGGCCAGCATGCCGAGGCCGCCGCCGGTGGGAGTGTGGGAGTCGGAGCCGAGGAGCGTCGCCCCGGGCCTGCCGAAGCGCTCCAGCTGCACCTGGTGGCAGATGCCGTTGCCGGGGCGGGAGAAGTATATGCCGTGCTTCTTGGCCACGGTCTGGAGGTAGCGGTGGTCATCGGCGTTCTCAAAGCCGCTCTGGAGCGTATTGTGGTCCACGTAGCTCACGGAGAGATCCGTCTTCACCTGCGTCACCCCCATGGCCTCCAGTTGGAGATAGGCCATGGTGCCGGTGGCATCCTGGGTGAGGGTCTGGTCGATGCGAAGCGCGATGGGCTCGCCCCGCTTCATCGTTCCTTCCACGAGATGGGTCTGGATGATTTTTTCTGTCAGCGTCATGGGAATCCTCCTGTGGGTCGGTTGTTTCACATTCCTATTTACCGTACCACAAACCCGAGGGGAATACAATCCTTCTATGATGATTTTGTCATAGAAAAAATAATTTATTTACATATTTTGTTTTTGTGGTATAATACATTTATGTTTCTGGGCAGGAAGATGGAAACGCTTGATCCTGTAAACTTCCGAAAAGCGCTCGGAATATGTAATTTTAGGAGGGGTATGATGGAAAAGAATCTGAGTCTGGCACAGTTTTATGGCATGTCCCAGAATTATACGAAAATCCCCCGGGAGTGGTACAGGAAGTATAATGTGAAGCGGGGCCTGCGCAATGAGGACAAGACCGGCGTGCTCATCGGCCTGACGCGCATCGCGGACGTGGTGGGCTACAAGCTGGACGAGGACGGCAGGAAGGTGGACGCGGACGGCGAGCTCTACTACCGGGGGGTGAATGTGGCGGACATGGTCCGGCGGGCCGGGCAGGCCGAGTGCCTCTACGAGGAGGCCTGCTTCCTAATTCTCTTCGGATGCCTGCCGACCCGGGCGGATCTCAAAAAGTACACGGAGCGGCTCAAGGAGAGCTACGAGCTCCCCGATGGCTTTCTGGAGAACCATCTGCTGCATCATCCGGCGGAAAACCTCATGAACCAGCTGCAGCTGGCCATCCTCGCCCTCTACAACTACGACGGGAGTCCCGACGATACGGACCCCTACAAGACGCTGGTGAAGGGCATCGACATCATGGCAAAACTGCCCAGCATCTGTTGCTATGCCTACAATGCGAAGCAGCACTATTACGCCCGGGAAAGCCTGGTGCTCCACTATCCGAGGCAGGAGTACTCCACGGCGGAGAACATCCTCTCCATGCTGCGGCTGGACGGCAGCTTCACAAAGGAGGAGGCGCACCTCTTGGATGTCATGCTGCTCCTCCATGCGGATCATGGCGGCGGCACGAACTCCACCTTCACGAATGTGGTGGTGTCTTCCACGGACACGGATATCTACTCGGCTATCGGCAGCTCCATCGGATCTTTGAAGGGAGCCCGTCACGGCGGAGCCAACGTCCGCACGGCCAACATGATGGACAAGGTCATCTCCGCCGTGGGCCCGGAGGCCGATGACGATGCCATCCGGAGTGTCATCGACCGGCTGATGGCGGGGGAGCTGGACAACCCCTCCCGGCTGGTCTATGGCATGGGCCATGCCGTCTACACTCTCTCAGACCCTCGGGCGGTCCTCCTCCGGGAGCTTTCCGCAAGGCTTGCCGCCCAGAAGGGGATGGAGCGTGAGTTCCAGTTTTTCCAGCGCTTTGAGCGGGTGGCGACGGAGTACCTCAGTGAGAAAAAAGGCGTGTCCATGAGTGCGAACGTGGACTTCTACAGCGGCTTTGCCTATCGGATGCTGGGCATCCCCCGGGACCTCTACACGCCGCTCTTCGTCCTCTCCCGCACGGTTGGATGGATTGCCCACAACATTGAGCACAAGCTCTACGACGGGCGCATCGTCCGCCCGGCGGCAAAGTACGTGGGGGACATGCTGGAGTATGTCCCCCGGGAGGACCGCCAGTAAAGCGCAGCGGCGAAGGCGGCGAGACCCAAGACCCAGGAAGACGCGAATGACATAGGAGGAATGTATTGCATGAAGACAATCACCGTATTCAAGGGGGATGGCATCGGCCCGGAAATCACCGACGCCACCCTATCTATCCTGAGGGCGGCAGGGGCGCCCCTCGAATATGAGTGCTTCGACGTGGGGGAGGCGGAGTATGAGCGCCATGGGGCCCTCATCCCGGAGGCGGCCTTTGCCTCCTTCGAGAAGACGAAGGTGCTCTTGAAATCCCCCATCACCACCCCCATCGGCAAGGGCTTCCGGTCGCTGAATGTGCAGCTTCGCACGAAGTACGACCTCTATGCCAACATCCGCCCCGCCAAGGCGAATGCGGCGGTGAAGACCCCCTTTCCCCAGGTGGATGTGGTGACCTTCCGGGAGAATACGGAGGACCTCTATGTGGGGGTGGAGGAGCAAATCGACGAGGATACGGTCCACGCCACGAAAATCATCACGAGGGGGGCCAGCGAACGCATCATCGAGGATGCCTTCCGCTACGCCGAGACCCACGGCCGGAAGAAGGTCACCTGCGTCCATAAGGCCAATATCCTGAAGCTTTCCGACGGGCTCTTCCTCTCCATCTTTCGGGAAATCGCCAAGAAGCATCCCACCATCGAGGCGGCGGACCGCATCGTGGATGCCACCTGCATGGAGCTCGTCATGTATCCGGAGCGCTTCGACGTGATGGTCATGCCGAACCTCTACGGCGACATCGTCTCCGACCTCACCAGTGGCCTCATTGGAGGCCTGGGGCTTCTCCCCTCGGCCAATATCGGAAAGGACATGGCCATGTTCGAGGCGGTTCATGGGAGCGCCCCGGATATTGCCGGCCGGCATATCGCCAATCCCACGGCCCTCCTCTGGTCCGCCTGCATGCTCCTGGAGCACCTGGGGGAACATGGCGTGGCAGGCCGCATTCGCGCCGCTGTGGACAGGGCCCTCGCGGAGGCCAATCTCACGCCGGATCTCGGCGGCACGGCCCATACGAAGGAGTATGCAGAGGCTATCATCGACAGGCTCTGAAAAATCCAAGGCATTTCCAACAGATTCTTTTCGGAAATGCTTGCCTTTTCGACCGAGAAAAGCTATACTAATGGGCATAGTCGTTCTTTTTCTGCATCCTGGCTCTGTGATGGGCTTGCCCTGGAGAGATTGGGCTTCTATTCAAGTTTATCTACATGTTTTAAGGAGTATTCAGTATGGCTTTCGAGGACAGAACCCTCACATGCAAGGACTGCGGCAAGGAATTCATCTTCACCGCAGGCGAGCAAGAATTCTATGCAGAAAAAGGCTTTGAGCACGATCCGCTGCGCTGCCGGGACTGCCGCGACAAGCGTCGCCACAGCCGGGAGAGCGGCGAGCGTGGCGAGCGCCAGATGTATCAGGTCGTCTGCGCCGCCTGCGGCAAGGAGACTATGGTTCCCTTCCAGCCGAAGGACGACCGCCCGGTCTACTGCCGCGAGTGCTTCGACAAGAAGCGCGCCGCCGCCTACTGATCGGCACAAATATGTGAAAGCAACGGGGCTTGGATTTTCCAGGCCCCTTAGCTATGGGAGCGCAGGTTCCTTGGGATAGGGGCTGCGCCCTCAAAGGTCTCTTTCTAGGAGGTATGGAAACATGAAGAAATGGATGAAGGCATTTGCTCTCGCAGCAATCTGCGTCCTTTCCGCCGTGACGCTTGCGGGCTGTGGCGGCCAGGGGGCCGATAGCGGCAAGAAGGTCCTGAAGGTGGGCTCCTCCATCGACTTCGCCCCCTTCGAGTTCCAGGATGAGGGACAGAAGGAATACCAGGGCTTTGACATGGATCTCATCCGGGCCCTCGGAAAGGAGATGGGCTATGAGGTGGAGGTGAACAACCTGCCCTTCGACGGCCTCATCCCGGCCCTGCAGAACAAGACGGTGGACGTGGCCATCTCCGGCATGACCATCAATGACGAGCGAAAAGAGAATGTGCTCTTCTCCGACCCCTACTACCAGGCAGGCCTCACCATGGTGGTCCGCGATGACGAGCAGGCCATCCAGAAGTTCACGGATCTGAAGGGCCACAAGGTCGCCGTCCAGATCGGCACCACCAGCGCCGAGGAGGTCAAGAAGATCGAGGGCGTCGAGATCCATGAGCTCAATACGCCGGCCGATTGCTTCACGGAGCTCAAGGCCCGGGGCGTGGATGCCGTCGTCAATGACCGGCCGGTCAACGACTACTACATCCAGAAGAGCGGCGCAACGGGCGTCAAGGCTCTCCCGGAGCGCCTGACGGCGGAGGACTACGGCATCGCGATGCCGAAGGACAATGCAGAGCTTCAGAAGAAGGTCAACGAGGCGCTGAAGAAGCTGAAGGACAGCGGCGAGTACGACAAGATCTACGCCAAGTGGTTCGGCGAGCAGAAGTAAGAAATCTGTGTCAGTAAAGGGGATGTTTCGCATGGAAGCTTCCATGTGAAACATCCCCTTTCATGCGAGCAGTGCCCTCTCCACAACATACGCTTATGGCATCTTCGCAAGATAGGTTTCTTGTTCCAAGTTACAAAGACAGCCTCGTTTTGTGTATGGACAAAGGGAAGCCTTTTCGCTATAATGAAGCATAAGTTTTCATTTTTCGTGCATATTTATAAGGTGAGCCTATGAATTTCAATCTTGACCTTGCGATAAACTCCTTTCCGCTTCTCCTCATCGGGGCGGGGGTGACGATTCAGATTACGGCTCTCTCTGTGGCGCTGGGCATCGTCATCGGCCTCTTTGTGGGCATCGCCCGCATCTCCCACCTCAAGGTGCTCCGGGCGTTGGCGGCGGTCTATGTGGACTTTTTCCGGGGGACGCCGCTTCTGGTGCAGCTCTTCCTCTTCTACTTTGCCCTGCCCGCCATCACGGGCCAGCGGGTGGATCCCTTCGTGGCGGCCATCGGCGCCTGCGGCATCAACTCGGGCGCCTACGTGGCGGAGATTTTCCGAGCGGGCATCCAGTCCATTGACGCGGGACAGATGGAGGCAGGAAGGTCGCTCGGCATGAGCTGGGGCCAGACCATGCGCTACATCATCATCCCCCAGGCCACCAGCCGGGTCATCCCGCCTCTGGGCAATGAGTTCATCGCGCTCCTGAAGGACTCCTCCCTGGTCTCCGTCATCGGCTTCGAGGAGCTGACCCGAAGGGGCCAGCTCATCATCGCCAAGACCTATGGGTCCCTTGAGATCTGGATTAGTGTCGCCATCATCTATCTCGTCATGACGCTGACCATCTCGCGCTTTGTGGCATATCTGGAAAAGAGGTTTAAGACGAATGATAAGCATTGAAGGACTGAAGAAAAGGTTTGGCGACAATGAGGTCCTTCGCGGCATCGACCTCGACATCAAGGAGCGGGAGGTGGTGGTCATCATCGGCCCCTCCGGCTCCGGAAAGAGCACGCTGCTGCGCTGCATGAATTACCTGGAGGTGCCAACCGAGGGCGTAGTCTCCGTGGACGGCATCCTCCTGGGCGGCGGCGAAGCGAATATCAACAAGGTGCGCGAGGAAGTGGGCATGGTCTTCCAGCGGTTCAACCTCTTCCCCCACTTGACGGTGCTGAAGAACATCATGCTGGCTCCCATGAAGGTGAAGGGCGTGAGCAAGGAAGAGGCGGAAAAGACGGCAAAGGAGCTCCTCGGGCGCGTCGGCCTCGCCGATAAGGCGGATAGCTACCCTGCCAGCCTCTCCGGCGGCCAGCAGCAGCGCGTCGCCATCGCCCGGGCCCTCGCCATGCACCCGAAGGTCATGCTCTTTGACGAGCCCACGTCGGCCCTCGATCCGGAGATGGTGGGCGAGGTTCTCGACGTCATGCGCAAGCTTGCCAAGGAAGGCATGACAATGGTCATAGTCACCCACGAGATGGGCTTTGCCCGAGAGGTGGGGGACCGGCTCCTCTTCGTGGACGAGGGACGCATCATCGAGCAGGGAGAGCCTCGGGAAGTATTTGAACATCCGAAGGAGGAGAGGACAAAGAGCTTCCTTTCCAAGGTACTTTAAGAAATGGTTATAGGGGGGATCATCGATTCTTTCAAAAGGACGATTCGCTTATTCCCCAAGGCATCAGGCGGCTTTCTCTCTTGACATTTCAGTAGTATGTCGTTAGAATGAGAATGGAAAACCAAATAAATAAGAAAGAAAGTCCATTATTCCTTTCCGATTTGGAATGAATAGGGTTTTTCTGATAGTTCTTTCAAGGCGGGCAACGCCGCCCGTACACCCTTTGGGGGAGGAGAATCATCATGGTTGGCAAAGTGAAATGGTTCAGTGCGGAAAAAGGCTACGGCTTTATCGCACGGGAGGACGGAGACGATGTATTCGTGCATTTCTCCGCAATCCAGGACGACGGCTTCAAGACGCTCAATGAGGGACAGGATGTCACCTTTGAGATTGTTGAAGGCGCACGCGGACCACAGGCTGCAAATGTCGTGAAGACGGCATAAGGACGGTTTGTTATCTGCATTCAAGGCTCCGAGCATTCGGAGCCTTTTTCATGGGCAAGGGGAGTCGAGGCTTCGCCTTCCTCCGGCGGCCGGAGGCGGGGGAGGAAAATGCCGATGGGATTTCTTTGAAAGCACGGATAAATGCGAGGTGCTTGTCCGTTGCTTTTTCGGCCGGTTTCCCTTACAATAAAAGCAAGGAGAGGAGGCCTTTGGGCCTTTCCAATGGGATCATTTGGCTGGGAGTGTGACGCATGAAGCAATTTGTAGCATTCGTCAAAAGCCGGGAGGAGACTCGGACGGCCTACGAAAAAGCAAAGGCGATCGAAGCGGAGCTGAAGCCCTGCACAACCCTCTGTATCGCCTATGTGGGGATGACGGAGAAGGGGGGCATAGAGCGCATCCAGCACATGCACCGGTCGTACCTGCCGCAGGCTCAGCTCCTCGGCCTGCGGGTGGATGCGGCCATCGCAAACGGTAAAATCGCCATCCAGAAGAACAACTGGGACATCAGCCCGGGGGAGGGGGCGGTGCTCTCCTTCCTGTTTTTTGCGTCCAGCAAGGCCCGGGTGCGGATTTATGACCAGGCAACGGAAAGCGTCGGCCAGATTGCAGGCACCATCCTGAAGCACATGCGGGAGACGGAGCGGTTTCGTGCCATGATGGTATGCTCCAGCCGGCCCTGGACGGGCTTTGAGACCCTGATGATGCGCATGAGGGACGGCGCGAAGCAACATGCCGTATTCTTCGGCGGCCTCTTGGGGGACGGCCAGAACCGGCGCCCCGATGAGGTCTTTACGGCAGAAGGCTGCTACGAGGATGTGCTGGTGACGGTCTGCTTCTCCGGGGAGGACCTCTCTTGCGCCCTGCGGTCCTCCTTCGGCTGGCATCCCCTGGGCCATGCCGTGACGGTCACCCGGACATCTGGCCCTAGGCGGGTTATAGAGGTGGATGAGCGCCCGGCCCTTGCGGCCATCACCCATTACCTGGGCGGCGACAAGAACTGGAGCGACACGGACAACCGGCTGCACTTTCTCCTGAGCCTCACCCGTAACGACATCCTCCTCGGCCGCTATATCCAGGAGATCGACGGGGACGACATCATCCTTTCGGGGGATATCTATACGGGGGAGGAGGTGCGCCTCAGCTGCGGCGACCCCAGCAGCATCATCGAGCAGGCCAATGGCATGTGGGAGCAGCTGTATGATTTTGTCCCGGAGGCGACCCTTGTGACCAGCTGTCTCGGGCGGCAGTTCCTCATGCAGCAGGAGACAGAAAAAGAGCTGGCGCAGCTCAGGAATTTCCCTGCTTCTGCGGGCTTCTACTCCTACGTCGAGTACATCGGCATCAAGGGGAGCCTTTCCGAGGCGAATATGACCGTCGTGGCCGTCGCCCTGCGGGAGGGGGAGCCTAAGACCGGGACGGCCCGCCCGGCTCTGCCGAAGTTCTCCTATGGCAAGAAGCTCAACGCCATGGCACTGCTCCTCCGCTTCGTCAATGTGCTGACGGAGGAATGGGAGGATGCCCAGAAGCGGCTCTCGGAGCTGGCGGAAACCGATGCCCTGACGGGGCTGGCGAACCGGCGCACCATGGAGACCGTTCTGCGCCACTCCCTCGATATAGCCCGCGTCACAGGACAGTCCATCTCCGTCCTCATGCTGGATCTTGACAACTTCAAATCCATCAACGACCTCTACGGTCACGAGATGGGGGACAGGGCACTGCAGGCGGTGGCGGAGGTGCTTCGGTCCTGCACCCGCTCCGACGCGGACACGGTGAGCCGCTGGGGCGGGGACGAGTTCTTCGTCATCCTCATGGCGGGCCGCCGGCAGGCGGAGGAAATCGCCGAGCGCATCCGTCATGCAGTGGAAAGATGCCATGTGCTGCCGAAGGGGCGGTCCTTTACCGTCAGCTGCGGTGTCCACGTGGTCCAACCGGGCATGAGCCAGGCCCAGGTCTTCCGCAATGTGGACCGGGCCTTATACAGCGCGAAAAGCCAACGGGGGAAGAACAGCATTGTCATCGAGTGATATGATAGAAGTGCAGGATCTTGTGAAGCGCTTCGGCCATCGGGGGAAGGACGGGAAGCGGTCGGAAAAGACGGCGGTGGCGGGTATCTCCTTTTCTGTGAAAAAGGGGGAGATATTCGGCCTCCTGGGGCCCAATGGGGCCGGGAAGACCACCACCATCCGCATGATGACGCTTGCGGCCCGGCCCACCTCCGGGGAAATCCGATACGAGGGCCTCTCAATCCGGGAGCACGCCCGGGAGGTGAAGGAGCTTCTCGGCATCGTGCCCCAGCATATCAATTTCGACCAGGATCTGACGGTGGGAGAGAATATGGAGCTCCATGCCCGCCTCCACCATATGGGGGCGGCGGAGCGTAGGGCGCGCATCGCAAAGCTTCTGGACTATGTGGAGCTCAGTGACGTGGTAAACGACGGGGTGCGCCGCCTCTCCGGCGGCATGAAGAGGCGGCTCCTCATCGTGCGGGCGCTGATCCACCGTCCTCGCATCCTCTTCCTCGACGAGCCCACGGTGGCCCTCGACCCCCAGGTGCGGCGGCGCATCTGGGATATGGTGAAGGATCTTGCGACGGAGGGGGTCACGGTCTTTTTGACCACCCACTACATCGAGGAGGCGGAGGCCCTCTGCGACCGGGTGGCCATCCTCGCGAAGGGGCGGCTCCTCGATATCGACACCCCGGCGAACCTTCGGGCGAAGACGAATCTCCCGACGCTGGAGGAGGTCTTTTTACAGATGACGGAGAAGAAGAAATGATGGAGCAAAGGCTCACCGATATCGCCACGGTCTTCTGGCGGGACTGGGTGGTACTCAAGCGGCGGCTGGCGAAGTTCCTCCTCTCCCGCATGGTGGCGCCCCTCCTCTACCTCGTGGCCTTCGGCTGGGGCCTGGGGCGGAGCATTCCTGTGGAGGGGGGCACATACCTCGACTTCATCGTGCCGGGCATCCTCGCGCTGAACTCCATGAACATCAGCTTTAACAGCATCACCCCCGTCCATGCGGAGCGGGTCTACCACAAGAGCCTGGAGGAATACGTGAGTGCCCCCATCTGGCCCGACGCCTTCGTCCTCGGGAAGCTTCTGGCGGCGCTCCTCCGGGCGCTTCTTTCCTCCGCGATAATATGCGCCCTGGCCTTCGCCTTTGGCGCAAGGCTCTCTATCACGCCGCTCTTTCTCTTGGTGCTCTCCATGAACTGCATCCTCTTCGCCGAAATCGGCTTCATCGCCGCCATGAAGATAAACACCTTCGAGGAAATGGGCCAGGTCAATACCTACATCCTCCTCCCCATGTCCTTCCTCTGCGGTACCTTCTTCCACACCGCCGCCCTGCCCAGTGCCCTCCGCCTCATCATCGACGCCCTGCCGCTGACCCATACCAGCTATCTCCTCCGGGCCCTGGGCACCGGCACCGATGCCTCGTTGGCTTCATTGGTTGTGCTCGTGCTCTATGCAGTTTTCCTCTATGTGCTTTGCGTGCGAACGTTTCGTAGGTTATCCGAGTGAAAAGCAGGGCTGTGTACCCCCACGCGACCCTTTAAGCGGAGCAAGCACGGTCGCCTGCGGAGACGGGGTCGCGCGGGGATACGCGTATCCGAACTGAGCCGAAAGGAACCAAGTGTTTAAGAATATTCTTCATCATAAAGCCTCCTCCTCTGGCGACTGTGCACGCCTTTGCTGCACGAAGCTGGAGGATTTTTCTGTCCATGTGGGCAGCCTCCACATCTTCGACCATGTGAACCTCCACGTCCACTGCGGCCAGCTCACCGCACTCATCGGGCCAAACGGCGCCGGCAAGAGCACCCTTTTGAAGGCCATATTGGGGGAGGTTCCCCATACGGGCTCCCTGCACTACGTGGACGCAAAGGGCGCCCATACGGGCCACCCCGTCATCGGCTACGTACCCCAGTATCTGCGGTTCGACGTGAGCGCCCCCCTGAGCGTCCTGGACATCTTCCTAGCCTGCCTTACGAAAAAGCCGGTCTGGCTCACCTCCGGCCGGAAATACCGCCCTCGCATCGAGCGTAATCTCGCTCGGGTCCGGGCTGACCACCTCATCGACCGGCGCCTGGGGGCGCTCTCCGGTGGCGAGCTCCAGCGGGTGCTTCTCGCCCTCGCCCTCGACCCCATGCCCGACCTTTTGCTCCTCGACGAGCCCGTCTCCGGCGTAGATCGGGCGGGCCTGGAGCTTTTCTACGAAATCTGTGCCGAGCTCCGGGAGAAGGAGGACATGGCCATCATCCTCATCTCCCACGACCTCGATATGGTGGCAAAGCATGCGGACCAGGTCATCCTCATGAACAAGGGCGTCACTATGAATGGCACCCCGGAGGAGGTCTTTGCCGATCCGCGGACAAAGGAGCTCTTCGGCATGCTGGCCGGTGCCGACGTGAAGGCAGTGAAGGGAGGGGAGAAGTGATGGAAACACTCTACAGCCTTATGGAGACGCTTCTTCCCTTCGACTGGGCGAATGCGACATTTATGAAGAACGCCTTTCTCGCCGTCCTTCTCGTGACGCCCCTCTTCGGGGTCCTGGGCACCATGGTGGTGTCAAACCGCATGGCCTTCTTCTCCGACTCCTTGGGCCACGGGGCCTTTACGGGCATCGCCCTGGGCGTGCTCCTGGGGGTGGTGAGCCCGCTGGCGTCGCTCCTCGTCTTTTCCGTCCTCTTCGCCCTCTTCATCACCTGGATCAAGAATAGGAGCGGGGCCTCTGCCGATACGGTCATTGGCGTATTCTCCGCCACAGCCATCGCCCTGGGCCTCATGCTCATGTCGCGGGGCGGGAGCTTCAACAAATACTCCAGCTACCTCATCGGCGATATCCTCGCCATCACGCCGGCAAATCTTCTGGGCCTTCTCGCCGTCTTCCTTTTCGTCCTCGTCGCCTGGGGCTTCCTCTACAACAGGCTTCTCGTCCTCTCCGTCAACGCCTCCTTCGCCAGGAGCCGGGGCATCCCGGCACTTCTCTACGAGAGCGCCTTCGCCGCGCTGCTGGCTGTCGTGGTGGCCATCAGCATCCAGTGGGTGGGCATCCTCATCATCAATGCCCTCCTGGTGCTTCCCGCCGCCGCCGCCCGGAACGTGGCCACCAGCGTCAAGAGCTACCACCTGGCCTCCGTCCTCATCGCCGTTGTCTCCGGCATCGCGGGCCTCATCCTCGCCTACTACGCAGATCTCGCCGCCGGTGCCACCATCGTGGCCGTGGCCGCCTGCTTCTTCTTCGTGACTCTCGCGCTAAGGGGGCGGATGCGTTGACCCTCGCAAATGCAATCCTCGTCTTCGCCGGCGGCGGCCTCGGGGCCCTGTGCCGCTACAGTATTACCACCTACGTGGGCGCGAGGTTCGCCGCCTTCCCCCTGGGGACGCTTGCGGTAAACACGGTGGGGAGCTTCCTCATGGGGCTCATCATGGGCCTCCTGCTCCTCGCCACCGAGCGCTATGGCCTCGTGGCAGAATCCTACCGCCTCCTCCTCACCGTAGGCTTCCTGGGCGGCCTCACCACCTTCTCCTCCTTCAGCTTCGAGACCCTCCTCCTCCTGAAGGGCGGCAGCTACCTGCCGGCCCTCGCAAATATTGCCGCAAATGTCCTATCGGGCCTTCTCCTCGCCGCCGCCGGCCTCCTCCTGGCAAGAGGAATCCTCCGCTAGATATTCCGGTCTTCTTTCTTGGGTGCTTTCGGGTACGATAAGAGCAGATTGCATCGAGTGCGAGGAGAACGCAGGCAGACATTTGCCGAGCTTAATCATTTTTCAAAATATCCGATAAAATATGTAGAGTATAAAGGAAGGTGGAGTGTGGTGAAGTGATGAAAATTATTCTTTATGGTGCAGGAGAATTTGGGAGAAAAGCATTGGCGGATGTTGGTCGTGAAAATGTCTTCTGCTTTGTAGATCAGAATAAGATTGGTGAACTGAATGGATGCCCTATTTATAAATTGGAAGACGTTCCTATTGTAAATAAGGATGAGGCTTTGTTCTTGATTACACCGCGGCGGTTTCGACATGAAATTTCGGATGCACTGCTTCAAGCAGGATTCCATAGATTTGTGGCATATACACATGTACGCGGGGGGGGGGACATATCGACCGCTTGAAGCAGATGAATGGGGAGAAATTTACAATCAAGAAATGCTAGACCGGGTCATTTCTGACGTTCAGGAGCGGAGACGGAGTTCTTGGAGTGAGGAAATGCTCCGATTGACCAAACCAGGGGAGCGAGTACTGGAAATCGGTTGTGGCAGTGGCACGACGACGCTCCATCTAGCAACAGAGAATCGCATTTGTACGGCTATGGATTATTCAAAGGAGAGCATATGCCTGGTACAAAAGGCGGCAAAACAGCTGAACCTTCCAGTCCATACATGTTTAGCAGATGCCAGGAAAGATCTGCCGTTTGAGGATCAAGCTTTTGATGTTGTTTTTCAGGCGGGGCTTCTTGAGCATTTTGAACGAGAGGAACGTGTCCGCTTGCTTCAGCTTTGGCAGCGAGTTGGGATCAGGATGGTTTCGCTGATTCCCAATGCGAATTCTATCGCTTATCATGCAGGAAAATTTCTGCAGGAGGAGGCGGGAGAATGGGAATATGGTATGGAACTGCCGCAGGCAACGATGAAAGATGAATTTATAGAGGCTGGGTATCAAAATGTGGAGGAGCATACCATTGGCTTGAAGGATGCGTTTAGCTTTCTGCCGGAGCATCATTATCTAAGAGTTGCGCTCGAGCACTGGTTTACAGAGCATCCCGAGCCGGATTATGGGCAGGGATATCTGCTTTGTACAGTTGGGGAAAGCAGGATTTGATTGTCTTGCGAGGATGGCGAAATAAAGAAAGGTAGCAGGTGAATGAATCATCATACACAGGGATTGTTGCGCACAAAGATTCAGGCGGTAGAGCATGGACTTTCCCTCTTGATGGCGCAAGGGCTGACGGTATCGGATGGTGAGTCTGCAAAACAGAATGTTGTGCGCAGTCTCGAGGACTTTTCGCAGACCGTGGCAAAAGTCTTGCGGCAGGAGGAAAGAGCGGAATACAGCGAGATTGCGGATACTCTTTTGCAGGCGATGTACCTGCTGCCCGTACCCTCAGAGCCTGTACAAATCGCATCTGAGTGTGCGTTGATTGCCAATCTCCTGCAGGCTGTCGAGCGTATGCTGGACACGGAAAAACTGCGAAAAATATTCGTGTTTCTGCCGTACAAGGCCTCCATGTGGGACAGCCTCGAGAGCATCTGGAAAGCCGCCGCAGAGGACGCGGAGCATACGGAGGCCCACGTGGTCCCCATTCCCTATGCCGATCGCAATCCCGATGGCAGTGCCGCCGCCTGGCACTGCGAGGCGGACGACTTCCCGGACTACGTCCCCGTGGAGGACTGGCAGGACTATACGCTGGACACGCTAAAGGAGCTGCGTCCCGATGCCATCTTCATCCACAACCCCTACGACGGCAATAACTACGTCACCTCCGTCGATGCCCAGTACTATAGCGACAAGCTAAAGGAATGCACCGACTGCCTCGTGTACGTGCCCTACTTCGTATCAGGGGATATGGTGGCCGTCGGACCATGCAAGGCACCGGGTGTTTTTGCTGCGGACTATGTTGTACTCGAAAATGAAGGGATAAAAAAGCAGTATGAAAGTGCAACGGGGTGGAATGACTCGTATCAAAAATTCCTCGCTTTCGGTTCCCCTAAATTCGATAAAGTGCGAAGCACGAGCAGAATGGATTTTTCGATTCCAAAAGCATGGGAGGATATTATTCAGAATCGGAAGGTCGTATTGTATCTTACGAGTCTGGGGGACATGCTTCAGAATACGGAGCATGTATGTGGAAAGCTCCGTTTCATTTTTCAATTTTTTCAAGAGCATAAAGAGTATGTGCTATGGTGGCGTCCCCATCCTCTTATGAAATCTACGTTGAAATCTATGCGTCCTGAATACTATGATGCGTACATGGACTTAGAAAAAAACTTTGTTCGAGAAGGTCTTGGCATTCTTGATGAATCGCCTGAACTAGAGCGAGCCATTGCTTTTTCAGATGCATATTACGGAGACTTCAGCTCTTGTTTGGTGCTTTACGCGGCTACAGGCAAACCGATTCTCCAGCAGTGGTACAGATATCCTGTATTCCCGTTCCTGGCTTGCAACATCATCGAGGGCACGGACACTTTTTCCTTTTTCGATACCTTTCGTAATCGGATTTGGACGGTAAATCGGGGAAATGGCAATGCAACGTATCAAACAATACCTTTCGCCAAGTGCTGGGGAGTCAATGGATTTGGGCCATTCTTTCTGCAAGATGACGACAAGGCATTCCTTTTTCCGCAATTGGATCGGAACATTACGGCTTACGATATGAGGGAGCAGCGAGTCTTTAAGCAGATGGAAGCCAGTGCTGGTTATCAGGATCTTGCCGGTTCTGGCTATTATCGTGCCGTGCCATACCGCGATAGTGTCTACTTTTATTCCTGGCAGAATCCTGAGATTCTCAAACTCGATAGAAAGGCAAAGAGCATAACACGCTTGACTGCATGGTATCAACTTGTGAAGCCGCTTTTACGGCATGATGTTACAAAGCCGTGGCCGGAAAATAATCTTTTGCGGGAGTTTGTGATTGTAGAAGAAACTCTGTATATTGCGCTTCCATTTTGCAATGGAATACTGGCAGTATGCATGGATGATGACACGGCAGAATTGATTCGTGTTGGCGAAGATGCGCATCGCTATCATGATTTGGCTTTTGATGGCGAGGCATTCTGGCTGCTTGATCGGAGCCGGAAGCAGCCTCTCGTCCGGTGGAATCCGGCGACGGGAGAGGTAATAGAGTATCCAGACATTATCCGGTATCGGCACTCGGATTCAGAATATGTTTTTTTGCGCTATGCCGGTGGAAATCTATTCATCTATCCCTGGGATGGAGAAGAGACCATTGTGGTTGATGCGAAAACAGGAAAAGTCGTGCGGCAAGAAGAGGACGGTCACGTTTATCTTCTGGAGAAACTGGGAACAGGCAAAGAACGCTGGATACAGGAAGAGGAAACTTGTATTGCCTTCCATTTTGTAGAAAATGGAGAGGAGAGCGTCACACGGATTTCGAAGGATACAATCTCCTCCAACGGGGTAGCCTGGAATCCGAATGCGCGTGGCTATACAGATGAGCTCGTTTGTACATTGGACGGATTTCTGGCGCACTTGTCTGAGTGGGACAGCAAGACAGAAACGGCCGGAATGTCGCCTTGCGGCCCACAAATTTATCAAGCAATATATGAGCGTTGCACGAATGCAGTTTTGTGAATATAAGAGTAGGGAGGACATCATGAAGAAATTGGTATTAGCGCCTTATACTGGGGCGAGCATAGAGCTTTTTCATCGCCTTCGTGCGGATGGAAAGCAGGTTTTTGGTTTTTTTGATAACAGCGAGCAGCTATCGGATCAGCTTTATGCAGATGCATTGCTGTATCGTCCTTTTTATGCGCCTGACATACAGGTAATCCTTTGTGTGCCCGAGGGATCTGTACGAAAAGAGATAGTTGCGCAGCTTTTAGGGCTTGGATACCGCGATGAGGATCTTCTTTTCTTCGAAAATGTGCAGACGAAAACGAACCTGATACGTGTGCTGGATGATATCGATTTGAAGCGTGCAGCCTCTCTCATGCCGCAGCGCATTGCTGCCTTCTCGGCAAGGATACGGAAAAAGCTGCGCTTACGGGAACTTGGTGCACCTGGGGAAGACGCGGATTATACAGCCTTTGATGGGAATGCCCAGGGCTTTTATCGGGAAAAAATCTTTCGCGGCAAGAAGGGGGAGCTCTGTCTTGCTCCGAAACAGATTACAATGTACGTCACGGACAAGTGCTCTCTTCGCTGCAAGGCATGTGCGGCCGGAAAGCAATTCTTCAGGCCGGAGGAAGCAAAGAATATCTCTGTAGAGTCGGTGCTCCAGGACTTCGAAAAGACTATGCAGCTGATTGATTGGGTAGATTTCCTATCAATTCTGGGGGGGGAGCCTCTTTTACGAAACGATTTGGACGAAATAATAGATGGCATAGCCTCGCATCCCTTGGCGCGAAATATCGGGCGAATCTGGGTCATCACAAACGGGACAATTACACCAAGGGAAAATATCCTGCAGGCCTTGGCACGTCATTCGAATGTCGAGGTGCTTATATCCAATTACCGCGAGAAAAGCGTCCATATCGCAGAACTGGTGGAGGGGTTATCTAGGCATGGGATTTCCTACTCTGTGCTCGACCTGCCTGTATGGTCAGACACCTGCCAGCTTGTCCAGGATAGGGAAGAGCAGAGCGCAGAGGTCTTGCTGGCAAGACGGAGGAACGATTGTGTCTGTCAATGCAATCTTGTCTCGGAGGGCCGGTTCTATCTTTGCGACCTCATCAACACGATGGCACGGCTGCACAATGTCCCGAATCTTCGGGGAGCATCTGTTGATATCTACGATCCGGATGCAAAGGAGAAAATTGCAAAGCTTGTGTCCTTTGAGGAGCCGCTCCCTGCTGCTTGCTCTTGGTGCAATGGCTGCTCGGAGGAGGCTTGGAATCATCACTTGATTCCTGTCGCGGAGCAGGTGGCGCAGGCGATTGAGACAAAGCGCTATGGAAAGGATTTATACTAAATGAGATACGTAATCTTTGGCGCGGGGGAAAATGCGCCCATACTGATATCCTATCTGGAAAAAGATGGTGCAGAGATATGGGGGCTGGTGGATAATAATCCTAAAAAATGGGAGACTTCTATCGGACAATACAAAGTATATTCTCCGGAGGAAATCCCCTCTGCACCAAATGGTGAGCAGAAAATTCTTATCTCCGTATCGAATCGAAATATTTCGAATGAAATTGCCCGGCAACTAACGGCTAGTGGATTTGTACAGGGGCAGGACTTTGAGGATGGTGCGGCACTCTATTCCTTTGGGGATGTGCCCGGGCGCGTTTCTGGCGAGATTGAGCTGCCGGAAGGGTTCTCTCCGCATAAAACCTATGACTCGACATCTCGGCTTGTTCAAATGCAAGCGAGCAATCGCCTTTTCCGAATGGTTTTTTCGCCGTATGAGAAACGGTATGAAAGAATTCTTCAAAGCTTAGAGGAGCAGGGCCTTCTTGGGAAAGAAGTAGTCGGCACCAAGAAAATGGTCAATAAGTGGGATCTGCCCTGCTGCTTGCTCCTGGAGCATCAGGTGCTTGCGCCCATTACCTACAGCTTCGAGTGGACACCGCGGGTATTTCGTGCCTATGTACAGTTCATGCTGGAGCTTATCCGCAAGCTGACAAAAGGCGCTCTTTCTCTTTGTGATGGACATCACCTGAATGCAACAATCCATAGGGGCCGGTTCGTATTTTTTGATTTTGGCGCAATCGGCGAGGGGATCACTCCTCCTCAGACGATGCTTGAGTTCTTGAATATGCACGTGATTCCGCTCATCCTGATGCAAAAGCATCAGCTGGAGAAGGCATATGCCTGCCTGAAGCAGGTGGGCATTATCTATACGCTTGCAGATGTTCAGGGCTATCTGACGCAAGCTGAGACGGAAACCTATAAAGAGATGCTCTCCCTTGCCAGCAAAATCGAGAGGCAAGAAGATGTTCTTGAGGTTGCCGATAGATGTGAGGCATACCTTCAGAGCCTCGGCAATATGGAGAATCTGACGATATGGGATGGCTATCAAGATGACGAATGGAGCAAAGCCGCTGATAGAACCCGGTGGTCGGAGAAAATGAAGGGTGTCGCGGCATGGCTCGACCGTCTGAAGCCGAAGACGATCATCGACATTGCGGGCAATATGGGATGGTATGGCAGCTATCTGCATGACAGTGCAGATTACGCTATCATCATGGACATGGATGTCAGTGCTCTTGATACGGTTTGGGAGAGGACGAAGACAGAAGGTTATGCGAATGTTCTCCCGGCATATATGTCCTTTTGCAGCCCGACTCTCGCAAATTATCGTGATTCCTATATCGATACCTCGCTCGGGGTTCATCCCTGGCTTCCCGCTGCAAGCTCCCGGCTGCGAAGCGAGCTTGCCCTTGCTCTTGCCATCGTGCATCATCTTGCATTCCTCTGGCAGCTGACCTTCGAGGAAATCGTCGGACAGCTTCGGGCCTTTACGACAAGGTATCTGATTGTCGAGTTCATCGAGAAAACGGATCGATATATTACGGATTTTAAGACGGAGGCCTTTGGCTGGTACACGAAGGAGAATTTCGAAAAGGAACTCTCGCGAAGGTTCGATATTCTAGAGACTTCGCCGTCCACACCAAATGACACGCGCACCCTTTACCTGTGCAAGGTCAGATCGGAGACTCTTCCATGAATCAGTATGCAATTTTTGGCGCAGGGCAGGTTGGCTATGCAATGCTGAAGCTTCTGCCAAATCGATATTATTACGGGCTTATCGATAATGATCCGGAAAAACAAGGCCAGCAAATCGGGGAGTGGACGATTTTCTCCGTTGCGGATTTCCTTGCACAGAAGGACAGGCAGGATGTCACCGTTATTTTTACCGTACCGAGCGAGAAGGACAATGCTCTTTTTGAAGCAGCCGGCATTTCTTGTATCACAAAGAAGGAATTCCTGCTGCAGACGGATGTGTTGTCCTATCGTGACGATTGGAACCTATCAAAATATCGACGGGATACTTGGCTGAAGAATCGCTGTTTCCTGGAGGAAATGCCAAGGGATTTCTTTCGGAAGGATTATGTAAATGCTTTTAATAAAGAGCTGGTCGAAGCAATGCGTCGAGGCAATCTGGACAAGGCGGACCAAATGCTTGTCGAGCTGGGAAAGCAGTATGAGCTGGAATTGCCCGTTGATGAAAATGGCATGTATTTCGATGAGTACTTCTCCTATCGCTTCGACATGCGACTTGCAGAACGCTTGGTTTATTCAGGAGGGCCAGAACGTGCAGTCTGCGATTTGGCTTGCGGCCATGGAGAAATGCTCAAAGCGCTCCAAAAGAGATGTCGCGTTACCGGCGTAGATCTTACACCAGAGCGGGTAGAGGCCTGCAAGGCCATTGGCATCGAGGCATATCTCGGGGATGCAGCTGATACGGGGCTGCCTGCTGAGTCCTTTGATGTTGTGCTTTCTCAGGAAAACCTGGAGCATGTAGCAGATCCCATGGCAGTTCTGAAGGAGGCCCGGCGGCTGCTGAAGCCCGGAGGCATGCTATATGTTGCTGTTCCTTTAGGGCGTGACTGTGACTGCCAGGAACATGTCAATTTCTTCTCGGTGAATCAGCTTTATTCCATGTTGGTACATAGCGGTTTCGAGGTGGAGAACATCATCACAATGCCCTATGTCAATGAGAATGTATTTGACAATAATATCTTTGCAGGGGCTGTCAAAACAGGGTGATTGTGTATGTATGATTTGATTTGCACGATTGGAACGTCGATTTGACGAATCGATGCTTCGGAGATAGAACATGCCTAGAATAGAAATTTCGCACCTTGGACCGATACGAAAATGCGATATCGAACTCAATCAGCTGAATGTTTTTACAGGTCCGCAGGCGAATGGGAAAAGTACGGTTGCAAAAAGTATTTTTTTCTTTCGCACGATCAAGGAAACTGTATTAAATCGCATGATACAAAATACGCGATCGCCAGAACAGCTACTTCCGCTTATTGAAAAAGATCTGCGGCGTAAATTCTTGGCCATATTTGGCAGTACGTGGGGGATGAACTCCGCCATGCATCTGAAATATGCATATGCAGAGCGAACGTATGTCGAAGTCCGCCTAGAGGAGCACTGGAATGATCCCTATCGAAATATTGTGCAAATCGTGTTTAGTGAACCGTTGCGAGATTTTTTATTGAAATGGAATGATGTTGTTAAGTACGAGTGGACGATTGATGAGAAATACCAACTAAAAGAACAACTGGAAGAATTGTTTCGCGATGATCTTACGACACTTTATGTTCCTGCGGGGAGAAGCATGATTACGGCACTGTCGGATCAGCTTGCTGCACTCGCATTGGATGGCGGATTTCGGGATGTCGATTTTTGTACATACTCGTACATTCAGAACATATTAAAACTCCGTCCGATATTTTCGGAGGATCTTCGAGGCATGCTTCAAACAAAGCTTGATACGACGCAGGATATCATCGACAGGCGCGTGTTGGATTTTTTACTAAGCAAAATCGATAAAATCCTGCATGGCAGATATCAATATCAAGACGGTGCGGAACGACTGTTTCTGCTGGATAAAGATTTCAAGTATTATCGCAATCGAAAATATGTAAAAATCAACTTTGCTTCCTCAGGGCAGCAGGAGACGGTGTGGATTCTGAATCTGTTGTTTTACTATTTGATGGAGCGGGAAAAGGTTTTCTTGATTGTCGAGGAGCCGGAATCCCATCTATATCCGGATACGCAGAAGCTTATGGCGGAGGCGTTGGCCGTCTTTGTCCATGCCGGAAACCATATGCTTGTGACAACGCACAGTCCCTTTGTGTTGGGTGCGGTAAACAATATGTTGTATGCAGGAGAGTTGTTGGATCAAGGCTCTGATATTCCATCCTCCATATCGCCGCTTTCTACGTTGCTTGCGAAGCAGACTGCTTCCTATTTTGTCAAGGACGGAAGGGTGCGTGATGCCATGGAAGAGGGACTTATCAAAAATGATTTGATCGATCATGTCGCGGATGAAATCAATGAGGAAACGGAACAGCTGATGCAGATGAAATGGGAATCCGAAGGTGAAGGATGATGGTTTCTCTGAAAGATTATACATCGCTTTGCGCAAGGGATCCGAATTGCAAAATCATTGTATCGCGGGATAAATATTCGAAGAACAAAGCGGAACATCGGGCGAAGAACCGCGATGAAAATTGTGTGGCGCATTATCAAGTTGACGACGACAGCGTTCTGAAAAATCAGTTTAAGAGATGTGATTTCCTCTTGCTGAATCTTGATAAGAAAACGGCATATTTGATTGAGCTGAAAGGGAAAAACATCGAATACGCTATGGAGCAGCTGCTTGCAACGGAACAACTCTTCAAAAATGACCTTTCTGGTTACGATTTGTATTATCGCATTGTGACGCAGCAGGCGGTGAAAAAGATTCACTCTCCTGAAATAACCAGATGGCAAGAAGAAGCCGGGGCAAGGCAGGGGAAGCGTGTCGTGCAAATCAAGCAGTATTTGATAGAGGAGACGATTTGACGACGGGTGCATTCTAGCATTGTGCATATCAGTCGCGTACTGTAAGGAGACGTTTCATATGGTCTTGATCGATTCTTTTTTCCCGCGCGATCGAGCGGTGACGATTTGGGGAGCGGGGGCGAACGGAGGGGCTTGGCTTGCCTTTCTTCGGTTTCATGGTGTAAGCATTGCAGGGGTGGTTGACAAATGCCCCCCCCTGGGAGACACCTTGGGTATGCCTGTGACGCTTCCGGACGAAGGCGATACGCGCACGCGCCTCCTCGTCTCGCCTGTGGGTTTTGAAGGCGAGATTGCGCAGGAGGCGCTCGCGCTGGGGTGGAAGCGCGAGGATATTTTGTTCGGGCGCGATCTGATGCCGCTCTTGCTGATGCCGCGGGTTTCCGAAGAAGCACTCTCCGTCTTCCCCCCATTCGGACATTTCTATTCCCTTTATCCGGAGATGGATGAGGTGGTGCGTACCTACGCGAGGGCTCTGCTGGACGAGGAGAGCGGAGCGGACAAGGACGGTCTCGATATGCAGGAAGAGACGCAGCTTGCGATGCTCGGGGAGATGAACGAACTTTATCCGACGAGGCTTCCTTGGAAAAAGCGCGCCGATTGCGAACCGGATTATCCGTATCGCTATGTGCTCGACAACAATGCGTATGACCACAACGACGGACTGGTGCTCCATTTCATGATGCGCCGCTTTCAGCCGAAGCGCATCATCGAAATCGGATGCGGAAATTCGTCGGCCGTGATCCTGGATACCAATGCGCTTTGTTTTGACTGGAAGATTCAGGTGGATTCTGTCGAGCCATATCCAAAGGTGCTCCATTCCGTCATGAAAGAGGGGGATGCGGCGCATATGACGATCTACGAGAAGCGAATGCAGGATCTGCCGCTGTCGTTTTTTGACAGGCTGGAGAAACATGACATTTTGTTTATCGATACGTCTCATGTGACCAAGTATCAATCGGATGTCAACTATCTTTTCTTTCACGTTTTGCCGCGCCTTGCGTCCGGCGTCGTCGTTCATCTGCACGACATCTTTTATCCTTGGGAATATCCGAAGGAATGGATCTTGAGGGGCATGGGATGGAATGAGATGTATCTCCTGCGTGCCTTTTTGGCAGGAAATCGTGACTGGGAGATCTTGTTTGCAACGAATTTTATGGAGAAACGGCATCGCGCGGCGTTCCGAAAGGAATGGCGGGAGGAGCAGGCCTTTCAGGCGGGCAGCTTTTGGATGCGCAAGCGGTAGGAGATGCCGTCTGGTTGTGTAGGAG
>CAMCBT010000025.1 GCA_945873115.1 uncultured Mitsuokella sp.
GCCAACGACATGGGCACCCCCATCGTCGCCACGGCGGACGGCACCGTCACCTACGCCGGCTGGAACAGCGGCGGCTACGGCAACATGGTGGATATCGACCACGGAAATGGCATCATGACCCGCTACGGCCACGCCATGCAGGTGGTGGTGACGAGCGGCCAGCAGGTAAAGCGCGGCCAGCTCATCGCCTACATGGGAAGCACCGGCTTCTCCACCGGCCCCCACGTCCACTACGAGGTCCGCATAAACGGCTCCCCTGTAAACCCCATTAGCTATTTCAACCAATAAACGCAGCCCCCTTCCGGGGGCTTTTCTTTTGAGAGTACATCGCCCTATGCTACAAGGAGGGGGCAATCCTGGACTGAAGGGGGAATGGGACACAGGCGACATAGAGAAAAAGCCGAAATTGTTTCACGTGGAACATTTCCAGGGAAACAATCTCGGCTTCTGCTATTTATTGGAGTGATTTAGTTTTGTATGGCGGGCTCGGCATCTTTTTCGCGGGTCATGCGGCGGGCCAGGTAGTTGGCGGCGAGAGACCCGGAGATGTTGTGCCAGACGCTGAAGATGGCACCGGGGATGGCGGCGGCTGCACCGAAGTGGAGCATGGCCAGCGACGTGGCGAGGCCGGAGTTCTGCATGCCAACCTCGATGGAGATGGCCTTTGCCTTGGCGAGATTCATGTGGAGGGCCTTGGCGATGACGAAGCCCAGGGCGTAGCCCAGGAGGTTGTGGAGCATGACGACCACCATGATGAGAGCACCGGTCTCCAGGATGCGGGCGGAGCTGACGGAGACAACGCCGCCGACGATGAGGACGATGGCGATGACGGAGATGAGGGGCAGGAGCTTGTTGTACCTCTCTACCGTCTCCCCGAAGAGGGAGTTGATGATTATGCCGCCGACGATGGGGATGATGACCACCTTCACGATGGAGAGCATCATGGCACCGAGGGAGATATCCACCCAGGCCCCGGCCAGCCACCAGGTGAGGAGCGGCGTCACGATGGGTGCCAGGATGGTCGTCGTCATGGTCATGGAGACGGAGAGGGCCACATCGCCACGAGCGAGGTACGTCATGACATTCGAGGAGGTGCCGCCGGGGCAGGTGCCCACCAGGATGATGCCCGCCGCCAGCTCCGGGGGAAGGTTGAAGCCCTTGGCCAGGAGATAGGCGAGACCAGGCATGATGGTGAACTGGGCGATGGCGCCCACGAGCACATCCCCCGGGCGCTTCAGCACCAGGCGGAAGTCCCCGAGGCGGAGCGTGGTGCCCATGCCGAACATGACGATGCCCAGGAGGACGGCGATCTGCGGTGCCGCCCAGGTAAAGGTCCAGGGGGCGAAGAGGGCGATGACCGCCACGAGAATGACGAAGACCGCCATGTAGTTAGAGATAAAGCGACTGAGCTTTTCAAGAAGGTTCATAAAGGATGCCCTTTCTATAAAATGGATTGTCCCCTATGATACTACGATAGCGATAAATGTCAAGGGGTTACAGATAAGTGCGCAGAAATATGCGTCGCGTGTGGACGGTTGCCCTTTCTTTTCCCTTGTGTATTCTCGAAAAGGGAAAGGCGGGGCATGTTCACAGAAACGTGGGATTTGCGCGGCACAGGATTTTGAAGATTGGAAAGGAAAAGCTATGCGGGCAGGAAATCGGATGGTTCGCGAGGAGCGTCGGCAGTTTGGGGGCATTCCCATGGAGATTCTATGGAAGACAAATATGAAGAACTTCCATGTACGGGCGTACCCGCCGGACGGGAGGATACGGGTGACGCTTCCGGCGTCCATCACAGATTGGGAACTGGAGAGCTTCCTCGCGACGCAGAGGGAAGCCATCGAAAAGCTTCAGGAAAAGGCGATGACGCAGGAGCAGGAAGCAAAGCCTTCCTTTACGACGGGGGATATCTGCTATCTCTGGGGAAAGCCTTATCGGCTGGAGGTCATTGAGACGATAGGGGCGCCCCGCGTCTTTCGGATGGGGGATACTCTCCGCATGTACGTGCCAAAGGGGACTTCTTCGGCACGGAAGGAAGCACTCTATGAGAAGGTCTGCCAGCTGGAGCTCAAGAAAGTCTATCCTGCCGTGGCACGGGCGTGCGAGGAGCGGACGGGGCTTCACCCGACGGAGTACCGGCTGAAGAACATGAAGACTCGCTGGGGCACCTGCAACGTAAAGGCCAGGCGGGTGTGGCTCAACACCCAGCTCGCCAAGAAGCCGCCCCAGTGCCTGGAGTACGTCCTCATCCATGAGCTCACGCATCTCGTGGAAAAGAACCACAATGCGCGATTCTACGCCCTCGTGGAGCAATACTGTCCCGTCTGGCGGGAGGCGGAGCGTCTCCTGAATGGCAAAGTGGCAAAGCCGAGGCCGTGAAAGCCGATTTGCCGGGCAGGGTACGCATTTCCGGATTGGAGAAATCGCAGGGACACCCTTGTAGGAAATTTTCCTACAAATTATCAGAACTTTTCTTCTTTATCGGTATTGTTTGCTTATGTCATAATAGTAAGCGAATAATAATGAACTCGTGAAATCAATAGGATTTTACAGAGCATTCCAGAGGAGGAAAAGAATATGCTGAACATGCTGTACAATTTCTTCCGCACGGGGCCGGATGCACCGCGCATCCAGGACCAGGCGGAGGTAAAGCGACTCTTTAACCGCACCCGGTGGCAGGTGTTTTTGTCCATCACCGTGGGCTATGCCTTCTACTACATCATCCGCCAGAGCTACTCCGTCATCAAGAAGCCGCTCCTGGCCTCCGGTGTCGTGGATCCCACCCAGGTGGGCATCATCGGCTCCGTGTTCTTCATCACCTACGGCCTGGGCAAGTTCACGAACAGCTTCCTGGCGGATCGCATGAACAACAAGCGATTCTTCACCTTTGGCCTATTCATTTCCTCCGTCACCATGGCGGGCATGGGCCTTGTGAATTCCTTCGTGCCTCTCGCTGTGCTCTGGGGCCTCAATGGCTGGTTCCAGTCCTATGGCGCAGGGCCCTCCATCGTGTCGCTGAACCAGTGGTTCAGCAACAAAATGCGCGGCACCCTCTACGGCGTCTGGTTCACGAGCCACAATCTGGGCTCCTCCTTCGCCTACTTTGCCATTGCGGCCATCGTCACCACCTATAGCTGGAACATGGGCTTCATCGCGGCGGGTGTCATCAGCATTCTGGGCTCCATCGTCCTCTACGGCACCATGAGCGACCGCCCGGAGACAAAGGGCCTGCCGAACGGGGCCGTCTACTACGGGGAAAAGACGGAGGAGGAAATCGAGGCTCAGAAGAAGCAGTCCGTGGGCTCCATGCAGTGGAACGCCGTCGTCAAGAACCCCGCCGTCTGGATTCTCGGCCTTTCGTCGCTCTGCGTCTACATCGCCCGCTACGCTGTGGAGAGCTGGGGCGTTGTCTACCTCACCAGCGAGAAGAGCTACGACATGATGGGGGCCGCCGGCGTCATGGCCTATATGCAGGTGGCCGGCATCTTCGGCGCCCTGCTCTGTGGCTGGATCTCCGACAAGTTTTTTGACTCGAAGCGCAATATGCCGGCCCTCATCTACGGTATTCTTTATACCGCCTCCATTGCCGGCTTCGTCTGGGCACCCCAGTCCTTCTACACGGATCTCCTTTGCATGACCTTCTACGGCTTCACCATGGGAGCCCTCGTCTGCTACATGGGCGGCCTCATGGCCGTCGACATCGTGCCAAAGCGGGTCACGGGCGCAGCCATGGGCATGATTGGCCTCCTGTCCTACGCCGGCGCCGCCATCCAGGAGTTCGTCACAGGAAAGCTCATGACCATCACCGTGGTGGACGGGGTCAAGGTCTACGACTTCGGCTACGCCACCGAATTCTGGGTAGGCGCCGCCCTCGTCTCGACGCTCCTGGCGCTCCTCGTGTGGAATGCAAAGCCCCAGGACGAGCAGTAAAACAGAAAATCTGAATCGAAAAGGTACATTGGCTCCTTGGGGTATCAATGTGCCTTTTATAGAGGCAATGCGGAGATTCCCAGTACATCGCACATCAAAATGCAAATACATTTACAAAAAATTTACGGGTTCCGCGAGAAAAAGCAATAAAAATATGCAACCATAGAAATGGAGCCGGGAAAAAGTAGAGAGACTTGACCGGAGAGGAATGCGGTTTTGCAAATTGCTGCAGCTTTGCGGCAGGAGATTTTTGGAAAGGAGCTTGTGGTATGAAACGAATGGGGAATTTTCTTGCAAAGAAACGTGCACTCTTCGCAGGAATGCTTGCCATCGGACTTGTGGGCGTATCCTGCGGCCTGCTGCCAGCGCACACGGAGGCAAAGGTGAACTTTGATGGAGTGTTTGACTTTGAGCCCCACCGGGGCGGCCGCGATGCACGGCCGGAGAACACGCTGTACTCCTATGCCTATGCAATAGAAAGTGGCGCGACATCCATCGAGTGCGACATGCAGCTGGCAGGCGATGGCGAGATCGTCATGAGCCATAACCCCATCCTGAATCCCGAGGTCACGCGCGATGCGGACGGCAAGTATATCGAGGCGGGGAAGTATGATATCCGCAAGATGACTGTCGCAGAAATCCAGAAATTCGATGTGGCAAAAATCAACCCGGACACGGAGTACTACAAGATTCACGGGATGACGCAGGTCACGCCGGAGCACGCGCAGATTCCGACACTGCGCCAGCTTCTGCAGCTCATCAAGGACTCGGGGAACAAGGATGTGTTCCTGAACATCGAGACGAAATCCTACCCGGATCCCGAGGATGGACAGCAGTACGCGAATAATGCAGATCCGGAGAAATTCCTGGAGGCCTTCAACAAGCTCATAAAGGAATACGGTATGGAGGATCGTGTCATCCTGCAATCCTTCGATTGGAACACCCTTCGCCTGGAGCATGAGATGAATCCGCGCATCTCCCTCTCGGCTCTCTGGAGCGAGCAGCCCTCCTGGGGGCGTGGCGGGATGTATCTGCGTCAGTACGAAAAAGAGAAGTCCCCCTACCTGGGAGGCCTCGATATCAAGGACTTCAAGGGCGATGCCGTCAAGGCGGCAAAGGCCATCGGAGCCGATGTAATCTCCCCGTACTATGCGGAGCTCAGTCTGGAGGACGTGCAGGAGGCGCACGAGCTTGGCATGAAGGTCGTTCCCTGGACGGTCAACGATCCAAAGGATATGGCGATGCTCTACGATATGGGTGTCGATGGCATCATCTCCGACAAGCCCTGGGTCCTCAGGAGCTTCCTCGAGAAGCGCGGCGCAAAACTCCGGGAGAGGCACGCATTCTCCTCGCCGTACCATCTGGAGGGAGACCACGTGGAGACGGCAGATAGCAAGAAAATCGAGGGCGGCATGGACGCTGCCTACTGAGTGACAGAAAGGCACATCGGCTCCTTTTGGGGCTGATGTGCCTTTTTGCGTGGGGCGGTGCGCAGCGATATTTGTGATTGAGCCTTTCTTTTTATCAATGAGAATGCAAAAGGAGCAAAATTATGGCTAAAATAGAAAAATGTGATATAATAAGGCTTATAGTATAGAATTTTGTGATTACAAAACTAAAAATATGAGGAATTTTGTGATAGAGCGACTAAGACGAAAAATAGATGCCATTCTTGTTGAATGGGCTGCAAATAAGGAACGTATGCCTCTTATCATCAAGGGAGCACGGCAAATAGGTAAGACGGAGGCCATAAGTCACTTTGCAGGTCAGCATTATCAGAATGTAATTGAAATAAACTTTGTCCTGCAAAAGGAATACCGAAGTATCTTCGATGACGGCTATGAAGTAGACTCGATTCTTCGGAATATCTCCTTTTTGAATCCTGCGCTGAAGATAGAGTCAGGAAAAACATTGATTTTCTTTGATGAACTGCAGGCATGCCCGGCTTGCGCCACCAGTTTGAAGGCTTTCAAAATTGATGGGCGATACGATGTCATCTGTTCAGGTTCCTTGATGGGCATCAGCTATCAGGAAATAGAATCCAATAGCGTAGGCTACAAGGAAGATATCACCATGTATCCGCTAGATTTTGAGGAATACTTATGGGCAAAAGGATATTCGGATGAGCAGATTGATATGTTATACCAGCACATGAAGGAGTTGAAGCCACTCCCTAGTATAGCGATGTCCGTACTGAGGGATGCATTCAAGGAATATATTATTTTAGGCGGTATGCCAGCGGTTGTGTGGTCGTTTATTCAGAAGGGCAATTACAGCGGGACATTGGCTCTGCAAAAACAGCTGCTACTGGGCTATGAGGAAGACATTACAAAGTATGCCAAAGGCTTAGAACAGACAAAAATCCTGAATGTTTATCGCAAGATTCCTGTATTCCTTGGCAAAGACAACAAGAAATTCCAGATTTCCAAAGTAGCCCATGGCGCAAGAAGCCGTGAATATGTTGGTGTAACGGATTGGCTGTCCAATGCAGGCATAGTCAATATCTGTTATTGTCTGGAGCATCCTGAATTACCCTTGAAGGGGAACTTTGACCCGGACAACTATAGGATGTATTTTGGAGATACGGGATTGCTCATTGCTTCGTTGGATGAAGAAGCCCAAGTGGATCTACGCCAAAATAGAAATTTTGGCGTTTACAAGGGGGCACTGTTTGAAAATATTGTAGCTCAGATGCTGGTTTCACAAGGATATGGATTATATTTTTTCCGCAATAGAACGGCTACACTGGAAATGGATTTCTTTATCCGTGATGCGGAATCTTTAATTCCTGTAGAGGTTAAGGCAAAAAATAGAGCCACCAAGTCTTTGAATGCTTTGATTGATAATAGTACGTATCCTGATATTAAACATGGCATTAAATTGGGGGATACGAATATCGGCTATAATGATAAGTTCATAACCTTTCCGTATGCACTCACGTTCCTTTTGAAGCGTTGGATTATGGGAAGAATAAAAAAGGAATGATTTGAGAGTGTCAATGGAAACTGTGCATATCCGTAATGAAAAAGCCCTTGACCCCATGGCCAAACAGAAATTTACAGGAGAATACAAAGGCTTCAAACTCTCCACTGCCTTTGACTGGATGAATATTCATTTATAAAGACGTATGAACTGAATGTCAGAACTAGCGAATAGGAGAATAAAAATGGCAGATATTAAATTTGAAATTACTCGTCATATCGGTGTCCTATCCGAAAGTGCTAAAGGCTGGCGTAAGGAGCTCAATCTCATTTCATGGAATGGACGTGCATTTTGCTTGGAAGGGAGGGAGCTCGATGAGGATTTTGCGATGGGTGATTCTATCTCTTGCACTCATCTGTACGGGCTGCGGCATGAGTGCGGGGTATATTGACTTTCGTGCATCTGTCCCGGAATCGGAGGCGGTGGGGGGAGAGCCATTGCGCATTGCCTTTTCGCCGGTCATGAGCCCCCAGACCACCCGGGCTTCCTATCAGAAGATGGCGGACTACATCGGGATCCAGCTTGGACGGCCGGCAGTCATCCTCCAGCGGCGCGGGGCGGAGGAGGTGAATCATCTCGTGGCGGAGGGTGGTGCCGACGTGGCGTTCCTCTCCACGGGAGCCTACACCTCCTATCGGGCGGATCTCGGGGAGGAGCCCATCGAGCTCCTCGTGCTGGTGGAGACGGGGGACACGCTCTTTTACCGGACGGAGGTCCTCGTGGCGGCGGATAGCGACATCGCGTCCTTTGAGGAGCTCCGGGGTCACTCCTTTGCCTTTGTGGACCCCCGGAGCTTTTCCGGCAAGATCGCCGTGACGGAGAAGCTGGCGGCACTGGGCGAGACGCCGGAGACGTATTTTTCGCGCGTGTTCTACACCCATCACCACGACCGATCCATCTGGGCAGTGGCGAACCATATCGCCGACGGGGCCAGTGTGGACAGCCAGATCTACGACTTCCTGGCGGTGAAGAATCCCCAGCTCATCGCGCGGGTGCGTGTGCTGGCGGACATCGCAGAGGCGCCCACGGGGCCCGTGGTGGTCCGAAGCGCCCTGCCGGCGGAGGAAAAGGCCCGGCTGCGGGAGATCTTCTACCAGATGGCCGAGGACCCGGAGATGCAGCAGGTGCTAAGAGACGTGGTTATTGACCGCTTCGTGCCACCCGATGACGAGCTCTACGCGCCCCTCATCGAGGCGAATCGGCTGAAGGGCCGGGAAGGGGGGCGTGCCTCATGAGACTAAAGCGGGAGCGGGCAATCTACGGCTTCCAGGCACTCTTTGCGGCCATCGTGCTCCTGTCGGGGGCGCTCCTCGGCACGGTGTTCCTCTACTTCCAGCGGCAGGCCCTCGCCGACGGCATGGACCGGACGGCCCAGGAGGTGGCGGGGACGCTTGGGACCCTCATGGCGGACGACATCCTGCTGGAGGACCGGTACCGCATCGCCGACCAGCTGGGGCGGACGCAGGAGAAGAATCCCGACATTCTCTACATCATCGTGACCTACCCGGACGGCAGGCCACTGGCCAGCACCTTCCCCAGTGGCTTCCCAGCGGGGCTGCCTCTGGTGCGGAGCTCTAAGGAGGCGGGGACGCTCCACTACGACAGCTCGAAGGGCCCCCTGCGGGAGGTGCTCTACCCCATCGACGAGGGCATGACGGGCTATCTTCGCATCGGCATCTCGGAGGAGCGGGCCCGGACGACGCTCCGGTACCGCGCCATGGCATTTCTCCTGGCGCTCCTCGTGGTCACGGTGCTGTCTAGCCTCCTCGCGGTGCGCTATCGGCGGCTCTTGGTGGAGCTGGCGAAAAAGGAGCGGGGGCGTCTCCACCTTTTGCGGCGGCTCTTTTCCGCCCGGGAGGACGAACGGCAGCGCATCTCCCGGGAGCTCCACGACGAGACGAGCCAGTCCATGGTGTCCATTCTGACTTATATCGGCCTTCTCGGTACCCGGCTGAAGGAGGAGGGGGAGAGACAGCTTCTCGGAGAGATCCGGAGCCTCGTGGCCACCTCGCTGGCCCAGCTCCGGAGCCTCGCCGTGAGCCTTCACCCGCCAATGCTGGACGAGCTTGGCCTCGTGGCGGTGCTGGAGAAGCATATCGAGACGCTGCGGCGGGGCGAGACGGATCCAGCCATCACGCTTCGAGCGGAGGGGGCGCTTGCGGGCTTTTCCCGCATGACGGAGCTCGTCTGCTATCGGACGGTGCAGGAGGCTCTCGCCAATGCCATCCGCCACGGGAAGGCGCGCCATATCGACGTGTCTATCCTGGGGCGTCCCGAGGGCATCGAGGTGCGCATCGCAGACGACGGCGTGGGCTTCACGGAGGCGGGGGTGCGCCGGGCTCGTCGGGAGGGCCACATCGGCCTCGTGAGCATGCAGGAGCGGGCAGAGCTCCTCTCCGGGACCTTTGCCATGCGAAAAAGCGCGGCCGGCGGGACGGAGATACTCGTCACGCTGCCGCGACAGCAGGAGGAATAAATGGAAGAACAGAAAAAACGCATTCTCTTGGCGGACGACCATCGGGTGCTCCGGACGGGGCTGAAGCTCCTTCTCTCCTCCCAGCCGGACTTTACGGTGGTGGCGGAGGCCAGCGACGGGCTGGAGGTGCTCGCGGCCCTAGGGGAGAAAGAGGTGGATATTGTGCTCCTGGATCTCTCCATGCCGAACATGAACGGCCTGGAGTGCCTCGCCCGCATCCATGCGGAGTATCCGAGGGCAAGGGTGGTGGTGCTGACCATGCACACGGACACCGCCTATATCCAGAAGTGTATGGTAAGCGGCGCCAGCGGCTACCTCTGCAAGGACGCCATCGACACGGAGCTCTTCAACGCCCTCCGGACGGTGGCAGGGGGCGAGCGGTATCTGGGCGCCCGGGAGGCCCACGCCCTCATCGACGGCCTCATGGATATGCAGGAGGCGGATCTCTCCGCCCGGGAGCGGGAGGTACTGGAGCTGCTCGCCCGTGGCTATAGCCTCACGGATATCGCTGAGAAGCTCTACCTCTCCGTCAAGACCGTCTCCACCTACAAGACCCGCCTCATGCAGAAGCTAGGGTGCGAGACAAAGGCGGAGCTGGTGGACTACGCCCTGCGCCATAAGCTGCTGTAGGGGATAGACAGAACTGTTCCTCCAGGGGACAAGCGGCAAAAAATGGGAATGTTTCACGTGAAACATTCCCGTTTTTCATAGATGCATTCAGCTTTCCGTGGCAGGCTCGCCTTCCTTTTCCCGGGTGAATCGGCGGGCCAGATAGTTGGCGGCCATAGACCCCGAGATATTTGCACGCACAAAAGGCGCATTGCCCCAGCATCGGAGCAATGTGCCTTTCTTGCGTGCAGCCTGCTGTCAGAACTTCCAGATATTCAGCCCGGTCTCGGCACTTTTGATGCGATCTATTCGGCCGGGTAGCTTCGTTACCACGATTTCCGCCGTGGCGCTGATGACGGCCTCATTGAGGTGCCCGCCATAGGCATGGCCCGCATCATCGCCGATGGCGATATGGAAGTGGCTGTAGGGTCTCCCCTGCATCGTATCCAGGGTGCCCGTCAAGGAGAGTATCTCAAAGGCGCCCTCCATCGTATTGGCCTTGTATTCCTGCGTCGTCACGTTGTATACACCCATGACGACCCGCTTCACCGCGCCCAGGCCCTGCACCATGGCCAGCTCGAGCTTTTCCTCCCGGGCCACCTCGGCGAGCGAGGCGACGATTTCGTCATTTGGGTCCAGCCGCACAAGCAGCCTCGTTGCATCAAGATTTTTGTATTCCATTTTAAAAACCTCCTTTTTCAGGGTGCTCTCGCTTCCGGGGCACCTTTTCTTTATTATAGCAAGGGCCGCGCTCTGTTGTCCAGGAGGGGCGGAGCTTCGGTATTCATGTATACATATCATAAAGAATTGACATGGGTGCCATATGTTTTTATAATAGGGTTTACGTAACATCATATACGCTACATATGAACATTTGTATATTACTCAAAGGAGAGAGAGCTATGTGCCGGATCGGTTCCATAAAGAGCAAGGTGCCCATTCAGCCGTCGAAGGCCCTGCATCTCATGCTTCCTCAGCAGGAGGGGCATGACAACTCGGGCTTTGCGATGGTCATGCAGGATCTGTATGGGATATTTTCGAACTACAAGGACAAGCCCCTGCTGTCCCTGGCCTGCACCCAGAAAGGCGCACAGCTCGTCGAGGACTACATGGACGCCCACAACTTCGTCCAACTGGCGGAGTGGATTCCGGTGCCGAACAAAGAGCCCGGCCTTGACATCAAGGCCATGCCCTACTACATCTTCCGGAACTACGACTATCCGGAGGATATCCAGAATGCCTCCAAGGAGGTCAAGGAGAACCTGCTCCTGGACACTCGCCTCGCTCTCCGGAAAATCCTTGAGGACGCGGATGCCGGCTACGTCTACTCCTTCTGGCCGGATGTGCTGACGCTGAAGGAGATCGGCGACCCCCGGGATATTGCCACCTACTTCCACCTCTGGGACGACAATGGCTGCCTCGTGGCGAAATCCATCGTGGCCCAGTGCCGCCAGAACACGAACTACGATATCGTCCGCTATGCGGCCCATCCCTTCTTCCTCCAGGGCTACACCCTCTGCGCCAACGGGGAGAACACCTTCTATACGAAGAACAAGGAGTTCCAGAAGGCCCTCCATCGCGGCTACATCGGCTTCGAGTCGGACTCCCAGTGCTTCCTTAACACGCTTCACTATGTGCACCATGAGCTCAAGTGGCCCCTTTCCTATTATAAACATGTCATCACGCCGCTGCCCTTTGAGGAAATCGACCAGCGGGAGGACAAGGAGGTGCTGACGGCCATCCGCCAGAGCCTCGCGAACCTCGAAATCAATGGGCCGAACACCATCATCGGTGTGCTGCCCACAGGGGACATGATGACCTGCTGCGACTCGAAGAAGCTGCGCCCGGTCGTGGTGGGACGCACGGATGAGATGGTGGCCATCTCGTCGGAGGTCTGCGGCCTCAATGAAATCATGCCCGAGAGGGACGAATCGAAGGACATCTACCCGAACGAGCGGGAGGTCGTCGTTGTGGGCGCTGATTTGGAGGTACAGAGATGGAAGCAATGAAGACCCAGGACGTGGCAGTAAATGACCTGCCCTGGATTATCGACTACAAGCCGGAGCGCTGCACCATGTGCGGCAGCTGTGTGGCCACCTGCTCCTTCCGCTCCATCCACGTGGCGGTAAAGCGCAGGGCCCTCACCGTCTCCGAGGAGGGCCAGCCAAAGCCCGTAAAGCGCTTCGAGGCCCGTCCTGTCATCGAGCAGGTGGCAAGCCTCAAGGACTTCTGCCGGGGCTGCGGCATGTGCGAGAGGGTCTGCCCGAACGACGCCATAAAGCCGGTGCGCAACCCGGATACCCGTAAGGCCCTTCTCTCGAAGGACAACGGCCCCATCAAGCGGGGCGGCCGCACGAACCTAAATGCCCAGCGGACGCTGGACTCCATCGTGGTGGGCCGCATCTCCCAGATGACGGACCCATCTCTCGATGCAGCGCGCCATACCTTCGACATCCGGGCCCCCTTCGGCCGGGTATTGTCCGCCAAGGAGCTGCCCTTCTCCATCGAGGGAGGAAAGCTCGTCCAGAAGAAGAAGACGCCGCCCGTCCACTGGATTTATCCCCTCATTTTCTCCGATATGTCCATCGGCGCCCTTTCCACCCGCGCCTGGGAGGCTGTGGCACTTGCCGTGGGCTATCTCAATGAGAAGTGCGGCCTGCCGGTGCGCATGTCCTCCGGCGAGGGCGGCATGCCGGTGAACCTACTCACCAGCGACTACCTGAAGTATTTCATCATCCAGATTGCCTCCGGCCACTTCGGCTGGAACCGCATCATCAAGGCCATGCCGAAGATGGTGACGGATCCTGCGGGCATCCTCATCAAGATCGGCCAGGGCGCAAAGCCCGGCGACGGCGGCCTCCTCATGGAGGCGAAGGTGGCGGAGCACGTCCAGGCCATCCGCGGCGTCCCGAAGGCGACGCTGGCCTCCCCGCCGAATCACCAGGGCCTCTACTCCATCGAGGAAAGCGTCCAGAAGATGCACCTCTCCATGAATGCGGCCTTCGGCTTCCGGGTGCCCGTCGCCATCAAGTGCGCGGCGTCGGCCACCTCCGTCTCCGTCTACAACAACCTGCTGCGCGACCCCTATAAGATCTGCGGCGGCTTCTTCATCGACGGCATCCAGGGCGGCACCGGCGCGGCCAACGAGGTCTCCCTCGACCACACGGGCCACCCCGTCGTCTCGAAGATCCGCGACTGCTATCTCGCCGCAGTGAAGCAGGGCCTCCAGGGGGAGATTCCCCTCTGGGGCGGCGGCGGCATCGGCATGACGGGCAACGCGGCAGCGGACGCCTTCAAGATGATGTGCCTGGGCGCTAACGGCGTCTTCGTGGGCAAGGTGCTCATCCAGCTCTTGGGGTGCATCGGCAACGAGGAAGGGCGCTGCAACGCCTGCAACACCGGCGACTGCCCCACGGGCATCTGCACCCAGAATCCGCGCCTCGTGAAGCGTCTCGACATCGACCGCGGCGCCCAGAAAATCGTGGACTATGTGCTGGCCTTCGACGCGGAGCTCAAGAAGCTCATGGCGCCCATCGGCAACTCGTCCCTGCCCATCGGCCGCAGCGATGCCCTCGTCTCCACGGACGAGGATGTGGCAGAGAAGCTGGGCATCCAGTACGTTTGCTAAGAAAGGAGCGAGGTCAACTTGTTCAAGATGGAAACAACAAAGGGACATGACCGCATGTCCACCCAGGACCTGCTCCTGGCGATAGAGGAAGCCGTCCTAGGTGGCGAGACGGACTTCGAGATAAAGGCATCCGGCCAGCACGACATCGGCGGCCCCCTGTGGCATCCGGAGGGGAAGAAGCTCTTCTTCCACGTGTGGAACGCGGGCCAGCGGGTGGGTTCCATGGCCCTTCCCGGCACGGAAATCCTCGTGGAGGAGTCCACCTCCGCGGATGTGGGCTGGCTGAACGCCGGCGGCATCATCACCGTCAAGGGGGATGCCGGCGACACGGCGGGCCACTGCTCCTCCGGCGGCAAGATTTTCATCGGCGGCCGGGGCGGCACCCGCACGGGCTCCCTCATGAAGCACGACCCCCTCTATGAGGAGCCGGAGCTCTGGATACTCAAGAGCACGGGCTCCTTCTCCTTCGAGTTCATGGGCGGCGGCAAGGCTGTCGTCTGCGGCGTGGACTCAGAAGACCTTCCCTCCGTCCTCGGGGAGCGGGCCTGCGTCGGCATGGTGGGCGGCGTTGTCTACGTGCGGGGCCATATCGGCACCCATCCGAAGGATATCGTGGCGGAGCCGCTCTCTGCGGAAGATATCGCCTTCCTCCGGGGCGGCATGGGGGAGTTCCTGGCCAAAATCGACCGGCCCGAGCTCGAGCCTGAGCTCACCAAGTGGGAGGAGTGGCAGAAGCTCCGTCCCCTGACGAAGGCGGAAAAGGCAGAGGTCGGCACCAGCCGCATGAGCATGAAGGACTTCCGCCTGGGCGAGTGGGTCAAGGGCGGCATCTTCAGCGACGTGGCTCACGATGATTTCGAGGTGCATAACTCCATCTCCCACGGCCTCTATCGCCTTCGCGTGCCCGAGTGGCAGAATGCCAAGTACGCGGCCCCCTGCGAGTGGGGTTGCCCCATCGGCATCCCGACCCAGCGCCGCTACGACCTCATCCGCGCGGGCCGCGTGGATGAGGCGGTGCAGCTGGAGCTGGACTACACCCCCTTCCCGGGCTCCGTCTGCGGCTCCGTCTGCCCGAATCCCTGCATGGATGCCTGCACCCGCCGCACCATCGACGAGCCCATCCAGATCGGCCGCCTGGGCTTCCTCTCCGCCTATGCAAAGGTGGAGGGGCCCAAGGAGCACACGGGAAAGCACATCGCCATCATCGGCGGCGGCGTGGCAGGCCTCTCCGCCGCCTGGCAGCTGGCGAGGCGCGGACATGATGTCACCGTCTACGACGACGCGGAGCACATCGGCGGCAAGCTGGAGCAGGTCATCCCCCGGGGCCGTCTCTCCCATGAGCTCCTGGCCTCGGAGCTAAAGCGCATCGAGTCCATGGGCGTGAAGTTCGTCACCGGCTGCCGGGTGGACCGGGAGAAGTTCGACGAAATCCGTAAGGGTGCCGACGCGACCCTTGTCGCCACCGGCGGCACCAAGTCCCGCTTCTTCCCCTGGGAGGGCGTCGAGCACCTCACCATGGGCCTCGAGTACCTGAAGAAGATCAACCGGGGCGAGCACCCGGCCACGGGGAGGCACGTGGTCGTCATCGGTGCCGGCAACTCCGGCATGGATACCTGCCGGGGTGCCTACGAGATGGGCGCGGAGAGTGTCATCGCCGTGGACGTACAGAAGCCCGCAGCCTTCCGGGAGGAAATCGAGCACTTCGAGTCCCTGGGCGGCAAAATCGTCTGGCCCTTCATCACGGAGAAGATTACGGCCGAGGGTGTCTATGGCAAGGGCGGCGCCTTTATCCCCGCCGACCAGGTCATCGTCTCCATCGGCGAGGAGCCGGTTCTCGACTTCCTGCCGGAGGGGGAGGGCATCGAGTATTTCCGGAAGAGCTGGCTCGTGCCGAAGAAGGACCAGTCCATCGCGCCCGGCGTCTTCACCGCCGGCGACACCATCAAGCCCGCCCGCCTCACGGATGCCATCGGCAGCGGCCGCCGGGCCGCCTACCACATCGACCGGTTCGTCCGGGGCGAGGACTTCGCCCCCTTCCCGGAGAAGGAGCGGATCCCCGACTCGCGTCTCTCAAAGGAGTGGTTCGCCAAGTGCCACCACTGCGAGCTCGGCGACCCCATCGACGACCACACCCGCTGCGTCTCCTGCGGCACCTGCCGGGACTGCAGCATGTGCCTTGAGTCCTGCCCCGAGAAGGCCATCAGCCGCATCGAAAAGGAGGACGGCACCTTCGAGTACGTCAGCGACCCCGACCGTTGCATCGGCTGCGGCGTCTGCGCCGGCGTCTGCCCCTGCGGCATCTGGACCATGCTGGAAAACCCGGAGCCCATCAAGATGTACTCCACCGGCGCAAAGGCATAAATGCGATAGAAACAAGCCACCCGAGGCATTTCGGGTGGCTTTTCTTGAAGAAGGAGCGTCTTCCTGGGTGCAAGGATTTTCGCGTTTTGTGCAGAATACTACAGAAGAACATAAATCGCGTAAAGGGCGAGCCCGGCTTTCGGGCAGTAGGAGGCATAGATATGGAGCGCAAAGAGGTTCTTCGCATATTCCCCTGGGTCAAGGAGGACGTGGTCGTCCAGGATCTGGAGCTGGGCCGCGTCATGGAGGGGGCCATCAAGCGGCGGGTGCTGCAGACGGTGCAGATCTACCAGGACAAGACCCGCACCCCCAAGGCCCACAAGGAGATAAACGCCATCGCATACTGGCTCACCCGCTATACTCGGGAGGGCTTCTCCATGCTCCTGGAGGCCATGCCGAAGGAAAACGGCCTGGATCACGAGCTGGTGCAGGTCTGGAAGCGGTCCTATGCCATGTTTGACGGCCTCATCAAGCGGGGGGCCGGCAGTGACACGGAGGGGGAGGATGTCTTCGTGGAGCGGGGCGCCCGCCTGGTCCTCCGGGAGGGGGACATGATGAAGGTGGACGGCATGCTGAACGGGCTCCTGGGGGAGCGGCGCCAGACGGCCCTCGACAATCTCCGGTATACCTTCGGCATGGCAAATGATCAGGGCGAAGCCAATGATTGACCAGCCGGAGGGGCGCCCTCTCCGGGGTCGCTATGCCCCCAGCCCCACGGGGTACCTGCACCTGGGAAACGTCCTGGCGGCCCTTGTCGCCTGGCTTGAGGGTCGAAAAAGTGGCGGTACCTTCGTGCTGCGCATCGAGGATATCGACACCGAGAGGAGCCGCGAGGAGTATGTGCGGGCCCTCTGCGAGGATCTCACGTGGCTGGGCCTCCATTGGGACGAGGGGGAGGGTCTGGGCGGCTCCTATGGCCCCTATACCCAAAGTGCCCGCTATGGCCGCTACGAGGCTGCTCTGGCGCGTCTTCGCGCCCTAGGGGTGCTCTACCCTTGCTTTTGCACCCGGGCGCGCCTGCAGGGCGTGGGAGCGCCTCATCCGGGGGAGCGCCAGGTCTACGATGGCCGCTGCTACCGGCTAAGCCCGGAGGAGCGGGCAGCGGAGGCAGCCAGGCGGGCGCCGTCTGTGCGAGTGCATGTGCCCCCCGAGACGATTTCCTTCGTGGATGCCACCTACGGACAGCAAAAAGCCGACCTCCGGCGGGAGGTCGGCGATTTTCGCGTGCGCCGGGCGGACGGCCTCTATGCCTACGCCCTGGCGGTGGTGGTGGACGATATGGAGATGGGGATAACGAGCGTGGTACGAGGCCGGGATCTCCTGGGGGAGACGGCGGGCCAAATCTGGCTCATGCGGGCCCTGGGCGGCACGCCGCCCCGGTATCGCCACGTGCCCATGCTGGTGGATAAGATGGGCCTGCGGCTATCCAAGCGGCAGAAGGGGCTGACGGTGCGGGAGCTGCGGGAGCAAGGCATGCGCCCGGAGGAGATTCTCTCTGCCCTCGCGTGGGCAAGCGGGATTCTCCCGGAAAGAAAAGTGCTATCGCCGGCGGAGCTCGTGGGGGCGTGCGACCTTTCCCGCCTCAGGCGAGAGGATATTGCAGTGGATGCTTTGGGCCTTGGGAAATAGTTGACTAATTCAACCACATTTTTAGCCTACCTTCCCTGTCACCCCACAAAATCGCCCTCCTTTTTTGTTCTTTTTCTCCATCTCCTGACGCGCCCTGTCACCCCCAATGTGCCAAAAATCGAATACTTTTCATCGTTTTGCAGGAAAATCCGCGGAAAGGAGGAATATATACCAGAGCAAACAGCATATAGCCACGCGGCAAGTGTGGAGGAAATTCCAGAGAGAATACTATTGTGTAAAGAAGCGTCGCGAGCTGCTCTATATTTTGCATCACGGAAAGGAAGGAACGCAGATGAATAATCTCACCGTGGCGAAGAAGATTCTTCTGAGTTTTATCGTGCTCATTGTTTTCTTCGCAGGCTTTGGCATCTATGCCAACTACGCCGGCAGCGAGCTCAACAGACAGACCGCCGATCTTAAGGATTGGACCGACGGCCTGGCCATCAGCTCGAACCTGGCCGATGCGGCCAATGAGGCATACGCCCTCGGCGGCTCCCGCTTCACGAACGTCTCGCCGGAGCGGCGGCAGGAGATCACCCAGGGCATAAACGATGCCTATAAGAAAGTAGACGATGTCTTCGCCCAGTACGACAAGATGCTCGCCGATACCGACTACAAGGGAGACGAGCAGGAAAAACAGGAGGATCAGAAGATCCTAACAGGCGAGAAGGAGCTGTGGAAGGCCTATCGCGCCGAGGTCGAGAAGGCCAGTGAGCTTCTGGATAAGGGCGACGCCCAGGGCGCTCTCCAGCAGTTTGACACGAACGGCCGCGCCGCCTACAAAAAATTCATCGAAGCCGTGAAGGCCGACGAGGAAGACTCCATCAATGCCACCGAGGAGGTCAAGAACACCAGCGATGACCTCTATGCCAGCGTCTTCCGCAACACGGTCATCCTGCTCATTGTCGTCATCGCCATCACCATCCTCGCCGCCATCTGGCTCAATAGAACCATCAGCGGCGGGGTTCAGGCCGTCTTTGCCGCCCTGCGCCAGGTGGCGGGCGGCGACCTCCGGGCGAAGCTGGACGTGAAAGCCAACGACGAGTTCGCCCAGATGGGCGGCGAGTTCAACAAGATGGTGGAAAACGTCCGCAAGATGACAAAGCAGATTCAGTCCACGGCCCAGGCGGTCTCCGGCGCCTCCGGCACGCTCATGAATACGGCGGAGCAATCCGCCACTGCCACCCAGAACGTGGCCCAGTCCATCACCGAGGTGGCGGGTGCCTCCCAGAACCAGATGGAGTTCCTGGAGGAGACGAAGCAGCAGGTGGACTCCTTCCGCAAGAACATCCACAGCGCCACGGAGCTCCTCGCCAGCGTCGTGGGCGACGTGCAGAACACCTCGAAGCGGGCCAACGAGGGCAACACCCTCGTACTCTCCACCGTCGACCAGATGAATACCATTGCCGACGGCGTCCAGTCCGCTGCCGGCGTGGTGGCAAAGCTCGGCGACCGGTCGAAGGAAATCGGCGACATCGTGGAGGTCATCGCAGGCATCTCCGCCCAGACGAACCTCCTGGCGCTCAATGCCGCCATCGAAGCAGCAAGGGCCGGCGAGCACGGCCGGGGCTTTGCCGTCGTCGCAGAGGAGGTTCGCAAGCTCGCCGAGGAGTCCTCCCAGGCCTCCCAGAAGATCGGCGACCTCATCCGGGCCATCCAGGAGGAGACGGGCCAGGCCGTCACCGCCATGCAGGAGGGCCGGGACCAGGCAGAGGAGGGTCGGGAGAATGTCCGCGCCACCGGCGAGGGCTTCTCGGAGATTCTCGGCATGATCCAAAATGTCCGGGAGAACTCCGAGTCCATCCAGAATACCATGAAGACCCTGAACGAGAGTGCGGGGAAAATCGCCGACGCCACGGCGAAGATCTACGACTCCGCCAAGCAGGTGGCCTCCGAGTCGGAGAATGTCTCCGCCGCCACGGAGGAGCAGGCTGCCAGCATGAACGAGATCGCGGGCAGCTGCAAGAGCCTCGCCGACAACGCGGAAGAGCTCAGTGCCGCCGCCGGCAAGTTCAAGACCTGAGATGATAATAGCATGGTGTAAAGAGCCTCGGCTTAGATCCGGGGCTTTTTATTCTTAAAGATCCTGATATTTTAAGCATACGGGAGATAACGGAAGATTTTATATAAAATCCCGGGAAATTTCGACTGAAATCGCGATTCGAAAAGTTGCGTAGTTTCCTTACATTTGGTACGATACATCTAGCCTGAAGCGAGGGAAGTGCTGAGGAAACATGGACACTCATGCAAGAATTCCTAAGCAAAGGGCTTCGAAATCCACATCTACTGTTTAGGAGGAGTTCTTCATGAAAAAGACACTCGTAAGCGCTCTTACGACGGCTCTCGTCGTTGGCGCAGCATCCACCACGTTTGCAGCTGCAAACCCCTTCTCCGATGTCCCTGCTGACCACTGGGCATACGACGCTGTTGCACAGCTCGCTCAGGACGGCGTTGTCGAGGGCTATGGCGACGGCACGTATCGTGGCGAGCGTAACATCACCCGCTATGAGATGGCTCAGATGGTCGCAAAGGCCATGGCAAAGACGGACGTCTCCGCTGCCGACAAGGCCATGATCGACAAGCTCGCTGCTGAGTTCGCCGACGAGCTGAATAACCTCGGCGTCCGCGTCGCGAACCTCGAGCGCAACGCTGATATGGTGAAGTGGAACGGCGAGGCTCAGTACACGGTTTCCCGTCATCGCGTTGAGGGCCGTGCAGACGATTCCACGGACAACGCGAATGAGTTCCTCTTCCGTCTCGAGCCGACCGCTGAGGTCAACAGCAACTGGCATGTGAAGGCACGTCTCGACGCAAAGGTCGACGCTGCTACGGACGAGGGTAATGACGGCGACGTGAAGCTCCGCCGCATCTGGGCTCAGGGTGACTACAAGAACTTCCAGGTCAAGATTGGTAAGTTCGCCCCGCTCGATAGCGACAGCATCGTCGATACGAATAACTCCGGCATCGAAGTCAAGTTTGGCAACAAGGTCCAGTTCACGGCTGGTGCAGCTCGTCAGAGCACGGAAGAGGGCATGGCCGAGGGCAAGATGAGGAATGCCGAAGGCAACCTTGTCGCTTATCCGACTGGCACAACTGCAAACCACTTCTATGGCGGCCTCGACTACACGACGGGCAAGTTCCTCGCTGGAGTCCACTACCACACGCTGAACTGGCAGCAGAACCTACCGGCGCCGGCTGACAACGCTCACATCTGGGCTGTTGCTGCGAACTACAAGTTCGACAAGAACAACAACCTCTATGCTCTTTATGCAAAGGCCAACGACTGGCAGAATGACGACACGGTTTCCACGAAGACCTATGATGTCGAGTACCAGTACAAGGGTGCAGAGGCTGAGAATAAGGGCACTTGGGGTGCTTGGGTCGCCTATCGTTACCTCGGTGCTCAGTCCGCTCTCTTCCCGACTTGGGATATCATGGAAGCCAACGAGAAGGGCTGGGAGATCGGCGGTAACTACACGTTCCTCAAGAACATCGTCGGCACCGTCCGTTATGGCCAGGGCTCTACCATCGACGGCGACGACACGGATGTCAGCAAGATCTTCGGCCGCGTCGAGTTCTTCTTCTGATAATCTCAGATCAGAGCGTATCCAAGCAAATACAAAAACCACCGCGAAAGCGGTGGTTTTTCTTGCCTTGGCCGGCTGGATGTGGTATACTGTCAATAGAAAAGAAAAGGGTCACCGCGCAAACGGAAGCCCTCAAATCTGTTTGGTACTAAAAAACCGCCGAGATTGGGAGATTCGGGCGGTTTTTTTAGTGCGTTCTCCTTTTTACTTGCCTATCATTGTCGAATGTGGTATACTATCAATAGAAAAGAAAAGGGACGCCGAATCCACGGACAGCCCCAAATATTTGGTCTTATTAAAAAACCGCTGATGTTGGAACTATCGGGCGGTTTTTTAGTGCTTTATCGTTACCATAAGGAGAGATAGCATGAAACTGCGTGGTGCTTGGGCGGAGATTGATTTGGCGGCGCTTCGGCAAAACTACGCCTGGATACGGGCACACCTGGCAGAGGGGGCGGCTCTCTGCGCTGTGGTAAAGGCGGATGCCTATGGGCACGGGGCTGTGCCCTGCGCCCGCGTCGCCCTCGAGTGCGGGGCGCGGTATCTCGCCGTCGCCACCGTGTCGGAGGCGAAGCACCTGCGGGAGGCGGGGCTAGAGGCCCCCATCCTGATGCTGGGCCTTGTCCTTCCCGAGGCGGCGGAGGAAATCGTGCGCCTCGATGTGACCCAGGCGGTGGCGGATATTTCCCTTGCCGAGGCCCTCTCCGAGGCCGCAGGCCGTCAGGGGAAGCGGGTGAAGGTGCACCTGGCCGTCGAGACGGGCATGGGCCGCATTGGCGTCTATCCGGAGGATGCCTATGCCTTTGCCCGCCAGGTGGCGGCCTTGCCAAATGTGGAAATCGAGGGCGTTTTCTCCCACTTCGCCATGGCGGATGTGCCGGATAAGTCCTACGTCCGGGAGCAGCTGGCCCGTTTCCGGAAGGCCCTCGCACAAATCGAGCGGGCCGGGGTCACGGCGGAAATCTACCACATCGCCGAGTCCGCCGCGGCTCTCGAGATCCCCGACGCGCACTTCGACATGGTGCGCTCCGGCATCATCCAGTACGGCATGATGCCAAGCTGCACATGCACCGGCGGCGAGGGGCTCACCCCCATCCTCTCCCTCTACGCGAAGGTGGTATTCGTCAAGCGCGTGACGAGAGGGGAGACCATCGGCTATGGCCGTGCCTTCACCGCGCCCCGGGATATGGTGGTGGCGACGCTCCCCATCGGCTATGCGGATGGCTATATCCGCGCCTATGGCGAGGAGGGCTACGTGCTCCTACACGGACACCAGGCGAAGATCCTCGGCCGCATCTGCATGGACCAGACCATGGTGGACGTGACGGACATCCCGAATGTGAAGGTAGGCGATACCGCCACCCTTATCGGTGGGGAGCTCACGGCGGACACCCTCGCCGGCTGGGCCCATACCATAGGCTACGAGGTGTCCTGCCTGCTGACGGGGCGCATTCCTCGGATTTACCACAGAGAAGGGGATCGCTAATCGGATTCTTCTTGAATAAACGCGGGAATTTTCGTACAATAGGGGCGAGAGGTGATTTCCATGAAAAAAACCATCGCAAGAACGGTCACTCTGGCCCTCGCCCTGTGCCTGGTGCTGACCTCCTTTGCCCTTGCGGCGGAGAAGGAGCCCCTGAAGGTGGCCCAAATGCCCACGGTGGTGACCGCCTTCTACGCCCCGCCGAAGGCGGTGCTGGCCAGGCTCGACGGCCGGGTGGACGATGCCTGCCATCTTCCCATGAATGAGACCCTCCGGCTCATAGCCTTCCTGCCGGAGGAGGATGTGGAGGCCGCCTACAGGTCGGCCCGGGAGGGCTCGAAGAAGGGCAAGGACATCGTGCGGGCCATGGGGAAGGCACTCGGGGCCGACATCGTGGTGCTCCCCGTCGTCACCCGCTATGAGCAGTACGAGCGGCTGAGCTGGCACTGGGACCGGGGTATGATCCGCACCAGCTACACAGCCGTCTCCCTCTGCGTCTACGATCGGGCGAAGGACAAGGTCATCGAGAAGGGGGCCAGCCGCTCCTATTCCGATGAGCTCAGCGTCCGGGGAGAGGTCTCCGTCATGGTGGAGGAGTGCATGGAGCAGGCCCTCCGGGAGGCGGAACTCCACGAGCTGGTGCGCAGCGAGGCCAAGGCACGGAAAGTTTCCTCTTGACAAAGTGCGTCGGGGTGAATATACTATAAACATATTATTCAAGTATGTTTATTAAGCGACGCCCGAAACCGGTGCGTCCCTGCTGAAAGGGGCATCCTCATGAGCGAAGAGAGAAACTACAAATTCGAGACACTGCAGCTGCACGTGGGCCAGGAGCAGGCGGACCCCGCCACGGACGCCCGGGCCGTCCCCATCTACCAGACGACGAGCTACGTCTTCCGCAATGCCCAGCATGCGGCGGACCGCTTCGCCCTGAAGGACGCGGGCAACGTCTACGGCCGCTTGACGAACCCGACGGAGGACGTGCTGGAAAAGCGCCTCGCAGCCCTCGAGGGCGGCGTGGCAGCCCTCGCCTTTGCCTCCGGTGCCGCAGCCGTCACCTGCGCCCTGCAGGGCCTCGTCCATGCGGGCCAGCACATCGTGGCCGCCACGACGATTTATGGTGGCACGTATAACCTCTTTGCCCACACCTTCCCGGACTTCGGCGTGACCACCACCTTCGTGGACCCGGAGGGCGGTGCCAAGGCCTTTGAGGACGCCATCAAGGACAACACCCAGGTGGTCTACATCGAGACCATCGGCAACCCGAACGCCAACCTCATCGACATCGAGGCGGTGGCAAAGGTGGCCCACGCCCACAACATCCCCCTCGTCGTGGACTCCACCTTCGCGACGCCGTACCAGGTGCGTCCCATCGAGTACGGTGCGGATATCGTCATCCACTCCGCCACGAAGTTCATCGGCGGCCATGGCACGACGCTGGGCGGCATTGTCATCGACAGCGGCAAGTTCGACTGGGTCAAGAGCGGCCGCTTCCCCTGGCTCGTGGATCCGAACCCCAGCTACCATGGCCTCTCCTTTGCCAAGGACATCGGCGCTCCGGCCTTCGCCATTTACCTGCGCGCTCTGCTCCTCCGGGACACGGGCGCGACGCTCTCGCCTTTCAATGCGTTCCTGCTGCTCCAGGGCGTGGAGACGCTGTCCCTGCGTGTAGAGCGCCATGTGGAGAACGCCCTGAAGGTCGTTGACTATCTCGCGAAGAATCCGAAGGTGGAGAAGGTGAACCATCCGGCTCTCCCGACCCATCCGGATCACGAGCTCTACAAGAAGTATTTCCCGAACGGCGGCATCTCCATCTTCACCTTTGAGATCAAGGGCGGAGCCGAGGCGGCCATGAAGTTCATCGACCACCTGAAGGTCTTCAGCCTGCTGGCCAACGTGGCGGACGTGAAGTCCCTCGTCATCCACCCGGCCTCCACGACCCACTCCCAGATGAACGAGCAGGAGCTGAAGGAGTCCGGCATCACCCCCTCCACCATCCGCCTCTCCATCGGCACGGAGCACATCGACGACATCCTCTTCGACCTGGAGGAAGCCTTCAAGGCTCTGTAATCCAAAGACGGGCCTGACCGCACCAAAGCCTCCCTCCGGGAGGGAGGTGCCCCGCAGGGGGCCGCCGTCCGTACTTTGCAGCTTGCAATAAAAATACCTGCCTTCCGGCGAAGCATTTTCGTCGAAGACAGGTATTTTTTCATGCGTATGAGAATTCAGGCCATGAGAACCGCCTTATTCTCCAGTACTTCCTTGCCGTTCTGGCAGGCGGGGCAGGGGCAGATCTTCTCGCCCTGGGCCTTTGCCGCCTCTGCCGTCTTCAGTACCATGGCTGCCCTATCGGCCCCGAGGATTTCCTTGCCCTTATCGGACTTCAAAAAGCCGATGGTGGCATCGATGGGTTCCACGCACTCCTCGAGGGCCGCGATGAGCTTCTCCGCCGCCGCTTTCTCGCCTGCTGTGCCCACCGCGTCGCAGTAGCTCTTGATGACGTCCTTCAGTCCCCCATAGCAGCTGGGAGCCTCCGCCACAGCCTTGACCTTTGCGAGAATTTCGTCCTTTGTCATGCGAATCCATCCTTTCAAATGTAGATAATTTTATTACATTTACTAGTATAGCGCGAAAGCAGCCGGGAGTCAATAGTAGGATGGCCGATACCGGCATAAAGAAAAGCTCTGAACGAGGCGAAAGCTATCCAACGGCACGAATTGCCGGGACGGTTCACCCTACAGAGCTTCGATAATACGAGTATACCACCGGATAAAGACATTGTAGAGGAGGAATGGAGGGCTGTCAGGAAAACAGCCCGTCCAATATGCTCCGATGGGGCACCAGCTTCATCTTCTTGTTGGTGCTGGCCTTGGGGTTCTCGGCACTTTCGTGCCAGCTGGGATCCCGGTAGTCCGGGACGGCGATTTTGTCCGGCGTGCTGTAGCGGACCTTGGCGAGCCTGCCGCCCTCGTACTTCGAGATGCGGACGGTGCCATCCGGCAGCAGACGCCGCACCACCTCGATGGAGGCGGCCTCCTTCGCCTTCTCGGCAGCCTGCGCCTTGTTCTCCCGGATTTTCTCCAGCATATTCGAGGGCGCCAGCGGCTCCCGGCTCGTCCCGGCGACCCCCGCCGCCAGTCGCCGCCAGTCCTCCCGGATCTCCGCGAGAATATCCGAAAACGCCTCACCAGCCGCTCTATGGGCCTCCTTCCTCGCGTCCGCCGCCCCCGAAGGAGCAGAATTCCCTTGAATCCTCTGCAAGTCCATCGTTCATCCTCCTTTTTGTTCCTTATATGGATTATCGGAAATCTATGGATTTTCTTAATAACATCTTTCTTATTCTGTTCTGCAAATCGCAGGAATAGCAGAAGTTCCTTGAAAAAAATATCGAAAAATGATAAAATAAGATTGTATTAAGATTTATGTGTAAACCCGGAATTGTGCAATGATGCGTAACGGAGAGAGAACAAGGAGGAAGGCGTATGAGAAACAGGAAGCATGGAATCGCAAGGGTGCTGGCGCTCCTTTGCCTGCTGGGGGCGTTCCTGGCGGTCCCCCTGGCCCCGACCGCCCATGCCAGCTGGCTCGGTGGCGTGGTTGGAGCGCTTTTAGGCGGCGGCTCCTCGTCTGTAGCCGGATATAGCAAGGTTGTTGGTAAGGTTGTGGATAACGATAACAAACCGATTTCCGGCATTACGGTGACCTATTCCCTCGATAAGGGTGGCGCCTATCGTACGACCACAAATGCGTCCGGTAATTATGCCATGACAGTACCGGTTCCGGGGAAATACAGTGCAGAGTATGGAACGATAGAGTTTACGGGTACGGATTGGCGTAGAATTGCCTACAAAATATATACACAACCGGATGGTGAAAGAATTGAAAATCGGACAATGCACCATGACTATATTTCGGGAAAAGTTACTGACCCTAATGGAAATCCGATGGAATGGGTCAAACTTGAGTTTGAACTGAATGGCGGACAGAATGGAGTACAGACTATTTATACAGATGCGAGTGGAAACTATAAATATACACTTCCGGAATCTGGAAGCTCTTACTGGATAACAATTTCACAGGACGGATATCAGACAAAGCGTTTCCAACAGAGCTTGTTTGATGAAAATGTTCGGAATTACACCATGTACGAGCAGTGACACGATTAGGCAGTGTGGCCCTGCACCCGGTTGGGAGTGGGGCTTTTTTCTTTGAGGTGGATTTATGGAGGTTTCTTCTGTACAGCTTCTCGTGATGCTCCTGACTATCGCGGGTGTCTCGGGGGCGGGGATTTATTCGGCGAGGCAGGTGCATTCGGCGGAGGGCTTCAGCGTCGGGGGGCGCTCGGCCGGGGTGCCCCTCGTGGCGGGGAGCTTCGCCGGCACCTGCGTGGGGGGCGGCGCCACGGTGGGCACGGCCCATATGGCGGCCACGGTGGGGCTGTCGGCCTGGTGGTTCACCATCGGGGCGGGGGTGGCACTCATCATCATGGGAATATTCTATGCCAGGCCGCTGCGGAGCACCGCCCTTGAGACCATCCCCCAGTTTCTCGCGGAGAACTATGGGAAGGAGGCGGAGACCTTTGCCGGGCTGGTGTCCTCCTTCGGCATCCTCTTCAGCTCCGTGGCCAGCTGCCTGCCGGGCATCTTCATTCTGGCGGCACTCCTCCGGGTGGGGCCCCTTCCAGCCACGGCGGCCCTCTTCGCCTTTGTGGTGCTCTATGCCTTCTTCGGCGGCATGAAGAGCGCCGGCATCGGGGGCATCCTCAAGATGGTGGTCATCTGGGTGACGCTGGTGCTGGCGGGGCTCTCGGCGGCCCGGACGGTGCTCTTTGACCCGGCGGCCTTTGATATGCTTTCGGCGGGGGGCTTTTTCAGCCTCCTCCACGGTGGGGCGGGCAGCGCCCTGTCGAACCTCCTCTCCATGGTGGTGGGGATGGTCTGCACCCAGACGTATATCCAGGCGATTTTCTCGTCGGCAACGCCCCGGACGGCGGCGGTGGGGGCCTTTACAGCGGCCCTCATCACGCTGCCCATCGGGCTCCCCTGCGCCCTCATCGGCATGTACATGCACGTGGTGAGTCCGGAGACCCCGGCGATTCTTGCGCTTCCTGCCTTTCTGCTGAGCCATCAGGGGGCGGTGCTTGGAGGCATCGCCATGGGGGGCATCCTCCTCTCCCTCATCGGCTCCGTGGCGGGGCTGTCCCTCGGCATCGGCGCCATGGTCTCGCGGGACCTCATCTTCCGCCTCTGGGAGGTGAAGAATTCCTATAGCCAGCTTCGCATCATGCGGCTGGCGGTGCTCCTCGCCATCGCGCTCGCCTCGGGCATCGCCCTTCTGGCGGAGGGCACGCAGGTGCTCTTCTGGTCGTATCTCTCCATGGCCCTCCGGGGCGGCGGCATCTTCCTGCCGCTCACCATCGCCGTATGGCGGGCGAAGGCAGTGTCGTCTCGCTTTGCGCTTGCCTCCATGGTGGCCTCCACCTCCATCGCGATTCTCGCGGCCTTCCTCTCCGCCCCCATAAAGCCCATCTTCCTGGGGCTTCTCGTGAGCGCGGCCATCCTCGCCGTCGGCTTTTGGCAGCGGCAAAGGCGCTCACCATCTTCGTCCGCACCATCACCGTCTTCTTCCAGCATGCCGCCGATAAGTTCGCCATGAACGCCAAGAGCCTCATGCCCTACTTCTTCCTGGGCTTCCTGGTGGCCGTCTTCACGAATGTCAACCTCATCGGCTTCGACACCATCGGCCTCATCTGCGCCTATTTCCACATCAAGGGCCTCCAGCCCCGATGGAAAGCCCATGGATCATAGGCATAGTATCGGCATAAGGACTGGTAAAAAAGCGAGGACTCCGCTTTTGGGTGAAATCCTCGCTTTTTCATGAGATTATTCTCGTAACAAACCTAATATCTGCTGGACAGTTCGGGTCAGGTTTTTGCGGGTAGCTTCGGGCTGCATAGCATCCTCGAGGCTTGTGGGCCCGGCAGGTATGGGGAAAAAGGCATCGATGCCTTTTTCGTTGACTGCCTCGGCACCAGGCAGAGAGCCGCCACAGAGAGCAATCGTGCGACAGTGAGGGGAGAGGCTCTTGGCCAGTGCGGCGATTGCAACGGGGCCTTTGCCCATGGCACTCTGTGCATCCATACGTCCTTCGCCGGTAAAGAAGAGGTCGCAGCCGGCGAGGGCTTCCCGCAGGCCTGGGATAGAGGAAAGTATCAGGTCGGATCCGGGAATGAGTCGCCCGCCTAAGAAGGTGCAAAAGGCAAAGCCGAGACCGCCGGCTGCTCCGGCTCCGGGAAGATTTGAGGCTTTTTTGCCCATGGCGGATTCCGCGAGGATGGCGAAGTGATGGATGTCTGTATCCATACGAGTGACGATTTCGGGAGTGGCGCCTTTCTGGGGGCCGTAGATGACCGAGCAACCGTTTTTCCCGCAGAGGGGGTTCGTAACATCGCAGGCTATGGAGAATTCCGCCGCTTTCACTCTTGGGTCAAGTCCCGTGATGTCTATGGATGACACTTCGGATAAAGCTTCTCCGGTAATGCCGGCTGGGGTGCCATTGGCCTGAAGGAAACGTATTCCTAAAGCAGTGAGCATCCCGAGGCCGCAGTCGTTTGTGGCACTGCCGCCTATTCCGATGATAAATTTCCTGCACCCCTTATCCAGAGCTGCCAGTATAAGCTCTCCAAGGCCGTATGTAGTGGTGTGCAGAGGATTGCGTTTTTCGGCAGGTACCATGGGAAGGCCTGCGGCATCAGCCATTTCGATAACGGCAGTATTTTCCATCGGGATATAGCCGTAACGGCTTGGAACGGGATCGCCCAGAGGGCCGGTAACGGTTAGGTGCTCGATAGAGCCATCCAGACCGGCGGCAAGTGCCTCGACTGTGCCTTCGCCTCCATCTGCAAGGGGAAAGACGGTGATCTCATCATTTGGCCTTTTTGCAAGGATCGCATCCTTTACCGTCTCTCCGGCTTCAAGAGAGGAAAGTGAGCCTTTGAAGGAATCGATGGAAATGACGACTTTCATGGAAAATCCTCCTTTTTGAAATGTGATTTCATAGATGTGGATGGGTGAAGTCGGGATCTATTGATCAGCCCCTGTCAAGGCATACACAGCAAATACCTAAAAATTCATAGCCGTA
>CAMCBT010000026.1 GCA_945873115.1 uncultured Mitsuokella sp.
GCCGAGGTCTGCAAAACCTTTATCCCCAGTTCGATTCTGGGTGTCGCCTCCAAGAAAGCATACGCCTCGGATACGTCCGAGGCTTTTTTGATAAGCACGAGAGGAGGGAAAACGTGACGTATCCGGAGTTTATACGCTCTCTAGCCCCAGGCGAGCCACCACGGGTGGTGCTCCTGGCGGGGGAGGAGAGCTACTTTATCGACAGGGCACGCAGGGCGCTCCTCGCCCGGATGCTGCCGGAGGGGCTGCCGGAGCAGGACGCAGTGACGCATCTCAGTCCTGCGGCTACGCCCCAGGAGATACAGGATGCCCTCGCGGCCTCCTCTCTCTTTTCCCCGGTGAACATCGTCCTCGCTTCGGGAAGCCTCTTTCGGGAGACGAAAAAGCAGGAGACGGAGGAGCCGAAGAAGAAGGACAAGAGCCTGGAGAGTCTCATCGCAGCCTTTTCCGCCATGCCGGAGGGATCCTACCTCATCTTCCAGATGAAGGAAAAGCCCGACAAAAGGAAAAAGCTCTACAAGGCTGTGTCAAAGGCGGGTCTTGTGCTGGAGGCGGAGCCGGTGCGGGCCTGGAACATCGGGGACTGGCTCCAGGGGAAGCTCAAGGAGCTGGGAAAGACCATGGATCCCGAGGCTAGGGTCTATTTCGGCACCGCCGTCAGCATGATGAAGGAGATATCCCTGGAGTTTCTCGATAAGGAGTTTGACAAGCTGGCCCTTTACTCGACCTCGTCCCGCATATCGAGGGAGGAGCTCCAGACGGTCTTTTCCTCCCTGCCGGAAGTGTCTGTCTTCGCCCTGAATGATGCCATAAGCGAGCGGGACGCGAGGACGGCCCTGACGATACTTCGGCGAGAGCTTGCGGATGGCATCTACTTCACCGTCATCCTGGCCACATTGGTGCGTCACGTGCGTCAGCTCTGGCAGGCGGTGCTCCTCCAGAAGCAGGGGGTGCGGGGGAAAGCACTCGCAAAGCCACTGGATCTCAACCCCTTCATCGCAGAGCGGCTGGGGAAGAGCGCCATGCGCTTCGAGGAGGCGACGCTGAAGCAGGCGATGCTCCTCCTCATCGATGCGGACTACAAGCTGAAATCCGGTGCCGCAGGCGTAGAGCTTTTGGAATATGCCATTATCGTGCTTTGTGGGAAATCCATATCCGCCGGTAGGATGTAGTCGGACGGTATGCACTAGCATTGCCCAGTAGCACTACAAATGGGCTTTTATTTTTTCTCTGTCGGAAATGGCGTGAGGATTGCGGCGACTCCCGCCAGCGGAAGGGTCAGAGCACCTAGCAGCAGGGCGGTGGGGAGGCCGATGTGGTCGCCGGCGGCGGCTACGAGGGCGTTGCCCAGGCTTCCCAGGCCGAAGGAGAAGCCCATCATCATGCCGCCGGCCATGGCCTCGCCGCCAGGGAGCGCCTTCTGGGCCCAGACGAGGGAGCTGGGCTGGGGCGCCAGTACCAGGGCTCCGGCCAGGAAGAGCGCCAGGCAGGAGAGGGGATCCGTGCTGGCGTGCTGGTAGAAGTAGAGGGTGGGGAATATGGCGAGGAACAGAGAATAGGCGATGATTTTCTTATGGGCCACCCGGTCCCCCAGATATCCGCCCACTAGGCCGCCTGCGGTGCAGCCCACGAGAAAGAGGGTCAGCATGGAGCCGGAGGCGATGGAGGAGTAGCCCGCCTCCACCAGAAGCAGCGGCAAAAAGGTGGAGAGGGACACATGGGTCACGCAGCGAAGGCCCATGGAAAGATTCAGCAGCAGAATGGACCTATTGCGAAAGAGGGAGCGGAAGCGCACCGGCGCCGTTGCCTCTGTGCAGGTGGAGAGTCTGGAGAGGTGAAGGACGGCGCAGACCGCCGCGAAGAGAAAGGCAGGGATGGTGAGCCAGGGCAGAGCTGTCAGGGAGAAGGCACTGAGGAAGAAGACGAGGAGAATCGGGGAGATGGCAAAGCCGAGATTTCCACCCGCAATGAAGTAGGAGGCGGCACTTCCCTGGTGCCTCTTATCTGCCAGCCGCACGGTGAAGGTAGATCCCAGGGGATGGTAGGCGGAGATGGAGAGGCCGGTGAGGGCGATGAGGAGGAAGAGCATGGCCTTCGACTCCACGAAGCCGATGGCGGTGATGCAGAGCGCTCCGAAGGGGATGACGGGCACGAGAAGCCTTGCGATGTTCCGATGGTCCATGAGATAGCCGATGGCAGGCTGCAGGAGGTTGCTGGTAAGGCTCATGACCATGACGAGGAGACCGCTCAGCGTCAGAGAGAGGCCAAGCTTTGGCATGATGATGGGCAGGAGTATGGGAAGGAAGTTGCCGTAGAAGTCATTGAGGAAATGGCCCGTAGAGAAGAGGTAGGGGGCGCATTTTTTCGCGAGGGGCGATAAAGGCTTTGTCATAAAATCTCCAATCCTGTTTTAGTGGCGGCCCTGCATGGCCTCCAGGAGGCGGCTGACGGGAAGCACCTTCAATATGAGGCAGCAGATGAGGAACTCCGGGATGAGGTAGGTGGCGTTGAAGCCGATGGAGTAGGCGAGGGGGCTCATGCCCTCCGGCGCATAGGAGGCGAAGAAGACGACACCCGATATCGTATGGCAGAGGAAGCGGCCGAAAAAGGCCAGGAGCGTGGCCCCGTACCGATGGGCGGGGAATAGCCCCGCGAGACCCATAGCCATATAGGGGAGCGGATAGTCAAAGAGTACCTGGACGGGATGGACGATGAAGGGGTCCTGAAGTATATTGAGGCAGCCGTAGAGGAAGCCGCCGAAGGCGCCGACCCCGGGGCCAAAGCGATAGGAGAGCAAAAGGAGCGGCACCATGGCACCAGGGGTGACGCTGCCGCCCTGGGGCATGTGGAAGAGCCGGATGGTATGGAGCACCGCCGTCAGGGCAATCATGAGGGCGATGTAGATGAGGGTGCGGGTGTCCAGCTTGATGCGTTTGATGCGGAGAAATACGATGATAATAAGAAGGAGTGCAAGCAGCGCAAAGAGGGAAGCAGGGGAAGCGACAAGTTCGCCCATGGCGAAATCTCCTTTCTTGTAAATTCAGAAAAACATGGGAATTTGAGTATTTTCCTGTATTGTAACATTCGAAAAAAGGAAATACAAGGCATTGTGGTACAATGGGAGCGTGGTGTATTTTATGCGCGAAGGAAAGGAAGATAGTATGGCAAAGTGGGCGGTCATTTATTCGTCGGTGACGGGCAATACGAAGAAAATCGCGGAGGCAATCGCAGAGGAGGCGGGGGCGGATCTCTTTCGGGTGCAGGACGCGCCGGAGGATGTATCGGGCTATGACGTGGTGGCCACGGGCTGGTGGATCCGCCGGGGCCAGCCGGATCCCTTGATGGCGGAGTATCTTCCGAAAATTCACGGCACAAAGGTGGTCTTCTTCCAGACCCATGGCACGGGGCCGGAGTCAGAGCATGCGGTGACCTCCTTTGCCCGGGCCGGCTACATGCTAGGCGATGGCAATGAGGTACTCGGCACCTTCGGTTGCCGGGGGAAGATCAATCCGGCCATGAAAAAGCGCCGGGAGCTCCAGGATCCCAATGACCCCCACGGCGGCGCCAAGGGGGAGGAGCGCTGGCGCTTGGCCTCCACCCACCCGGACGAGGCGGACGTGGCGGCGGCAAAGAAGCTCGTCCACGACATGGAGCACAAGATGGAGCTCAAGGCCCGCTTCCTGGCCCGCATGGCGGCAAAGAAGGCAGAGGCGGAAAAGACAAAGGCAGAGGCGTGAGCACACGCTAAAAAGGAAGTCGGCAGAGCTGCTTCGAGATTTTCTCGGAGCAGCTTTTTTATTCCTCAATTGGAAGGAGTATTGTTAACAAATAAAAAAGCATAAGTTGACAATATGGCGAAAGACGCGTATCCTTAGAGAAGTGTTTATGTGTAGGAGGGAATTTCATGAAAAAGAAAATGGAAATCCGGGAGCTGGTGCTCTGCGCCATGTTCATCGCGCTCATCACGGCGGGGACCTTTATCCGCATCCCCATCGGCAATGATGTCTACACCCTGCAGTTTCTGTTCACGCTTCTCGCGGGTCTCGTGCTGGGGGCGCGGCTCGGGGCACTGTCTGTCGGCGCCTATGTGCTCATGGGCCTCGTGGGCATCCCTGTATTTGCCTCGGGCGGCGGCCCCGGCTACATCCTGCAGCCCACGTTTGGCTATCTCCTGGGCTTCATCGTCCAGGCCTACGTCTGCGGTCGGCTCTCCCGTATGGTGAAGAAGGCGACCCTCGTGCGGATCCTCGGCGTCAATGTCATCGGCATGGCCATCGTCTATCTCTTCGGCCTCGTCTGGTTCTACGTGGTGTCGAATTTCGTCATCGCGGCGCCTGTCTCCGTCTGGTGGGTCATTTTCTACTGCGGCATCCTGCAGGTGGGACCGGACTTCCTTCTTTGCCTCGCAGCTGCTGGCCTTGCCCGCCGCTTCGTGACGGCAGGCTTCTGGCTCGGCGTACCGAAGGCAGCTCTTGCAAGGGAGGCATGATTCATGGGAAAAGCACTTTTCATCACAGGCACGGGCACGGATGTTGGAAAGACCTTTGTGACGGGGCTCATCGTCAAGCGACTTCGGGGCGCGGGCATGAATGCAGGCTACTACAAGGCGGCCCTGTCGGGGGCGGAGCGAGCCGCAGATGGCACACTTCTCCCGGGCGATGCCCTCCATGTGAATCGGGTGGCAAATATCGGCGAGAGCGTGGAAAATCTCGTCTCCTACATCTACGAGGAGGCGGTGTCGCCTCATCTCGCCGCCCGGCATACGGGCCGGCCCATCGAGTTTTCCCAGGTGCAGGCGGACTACCGGCGGGCCAAGGAGAAGTATGGCTACCTCACGGTGGAAGGGAGCGGCGGCATCATCTGCCCCCTCCGCTGGGAGGATGGGGAGCACCTGGTACTGGATGACCTGGTGGCGCGGCTTGGCCTTCCGGCACTCATCGTGGCAGACGCGGGTCTCGGCACGATAAATGCCACGGTGCTAACCATCGAACATCTGAGTCTCCGCCATATCCCTGTGCGTGGCGTCATTTTGAACCATTGGACGGGAGGCGCCATGGAGGAGGATAATAGGAGGATGATTGAGGAGATGACAGGCATCCCCGTCGTCGCCCTTGTAGGGCAGGGGGACGAGGAGCTTTCGATGGAGGCCGGGGTGCTGGCTTCCCTTTACGCCTAAGGAGGACAGGATGGAAAAGACACTGGAGGAGAGGGATCTTGCCTTCATCTGGCATCCCTGCTCCCAGATGAAGGACTACGAGACGCTGCCGCCTATCGTGGTGGACCACGCAAAAGGCGCCTGGCTCTACGACATCCACGGGAAGAAATACCTGGACATCGTAAGCTCCTGGTGGGCGAATCTTCTCGGCCATTGCAATCCGAAAATCAACGAGCGCATCAAGGCTCAGCTGGACAGTCTGGAGCATGTGATATTTGCCAATTTCTCCCACCGGCCGGCCATCGAGCTCGCCGAACGGCTGGCGGCCATCACACCGGAGCGCATCGAGAAGTTCCACTTCAACGACAATGGCTCTTCCGCCGTGGAGGCAGCCCTCAAGATGTGCTTCCAGTATTATCATCAGACGGGAAAGCCGGAAAAGACCCGGTTCATGTGCCTTTCGGAGGGGTATCACGGGGAGACCATTGGGGCGCTGTCCGTCGGGAGCATGGATCTCTTCGCGAAGATGTACCAGCCCATGATGATGGACAACATCCACATCGAGGCGCCAGACTGCTATCGCTGCCCCTATGGGAAAAATCGCGAGGCTTGCGACTGCGAGTGCTTCGAGCATGCGGAAAAGGCATTTGCGGTTCATGCAAAGGAGACGGCAGCCATGATTGTGGAGCCGGTACTCCAGGGCAGCGCCGGCATGCGCATCTACCCGCCGAAGTACCTGAAGAAGCTTCGATCCCTTTGCGACGCATACGACGTGCTTCTCATCTTCGATGAGATCGCCACGGGCTTCGGCCGGACGGGCAGGATGTTCGCGGCAGATCTCGCCGGGGTCTCTCCCGATGTGATGACCCTATCGAAGGGGCTCACGGGGGGCTATCTCCCCATGTCCGTCACCTGCGTGTCCCAGAAGATTTACGATGCCTTCTATGCGGACTACGGGGAGGGACGGGCTTTCCTCCACAGCCACACCTTTGCAGGCAATCCCCTGGGCTGCGTCGCAGCTCTCGCCGTGCAGGACATCCTCGCGGAGGGGCACATCCTGGAGCGATCGGCCGAGACGGCCAAGTGGCTTACAAGAGCCCTCCAGGAGGCGGTGGGAAGCCACCCGAATGTGGGGGAGATTCGCCACATCGGTCTCATCCACGCCATCGAGCTGGTGGAAGACCGGGCTGCGAAAAAGCCGCTGGAGGCTAAGAAGCGCACGGGCTACGCCATCTACAAGAGGGCCCTTTCCCACGGCCTTCTGCTGCGCCCCTTGGGCGACGTGCTCTACTTCAACCCGCCCCTCAATATCACCCGGGAGGAGCTCTCGGAGGCCATAGAGCTTACGAGGCTGTCCATGGATGAGGTGCTTTGAGGGCGAGCGGCTCTTGTCTCGCAGAGGACTCCTTTCCGGAAGGAAAATAAAGATTGCAGGAAAGAAGGATTTTTTTCGGCTTTGGCGAAGTGATGGAGTTATAGGGTTAAATCCTTCTTTTGACGCGTAATCGAAAAACCTAACGAATGGGAAAGGAAGTCGTTTATGAACGCAAAGGCAGAAGTATTTCAGAACTATCTCAAGGAGAAGAACCTGCAGGCCTTCCAGGTGCAGGAAATCGAAGGGGACCAGCAGGGCACGGTGGTGTTCCGCTCCCATGTGCTGGTGGAGGGACAGCAGCTCCCCACCATCGTCCTTCTGGACAACAGTGTCTTCGTCATGATTCGCGTCCAGGTCTCCCCGGGCGCCCGTACGGCGGAGAATGAGCTGGCGCTCCTCCGTCTGGCCAATGAGCAGAACCTGACCTTCAAGCCCTTCAAGCTCTACATCGACGGCGAGGGTTCTCTGATTCTCGACGCCTGCATCATCAAGACGGGGGATAACTTCGACTCTCTCGGCGATGAGATTTATGGTATGTTCGATATCCTCATTAACTTCCTCAACGAGAAGTATCGTTCTCTCATGAAGGGCATCTGGGGCGAGGAAGAGGCCGCAAAGAAAAAGGAATAGCTCGTGGGCTCCTCTGTCATTCGTATAGGGGAGCCTTTTGACACAGGGGCCTTTCAGTGTATATCCAGGAGGGATTGCCATGGCGAAGCGTTTCTATTATTGCAAGCATTGCGGGAATCTGGTGGAGATGGTCATCGATACCGGGGTGAAAATGTTTTGCTGCGGCAAGCCCATGACGGAGCTCCTGCCGAATTCGATGGAGGCGGCCCACGAAAAGCACATCCCGGAGGTTGTCCTCGCCGGAAATGCAGTGCAGGTGACGGTGGGGTCGTCAGAGCACCCCATGGTGGCGGAGCACTATATCGAGTGGATTCACCTGGAGACCCAGGACGGCTCGCAGATTCGCTACCTGCAGCCCGGCGAGGTGCCTAAGGCCGTATTCTCCCTTGCTGCCGGCGAAACTCCCGTTGCCGTCAGTGCCTATTGCAACCTCCACGGGCTTTGGCGGAAAGAAATCTGAATCCTTCGGCTGGAAATAGCTGGACACAGTGCGTGTCCAGCTATATTTTTCTTGCAATGGGGGACGTTTTTTGCTATAATATAGCCGTACAGATGTAAGGATTAACAGGGATGTTTTATCGGAAGGAGTGCTCCAAATGCGTGTTGACAACACAAATACACTTCAGAGCCTGAACTCTATAAACCGCGCAGGCAAGACGAGAAACCATGCGCTGAACCAGCTCTCGACGGGCGTGCGCAACTCCAGTGCCGCCAATAATGCGGCGGCCTATGCCATCATCCAGCGCACCTATGGCAATATCGGCAGCGTCGAGCAGTCGTATCAGAATACACAGAACTCCAATGCCATGCTGGCAACGGCGGCAGGCGGCACGGAGAACGTGGTGTCGAACCTCTCCTCCCTTCGTGAGACGCTACTGAATGCAGCCAACAGCACCAATAGCGACAGCGACCTCAGGACGCTGCGGAAGACGGCAGAGCAGACCATCGCCTCCATCGACGATACGGCGGCTTCCACCACCTACAATGGCATGCAGCTCCTCCAGAGCGGCAAGAACGCCGTGGTGGCGGGCTCCGATAGTTATCAGAATGTGGGCATCCAGTCCATGAGTGCCCAGAGTCTGGGTCTCACGGACGAGAACGGTGCCTCGAAGCTGGATTTCTCCAGCCCCAGTGGCATCTCCAAGTCCCTCGATATGGTGGACAAGGCGCTGAATACAGCCCTCGACCAGGCCACGACCCTCGGTGCCCAGCAGCAGGCTCTCTCCTATCGGGCGGACAACTACATGATCCAGCAGGAGGGGCTCACGGGCCAGGCCCAGACCATGGACAGCACGGACATGGCAAAGGCGGCGACCCAGTTCAAGAATGCCGACGTCCAGCAGCAGCTGGCCCTCTACGCCACAAAGATGAATAATCACAACCGCAGCGCAGTGCTCTCACTCCTGCAGTAAGAAAAGCCTCCGCACCTGCGGGGGCTTTTCTTTCACAATGGGAGACGTATGTTGTAGGCCGCTTTTGGGATTTCTTTAAGCAATAAATATTGCAGAATTACTGTAGGAATAGGACATATGATTTCAAAAAAACATTGACAAGCCTGGTGGCATCGTGGTATAGTATCTGCTGTATGTGAGCGCGTCTCACAAAAGCAGAAGCCACCGCTTCTCACCTGCTGGCGCAGTCAGTCGGGTTTTCAGCAATATGCTTGGATTATCAAGGTGGCTTTATGCCGCCTTTTTTGGTGGCATCTTACAAATAGGAGGTGTGTTCACTATTAGCAGGGAATCGTTACGCATCAACGAGCAAATCCGCATCCGCGAGGTCCGCGTGACCAGCGCTGAGGGCGAGCAGCTTGGCATCATGCCGACCCGGGAGGCACTCCGCATGGCGGAGGAGCAGCACCTGGACCTTGTGGAGGTCGCCCCGAAGGCGCGCCCGCCCGTCTGCCGCATCATGGACTTCGGCAAGTACCGCTATGAGCAGCAGAAGCGAGAGAAGGAAGCGAAGAAGAAGCAGAAGATTGTCTCCATCAAGGAGGTCAAGCTGCGTCCGCATATCGAAGAGCACGATTTCAATGTCAAGCTGAAGAATGCAATCCGCTTCGTGGAGGAGGGCAACAAGGTCAAGGTCACCATCATGTTCCGTGGCCGTGAACTGTCCCATCCGGAGCTGGGCCGGGAGGTCCTGGGCCGTGTGGCGGAGCGTCTCGGAGACACGGTCTCCATCGAGCGCAATGCAAAGCTTGAGGGAAGGAACATGACGATGATCGTTGCACCGAAGGTGCAGAAGTCGTCGAAGCCGAAAAAGCAGGCAAAACCCGAAACTGAGGGAGGAAATAACAATGCCGAAGATTAAGACGAGAAGGGCTGCCGCAAAGCGTTTCAGCGTGACGGGTAGCGGTGAGTTCAAGCGCAACAAGGCTTTCAAGAGCCACATCCTCGAGAAGAAGTCCCCGAAGCGCAAGCGCAACCTTCGTAAGGCTGCACTCGTTGCCGAGTCGGATTTCGGTCGCGTGAAGCGCATGCTTCCCAACGGCTAATCGTAGAATACTAGGAGGATATCACCATGCCAAGAGTCAAAATCGGCGTGACAGCACATAGGCGTCATAAGAAGATCCTGAAGCTCGCAAAGGGCTACAAGGGCTCCAAGAGCAAGCAGTTCAAGAAAGCAAACGAGACCGTCATGAAGGCGCTCTACTATGCGCGTCGTGACCGTCGTGCGAAGAAGGGCACCTTCCGTCGCCTCTGGATTGCCCGTATCAATGCGGCAGCCCGGGCAAACGGCATTTCCTACAGCCGCCTCATTGCCGGCCTCACGAAGGCAGGCGTCGAGGTGAACCGCAAGATGCTGGCAGATCTCGCCATTGCGGATGCAAAGGCTTTCGCCGGCCTCGTCGCCGTCGCGAAGGAAAACCAGTAATCGACAAAGTCATATCCGATAAGAGCTTGCTCTTATCGGATTTTCTTTTATCCGGGGGAAATATGGAGCGAATTGAAAGCGCGGAGAATAAGAGGATAAAGCTGGCCCAGTCCCTTCTGCGGCGAAAAAAAAGAGAGGCGGCAGGCCTATTCCTTGTGGAGGGGCTGCGCCTCGCGGAGATGGCGGCGGAGTCGGACTGGGCTATCTCCTATGGCCTCGTGACGCCGGCCTTTCGGGAAAGGGAGCGGGGGGCACGGCTCCTCGCGCGGCTTTCGGAGCACACAAAGCTCTATGAGGTGGAGGAGCGGCTCCTGAGGAAGGCGGCGGCGACGGAAACGCCCCAGGGAATCCTTCTCGTGGTGGAGGAGCGGCGCTTCGCTCTCTCGGAGCTGCCTCCGACAGATAATCCCATCTATGTGCTCCTCGACGGGCTCCAGGAGCCGGGAAATGTGGGGGCGATTCTCCGCACGGCGGACGCAGCAGGGGCAGACGGCGTGCTGCTGACCCGGGGCAGTGCCGACCCCTTCGGGGACAAGGCGGTGCGAAGCGCTATGGGCTCACTTTTCCACCTGCCCCTCTGCCGGAATCTCACGGTGGAGGAGGTGCGAGGCTTTGCCCGTGCGAGGGGGCTTCGACTCCTGGCCACGGCCCTGGACCCGACGGCGCAGCTGGTGTTTGATGAAGATTTCACCCGGCCCTCCCTTATGGTATTTGGCAACGAGGGAAATGGGGTGTCAGAGGAGCTTCTAGAGGCCTCGGAGAAGGTCTATATCCCCATGGCGGAGCGGGAGACGGGGAGCCCCGAGTCCCTCAACGTGGCGGCGTCGGCGGCCGTTCTCCTCTACGAGGCCCTCCGCCAGCGCCGTTACTCAAAGAGGCAGATGTAGACCCCCAGCTTCCCCTTTTCCATGGAGACGGTGCAGCGGGTTTCTCCCTCCTCCAGCCGGTTGCTGACGGCAGTGGGGCACTTCTCAGAGAGGTACGTCCCGGAGAGGGGCCAGTGAACCCCCGTCATGGTGACTCCCTCCGCATCCCCGAATAGGGGGAGGAGCGATAGGGCCTTTGGGGATCGGTCAAATTCCAGGTCGAGGGATTCACCCCCCGAGAGAAAGAAGAGGGCCTCCCTGTCGTCGGCCAGGATGACCTCCGTCTCCGAGGCGGCGGCGGTGAGGAGGGTGCTCATGGCGTGATCCGTCCGGTTGCCGAAGGCACCGGAGAGGTAGATGGTGGTGTAGCCTGCCTCCTCCGCCTTTCGGAGGGCCAGCTGGGTATCCGTGTCATCCTTTTCCGTGGGAAATTTCTCGATGGGGATGCCCTGGGCCTCCGCCCAGGCGAGGGAGGAGAGGCTCAGGCTGTCGAGATCGCCGATGAGTCTTTCCGGCAGGAGCTGGGCGGCGCGGCAGGCGTCGAGGCCGTGGTCCGCAGTCCAGAGGGTCTTCCCCTTCGCCACCTGCTGGAGCCAGTGGGGTGCCGGCGCCCGGCCTCCCGTGACGATAAGGCAGGGCTGCGCCAGTCTTGCGCTTGGCTTCACGGCTTGTATAAAGGGCAAGGTTATGCTGCTATCCATGATATTCCCCTCGATTTCCCTAGAATGCTATGGTATACTACTATCGTAGTTATTTTTCTCATCATGAAAATCACAAGAAGTCGAGCCGCAGGCGATGACTGCTTGGTTGATTTTTGTTAGGAACGGCGACCGATAGCGACAGAGCTATTTGTCGGAAAGTCTATTTATCTAAGGATACCATGCAAGACCCTACGGGGCAACCACAACAGGAGGTGCTATTTGTATGCTAAAGTATACGTATTACGGTCATTCCTGCTTTTTGCTCGACGATGGAGCCCATAAGGTGCTGGTCGATCCCTTCCTCACAGGCAATCCCGCGGCGACCATCAGCGCGTCGGAGGTGGAGTGCGACTACATCCTCGTGACCCACGCTCACAGCGACCATCTGGGGGACGCGCCGGAAATCGCGGAGCGCACAGGTGCTGCCATCGTCTCCACGCCGGAGGTGCTGGCCCTCTGCGACGAGCGGGCAAAGGGGCTCACGGAGCACCCGCTGAATCTCGGCGGCTCCCTGACGCTTCCCTTCGGCAAGGTGCGCATGACTCTCGCACAGCATAGCGCGGGCGTTGCCGGAGGCATCGCCTGCGGCTTCGTCATCTACATCGGCGGCCTCGTCCTCTACTACGCAGGCGACACGGCCCTCTTCAGCGATATGCGCCTCATCGGCCAGAAGGACACCCTCGACTATGCCCTGCTGCCCATCGGGGACAACTACACCATGGGCATCGAGGACGCGGCACTCGCGGCCCAGCTCCTCAATGTGAAGCACGTCATCCCCGTCCACTACAATACCTGGGACATCATCGCCGAGGATCCGAAACACTACAAGAAGATCACCGAATCCACGACCCGGGCCACAGTCACCATCGTTGACCCCGGCAAGACGGTGACGCTCGTAGATGACTGAGAGCGGCTCGCGGGATAAAGTCCTCGTCATTCTGGGGCCGACAGCGGTTGGAAAGACGGATCTCTCCCTCGATGTGGCAGAGAGACTTCAGACGGAAATCATCTCCGGGGACTCCATGCTGGTCTACCGGGGCTTCGATATCGGTACCGCAAAGCCCACCCCCGAGGAGCGGCGGGGCATCCCCCACCACCTCATCGACCTCCTGGAGCCTGTGGAGCCCTATGACGTGACCCGGTTCCAGCAGCAGGCGGGGGCGATTATCCACGACCTGAATGAGCGTGGCAAGCTTCCCATAATCGCCGGGGGCACAGGCCTTTACCTCAAGGCACTCCTCGAGGGCTATGAATTCAACGAGCAGGGCCGCGATAGTGTTTTTCGCGAAAGGCTTCGGAGGATTGCTAAGGAGCGGGGCAGCGGCTATCTCTATGCCCTTTTGCAGGAACGGGATTCGAAAGCGGCCGCACAGATTCATCCGAACAACCTCGTGCGGGTCATCCGGGCCCTGGAGGTGGCGGAGGAGGGGCGTGAGTCCATCTCCCGCGCTAGGGCAGCAGGCGGGGGCCTTATCTACGATGCCTTTGTGGTGGGCCTCACTCGGCCACGGGAGGTGCTCTACGAGCGTATCAGCCGCCGGGTGGATGCCATGGTGGAGGCGGGCCTTATCCGAGAGGTGGAGGGGCTTCTTGCCGCTGGCGTCCCTCGCGAGGCCCCTGCCATGAAGGGCATCGGCTACAAGGAAATCGCTGCCTACCTCGCAGGGGAAGCGACCCTGGAGGAGGCCATCGATACTCTGAAGAAGAACACCCGCCACTTTGCCAAGCGCCAGCTCACCTGGTTCCGGCGTATGGACTACATCCATTGGATTGATGTGGAGGGAAGGCCGGAAGCAGAAATTCTTGAGGCTCTTTTCTTAGAATTAGCAGGATTTTTCGAAGAAAAGGTGAAATAAGAAAGAGTTTCATGTACGTTAAGGCTTCTGCCCCCGCTGAAAGGCATCGTATTTTGCGGTACCCTGTAGAAAAATGAGGGCAGGCTCGAGGGAGAAGGAGGATTTTCCATGCCGATAAAAAGCATCAATCTTCAGGATAGCTTCTTGAATCAGGTTCGTAAGGAAAACGTGGCGGTGACCATCCATCTGGTCAATGGATTCCAAATCAAGGGCAGCGTCCGGGGCTTTGATAACTTCACGGTGGTGCTGGACTCCATGGGGAAGCAGCAGATGGTCTACAAGCATGCCATCTCCACCATTACGCCGGCCAATCCCGTCTCCGGCATCTTCACCGCACCGAAGAAGGAGGAGCCAGCGGAGGCTCCCAAGGCATAAAACAGGACGTGCGCCAAAAGGTGCACGTCTTTTCTCATCTAGGAGGAAATCTTGAAAACAAGAGGCTTTGAAATCGTATCATCCTACGCGGAGAGGGGCATAGGGCTCCCTCAGCGGAAGACGGCCCAGAGCGCCGGCTACGACCTGGCGGCGGCGGAGGCGGCAAACATCGCGCCGGGGGCTTCCACCCTGATACCAACGGGGATAAAGGCATACATGCAGCCTGATGAGGTGCTCTGCATCCACATCCGCTCCAGCCTGGCCGTCAAGCGGCACCTGGTGCTCACGAACAGCGTGGGCGTGGTGGACGCGGACTATTACAACAACCCGGACAATGAGGGCCATATCTATATTGCCCTGACGAACCGGGGGATGGAGCCGGTGGACATCGCCCGGGGCGAGCGTATCGCCCAGGGCATCTTCCAGAGGTATCTGACGGCAGACGGAGACGAGGCAGGCGAGGGAGCCCTGCGGCGGGGCGGCTTTGGCTCCACGGGGAGTGCATCGTGATGGAATCCATGGATCTCTTTGCAGCAGCCCAGGAGGGGGCCTCCCGACGCTTTGAGCCCCTGGCGGAGCGCATGCGACCCCGCACCTTCGACGAGTTCGTGGGCCAGCGAGAGGCGGTGGGGGTCGGCCGCTTCCTGCGCAGGCAGATTGAGCAGGATGCCATCCCCTCCATGATTCTTTACGGGCCTCCAGGCACCGGCAAGACGACGCTCGCCCAGATGATTGCCCATATCACCGGCAGCGAGTTCACGAAGATAAACGCCGTCTCCGCCGGCATCGCCGAGATACGAAATGTGGTGAAAAGTGCCGACGAGGCCCGCCGCTACTACCAGAAGCGCACTATCATCTTCATCGACGAGATTCATCGCTTCAACAAGGGCCAGCAGGACGCGCTCCTACCCTACGTGGAGGACGGCCGCCTCATCCTCATCGGCGCTACCACAGAAAATCCCTTCTTCGAGGTGAACCACGCCCTGCTATCCAGGGTCCGCATCGTGCGGCTCACGGAGCTGACGGATGGGGAAATCGTCCACATCTTGAAAAACGCTCTGACGGACAAGGAACGAGGGCTGGGGGAGCTGAACCTCACCGCCGACGAAGAGGCCCTCGCCGCCATGGCGGGCCTTGCGGGAGGGGACGCGCGCATCGCGCTGAATCTCCTGGAGGCCGCCAGCAACATGCTCCCGCCAGAGGAGCGGACGGGAGGCCAAATCACCCTGGAGTCCCTGAAGGAGGTGGCCGGCGAGCGAGTCCAGCGCTACGACAAGAAGGGGGATAACCACTACGACACCGTATCCGCCTTCATAAAAAGCATGCGGGGCAGCGACCCGGATGCCGCCCTCCACTACCTCGCGAGGATGCTCGCCTCCGGCGAGGATCCCGTCTTCATCGCCCGCCGCATCGTCATCTGCGCCGCCGAGGACGTGGGAAATGCGGACCCCAACGCCCTGGTGGTGGCCATGGCCGCCGCCCAGGCCGTCCAGTTCATCGGCATGCCAGAGGGGCGGATTCCTCTCGCGGAGGCTGTCACCTACGTGGCCGGTGCCCCCAAGTCAAACGCCGCCTACATGGGCATCGATGCGGCCCTGGCCGACGTCCGAGGTAAGCGCATCGGCCCCATCCCCATTCACCTCAGGGACTCCCACTACAAGGGCGCCGAAAAGCTGGGCCACGGCAAGTCCTACCAATACGCTCACAACTACCCCGGCCACTTCGTCCACCAAAACTACCTCCCCCAGGGCCTGGAAACCGCCCATTACTACAAGCCCACCGCAAACGGAGCAGAGAAACAGATAGGCGAGTACCTGTCAAACTGCTGGCCAGAACGGCAGAAGGAATAAGCGGTTTTCCGTCGATTTTCCTCGCATGGCGACTGATTTCACGATGCAATAAGCGTATTTTTGCGGGGAGGACACTTAAATTTCGCCGACAAGTAAAAATACTTGACACCTTCTTTTTCCTCCGCTATAATAGCCATTGTTCACATTTCCAGATGGATGGAGATGGCTTATGGATCAGATTCTCTACCTGTCGTTGCTCTTTGATTTCTATGGGGCACTTCTGACGGACAAGCAGCAGGAATGTTTGCAGCTTCATTTGTTTGAGGATCTCTCCCTTTCGGAAATTGCGGGGGAGCTCGGGATTTCCCGGCAGGCGGTGCATGATAATATCCATCGGGCCCAGAAGGCCATGGTGGGCTATGAGGAAAAGCTGGGGCTTGTGGCAAGGTATCAGCGGGAGCGAAGAGAGCTTCATCGGATATGCCAGGAGCTTTCGGCGCTTCGGACGGAAAAGAACGCCGGGCGGGTGGACGATATTCTCGCCCGACTCACACCACTACTTGGAGAGGAGGCAGGAGCTTGATATTTCAGAGCCTATCGGATCGTTTGCAGGCCACGTTCAAAAAGCTCCGGGGTCACGGCAAGCTGACGGAAGAGGATGTCAACGAGGCCATGCGCGAGGTGCGCATGGCGCTTCTCGAGGCTGACGTCAACTTCAAGGTGGTCAAGGACTTCGTCAAGACCATCAAGGAGCGGGCCATCGGCCAGGAAGTGCTGGATACCCTGACCCCTGCCCAGGTGGTCATCAAGATCGTGGATGAGGAGCTCACCCGCCTCATGGGCGGCACCCAGAGCCGGCTGAACATCAGCCCAAAGCCGCCTACGGTCCTCATGATGGTGGGACTCCAGGGCGCTGGCAAGACCACGTCAGCCGGAAAGCTCGCCCTCGCCCTTAAGAAGCAGGGCAAGCACCCGCTTCTCGTGGCGGCGGACGTGTACCGCCCTGCGGCCATCACCCAGCTGGAGGTGCTGGGTAAGCAGATTTCCGTACCGGTCTACTCCGTCCACGATTCGAAGGACGCGGTGGCCATCGCCCGGGACTCCATCGACTACTCCGCCTCTCACGCCTGCGACGTGGTCATCATTGATACGGCGGGGCGCCTGCAGATTGACGAAAAGCTCATGCAGGAGCTCAAGGACATCAAGGGGACGGTTCATCCCCACGATATCCTCCTCGTCGTGGACTCCATGACGGGCCAGGAGTCGGTCAATGTGGCTCAGGCCTTCAACGAAGCCCTCGGCCTCGACGGCGTCATCTTGACGAAGCTGGACGGCGACGCACGAGGCGGTGCGGCCCTCTCCGTCAAGGCGGTCACGGGCGTACCCATCAAGTTCGTGGGCATGGGGGAGAAAATCGAGCCCCTGGAGGTCTTCCATCCCGACCGCATGGCCTCCCGCATCCTCGGCATGGGGGATGTGCTCTCCCTCGTGGAAAAGGCCCAGACTGCCTTTGACCTCGAGGAAGCGAAGAAGATGGAGAAGAAACTTCGCAAAAATGAGTTCACCCTCGACGATTTCCTGGCCCAGATGCAGCAGATCAAGAAGCTGGGCTCTCTCGACTCCATCCTCGGCATGATACCGGGCATGGGCGGGCTCAAGAAGCAGCTGGCAGGGCAGGACATCGATCTCGACGGCAAGGAGATGCGCCAGATCGAGGCCATCATCCGCTCCATGACTCCGAAGGAGCGCGCCGATATCTCCATCATCAACGGCAGCCGCCGCAAGCGCATAGCAAAGGGCTCTGGCACCCGGGTGCAGGACGTCAACAAGCTCCTGAAGCAGTTTGCGGAAATGCAGAAGATGATGAAGAAGATGAAAAAGATGAAAGGCGGCAAGAAGGGCTTTCCTGGCCTAGGAAATCTAGGTGGCATGGGGCTCCCGAAATTGCCCTTCATGAAATAAAAACCAACGAAAGGTGGTGAATATCAATGGCAGTAAAGATTCGTTTGAACCGCATGGGCGCGAAGAAGAACCCCTTCTATCGCATCGTCGTTGCGGACTCCCGCGCACCGCGCGATGGCCGCTTCATCGAGATTCTCGGCAACTACGATCCTTCCCAGCAGCCGGCTGTCGTCAGCATTGACGAGGAGAAGGCTATCGACTGGATGAAGAAGGGTGCTCAGCCGACGGATACGGTCAAGAACCTTCTGAGCAAGCAGGGCGTCATGGCGAAGTTCGCCGAGGCGAAAAAAGCAAAGTGATTGGAGTAGCTCGACATGAAAGAAATTGTTGAAGTTATCGCCAAATCCTTAGTGGATCATCCGGAGTTCGTTCGTGTGGAGGAGCGGGAGGAGGGAAGCGAAATCTTCCTGGACCTCCATGTGGCGGAGGATGATATGGGCAAGGTCATCGGACGGCAGGGGCGCATCGCAAAGGCACTGCGCACGGTCGTGAAGGCTGCAGCCACCCGAGAAAACAAGAAGGTCTCGGTTGAGATCAACTGAAAGAAGCGGCATTGCTCTAAGCACTGCCGCTTCTCGTATAGATAAGGAGTGCAAGCGTATGCCTTGCACTTGCCATGTTCGCTTAGGGGCACACGCTCCTACTGTACTATTAAAAAAGGGAGAAAAGCATGAATTCGATTTCACTGAAGATGCCTGTCACCATCAAGGCGAAGCTCACGGAGAAGCTCAAGGAGAAGATGCTCAAGGAGATGACGGAGGGCATTTCTCAGGCAGAGCTGGAGATGCAGCAGATTGACATCCAGGAGAAGCGGGTGCTGCAGGAAAATGAAGTCCAGAACCCCACGCCGATGGACATGCAGCGCATGAATGCCATTCGCCAGCATTTCGCCCAGGAGCGGGAGAAGCGGGCCCAGTATCGGGAGCAGACCCTTGCCCGGAAGGAAGAGGTGGAGAAGCTCGTCCTGGGCGCGGAAATCGTCCAGGGGACACTGGAGCGCCAGGTGGAGGTTCACATCGGCGACGACATGCGGGAGCTTATGAACGTGGAAGTACTGGTGGAAGATGACAAGATTATCGCCATCCGCGGCTAAGGGCCGCATCACCATCGGCAAGGTGGGCGCCCCCCACGGCATCCATGGGGAGCTGCGTATTATCCCCCTGACGGACTTCGTGGAGCGGTTCGAGACCATGGAGGAGGTGCTGGTGGGCGATGAGATCCTCCACATCGAGAACGTCAAGTATCACAAGAACCTCGTCCTTATGCGGTTCCGGGAGTATCCGATCCGGGAGGCGGCCCAGGCCCTCACGGGCAAGCTCCTGACGGTGGACAGGAGCGAGGCGGCGCCCCTCGCCGAGGGGGAGTTCTACACCTTCGACATCATCGGCCTCGCGGTCTATGACGAGGCGGGGCAGGAGCTCGGCAGGGTGGAAAATGTCCTTCGGACGGGCAGCAACGATGTGTATCAGATCCGGGGGGAGGAGGGTCGGGAAATCCTTATCCCGGCACTGAAATCGGTCGTCCACACCATCGATGTGGCAGGCGGCCGGATGGTGGTGGAGCTGCCGGAGGTGGAAAGCGATGCGGATTGACATCGTGACACTATTCCCCGAGATGTTCTCCGGGCCTTTCGGTGCCAGCATCACGAAGCGGGCCCAGGACGGTGGCATTCTCGACATCCACTACACGAATTTTCGCGACTACTCCACGGACAAGCATCGCCACGTGGATGACACCCCCTGCGGCGGCGGTGCCGGCATGGTGCTAAAGCCCGAGCCCATGTACAGCGCCGTGCGGGACGTGCTGGCAAAGACCGCCGAATACGAGGGGCGGCGGCGCATCCTCATCCTGGATCCTGCGGGGGAGGTCTTTACCCAGGAGAAGGCAAAGGAGCTGGCGACCTATGGCCAGCTCATCTTTCTATGCGGCCACTACGAGGGCTTCGATGCCCGCATCTACGACCTGGCAGACGAGGCCGTCTCCATCGGGGATTTCGTGCTGACGGGGGGCGAGCTCCCGGCCATGCTGGTGGTGGACGCGGTCTCCAGGATGCTTCCGGGGGTCCTCGGGGCAGAGGAGTCGGCCCCGACAGATTCCTTCTACGACGGGCTCCTGGGCTTTCCCCAGTACACGCGGCCCCGCTCCTTCGAGGGGAAGGAGGTGCCGGAGGTGCTCCTCTCCGGCGACCACGCCCGCATTGCCAAGTGGCGGCGGGAGCAGTCCCTCAGGCTGACCCGAAAATATCGCCCGGATCTTTTGGCAAAGGCAACTCTGACAGAGGAGGATAAGACCATCCTCCTTCAATGGGCCGACCGGGAGGATACTGGACTATCATCCTAAATATTGTCGTTTACTTCTTACGGCACCTATGCTAGAATAAAAAAATATCAAATTTTTTAACGGAGGTGCTGTATGACAGCAAGGGACGATCGGAATGAAGAACGTCTATGATTTAGTCGCTGAATTTTACCAGGGAAAAGATAAATACGAGCAGGTGGTGGCCCAGGACGTGGTGGAGAAATACCTGCGGAAAAAGGCCTGGCAGAGGGCGGATGAGGCCCGCCTGCATTTCCTTTGGGATATCCTCGCCACCGCCATGGCCTACATCGAGGAGCAGGACCTCTACGGGCTCTTCTCCCTCGACACCTACGACCACATCGAGCTTCTCTACCGGCTGGCGGACAAGGATAAGAGCTTCAAGCTGGACGAGTCGAATGTGCGCCGCTACTTCGAGGCCATGGGCGATATCGCGGACTACATAGCCACCTGCTTTGACGACAAGGATCCACCCTACAGCGAGGTGCTGGAGGAGGCCCGGAAGGCCTTTTATCTCCGGGATATGTTCCTGATGCCGCCCCGCCATGCCCTCGACGAGTTCTACAGCTCCCTGGACCGGGGGGAGGCGGTGGAGGAGGAGGACATCGTCCGGCTCAACGACATGCTGGACACGCTCCTACGGCGGGTGGGGGAGTATTTCCAGCAGGAGCCCTACAAGCGGGACTTCAACAGGGCTCTCACCCTCTACATGGGGCCAGATGGGGGCGACGAGGATCCGTCGAACCCCCTGAGCATGCATCACCCGGAATTCTGGCCGGGCTTTTGGGATTTCTTCCTCTTCGACTACCATCTTATCGAGTCGGATGAGACCCCTCTTTACGTCTATTTCCTCGAGGAGCGGGAGAAGCTCTCCGTGTCGGAGCAGGATATCGTGCGGGATCTCCTGCACTCGGAGTTTCGCATCTTCTATATCTCTGGCGTGACGGAGGACGGCCTCAGCGGCCGGGACCTCTTCACGGAGGAGCCTATCGAGCTGCCCCCCTCCGAGTGGGGCATGGTGGACCTGGAGCATATGATATTCTTCGGTCACATGCACATGCGGGGCATCATGATGCTGAACTATGTGACGGCCATCCCTGCCAGCGAAAAGCTGCGGAACCGCATGAAGGACATCCTCCTGGGGGAGCTGGAAATCTATCGCTGCCAGGCACCGGAGGCGAGTCTTTCGGACTTCTTCGCTCGGGAGTCGGCGGCGGTGCGACACATCCTCCACATCATGTCTTCCTTTGCCCAGCTGAATCTCGTGAAGCAGCAAAACCTGCCGGAGCGTCTCGTGCTGCCGGCGGAGGTGGCGGCCCACTTTCGGAAGGCCCGGGCGGACATCGTCATCTTCGCCATGAAGCTGGGCTTCAGCCGCTTTGCCGCAAGGCTTCTGACGTATCTCTTCGATGACTACCTCTGCGTGGCGGAGGTGGAGACCTCGCCTCATGAGATTTCCGCCATCGTCACCGCCTGTATCATCTCCTTTGGCAATCTCAATGGCCTCCACTTCGACGATGTGCCGAATATCGAGTCCATCCTGGGGGCGCCGGCAAGCCGGGTGGCCCACCATATGCGAGGCATCCGGGAACGGCTAGACTGCCTGATGTTCGATCCCCGGTACCTCATCGAGGAGGGCTTCGTTTTTTCACTGTATTACCACTGATGGGAGGGAATGGGAATGGACGAGCAGGATAATGTGCGGGAAATGAGCGAGGGGGAGGCGAGGAGCTTTGAGGGCATCACCCTCGACGCGGACGGGGAGCCGGAACGCAAAGGAACCAGGTATAAGACCTACGGCGACAGCACCTTGCTCAAGGTTCTGAGGACCGTCATTGACTTTCCGAATGCCAGCCTTCTCTGGAAAATCGCCATCACCCTCGGCGCAGCGGCATTGGCGGCGTTCCTGTTCTTCGTCGTCGTCCCCTCCCTTTTCGTCGTCCTGGGGGCGCTGGGGGTGGCCTGGCTCATCCTTCGCCTCCTGCGCTGAACAGTATACGGACCGCCTTCGAGCGGTCTTTTACTATGTAAATCCCCAAGAACGCAAGCCGCAGGCGCAGCGTGATTGGCAGGATTTACTGCAAGGACGGGCGCACAATGTCCACGAAGTGGACGTTTGTGCGTTGAGTTTACTATGAAACCCCAAGAAGTCAAGCCGTAGGCGCAGACTGATTGGATGGTTTCTTGCAAGGGCGGCGCACAAGACCCGCAAGTGGACGTTTGTGCGTGTAGTTTATTATGAAAACCCGGTATTTGCATCTAAAAAAGCGCAAACTTCCCCTAGGTTACAAAAATCGTTGCTTTTCCCTGTAGATGATGGTACAATATAAACCAAATGAATTGAGCGGACATAACTTCATAACGGGATTGCATGGAAACGACGGGAAATCGAAGGGGAAGCGAAGCCTTTCGGGGGTCTTGGCCATTTTTCTGTTCGTCTTTTTCGCTACGTTTGGGCGAAGGTCTATGCTGCTTCGAAGTTTTCTTATGAGGGTGTGTTTTTGCGCACCCTTTCTCTGCGTGTTCATAGCTGCCTCTTGGCTTGAGGCTTATTCTTGAAATGTAACGATCAAATACATCATGGAGGTGTACTTTTTGTCAAAAGGAGCACAAAAATTACAGATTATACCGCTGGGCGGTCTCGGCGAAATCGGAAAGAATATGACCGTCGTCCGGGTCGATGACGAGATCCTCGTCCTCGACTCCGGCCTCATGTTCCCGGAGGAGGACATGCTGGGCGTGGATCTCGTCATCCCCGACATCACCTACCTCATCGAAAACAAGGACAAGATCCGCGCCATCGTCCTGACCCACGGCCACGAGGACCATATCGGCGCACTGCCCTACGTGCTGAAGCACATCAATGTGCCCGTCTACGGCACCCGCCTGACCCTGGGCATCCTGGAGGGCCGTCTGAAGGAGAACGGCGTGGACTCCGGCAATCTCCACTCCGTCATGCAGGGGGATATCATCAACATCGGCTGCTTTTCTGTGGGCTTCATCCGGGTGAACCACTCCATCCCCGATGCGGTGGCTCTTTCCATCAAGACCCCGGTGGGCATGATTGTCCACACGGGCGACTTCAAGTTTGACTACACCCCGGTGGACGGCAAGATGACGGATTTCCGCCGCCTCTCCGACCTCGGCAACAAGGGTGTCCTCGTCATGCTGGCGGACAGCACGAACTCGGAAAGGGAGGGCCATACCCCCAGCGAGAGCACCGTGGGCGCCGCCTTTGACAAGGCCTTCCACAATGCACGGGGCCGCATCATCGTCGCCACCTTCTCCTCGAACGTCCAGCGCATCCAGCAGGTCATCGACACCGCCGTTCGCTACAAGCGCCACGTGGCGGTCCTGGGCCGCAGCATGGTGAACGTGGTCAATATTTCCCTGGATCTCGGCTATATCACGGCGCCGGAGGGCACCATCGTGGATATCGATGAGATTCATCGCTACCGCATGGAGCAGATGGTCATCGTCACCACCGGCAGCCAGGGCGAGCCCATGTCGGCCCTCACCCGCATGTCCATGAGCGACCACCGGAAGGTGGGCATCGTCCCCGGCGACACGGTCATCATCTCCGCTACGCCGATTCCGGGCAATGAGAAGCTTGTCTCCAAGACCATCGACAACCTCATGAAGCTGGGGGCAGACGTCATCTACGGCCGCAACCAGGGCATCCACGTCTCCGGCCACGCCAGCCGCGAGGAGCTCAAGCTCATGAACAATCTCGTCCGGCCGAAGTTCTTCATCCCCGTCCACGGCGAGTACCACCATCTCGTCCAGCACGCCCGCCTCGCCCAGTCCTTGGGTATGGCGAAGGAGAACATCTTCATTGCGGAGAACGGATCGATTCTCGAGTTCACCCGGGACAAGGGTGCGATTACCGGCAAGGTCCAGGCCGGCATGGTCATGGTGGACGGCTTGGGCGTCGGCGACGTGGGCAACATCGTCCTCCGGGACCGCCGCCAGCTCTCCCAGGACGGTATCCTCATCGTCACCTTTACCATGAACCGCCAGACGAACCGGGTCGTCTCCGGCCCCGACATCGTCTCCCGCGGCTTCGTCTACGTCCGGGAGTCCGAGGCCCTCATGGACGAGGCCCGCGCAAGAGTCCAGCAGGCCCTCGACCGCTGCGAGGACGAAGGCGTCAAGGAGTGGTCCGCCATCAAGGCCAACGTCCGGGATGCCCTCGGCCGCTACCTCTTCGACAAAACCCGCCGCCGCCCGATGATCCTTCCCATCATTATGGAAATATAATAGTAAGGCCGCTGCACCTGCAGCGGCCTTTTTTAGGAATACATCATGCCATTTACACATCTTCACGTCCATACCGAATACAGCCTCCTCGACGGTGCCAGCCGTATCGGCGACCTCATCGCCCAGACGAAGGCCCTCGGCATGGACTCCATCGCCATCACCGACCACGGCTCCATGTTCGGCGTCATCGACTTCTACAAAGAGGCGAAAAAGCAGGGCATAAAGCCCATCATCGGCTGCGAGGTCTACGTGGCCCCATCAGATCGCCACATCAAGGAAGAGGTGGAGGGCGTCCGCTACTACCACCTCATCCTTCTCGCCGAGACGAACGAGGGCTATCGCAACCTCTCAAAGCTCGTCTCCCTGGCTAGCATCGAAGGGATGTACTACAAGCCCCGGGTGGATAAGGAGCTCCTGCGTCAGTACCATACTGGCATCATCGCTCTCTCCGCCTGTATCGCCGGCGAGATTCCAAGGGCTATCCTTCAGGATAATCCCGAAAAGGCGAGGGCGGCCCTCAAAGAGTACGTGGACATCTTCGGCAAGGACAATTTTTTCCTGGAAATCCAGAACCACGGCCTCCCGGAGGAAAAAAAGGCAAATGATGCCCTCATCCGCCTTGCAAAGGAAGAGGGCCTCGGCCTCGTGGCTACGAACGATGCCCACTACGTCCGCCGGGAGGACAGCGAGTACCACGACATCCTCCTTTGCATCCAGCTGGGAAAGACCGAGGGCGACCCGAACCGCATGCGCTTCTCCAGCGACGACTACTTCGTCAAGTCCCCAGAGGAAATGGCCCGCCTCTTCCCGGAACAGCCGGAGGCCATCGAAAACACGGCAAGGATAGCCGAGCGCTGCAACGTGGACTTCACCTTCGGCGAGCTCCAGCTCCCGTACTACCCTATCCCCGAGGGGGAGGGAGACGCAGAGCAGTATCTTCGGAGCCTCTGCGAAAAGGCCATACCCAGCCGCTTTGCAGAGCGCACGAAGGAAGTGGACGAGCGCCTCGACTACGAGCTCTCCATCATCCACAGCATGGGCTTTGACAACTACTTCCTCATCGTCTGGGACTTCATCCACTACGCGAAGAGCCAGGGCATCTCCGTGGGCCCCGGCCGTGGATCGGCGGCCGGCAGCATCGTGGCCTATCTCCTCGGCATCACGGACCTTGACCCGCTGAAGTACGACCTTCTCTTCGAGCGCTTCCTGAACCCGGAGCGGGTCACCATGCCCGATATCGATGTGGACTTCTGCTATATCCGCCGGGAGGAGGTCATCGACTATGTGAAGCGACGCTACGGCGACGACCACGTGGCCCAGATTGTCACCTTCGGCACCATGGCGGCAAAGGGTGCCATCCGGGACGTGGGCCGAGTCCTGGATATGCCCTACAGCGAGGTGGCAAATATCGCAAAGCTCGTGCCAAACGAGCTGAAGATTACACTCGACAAGGCACTGAAGGAGTCGACGGACTTCCGAGCTGCCTACGAGGGGAATCCCGAGACGAAGCGGCTCATAGATCTGGCAAAGAAAATCGAAGGGCTCCCGCGCCATTCCTCCACCCATGCGGCGGGCGTCGTCATCGCGAAGAAGCCCCTGACAGAATACCTGCCCGTCATGATGTCCGAGGGGACGCTCGTCACCGAGTACGACAAGGACCACGTGGAGGAGCTGGGGCTTCTCAAGATGGACTTCCTGGGCCTTCGAACCCTCACCGTCATCAGCGATGCCCTGGAGAACATCAAGAAGAGTCGAGGGGAGACCGTGGACATGACCCATATCCCCCTGAAGGACGAGGCCACGGCGAGGATGCTCCAGGAGGGACGCACCGGGGCGGTATTCCAGATGGAGTCCGCGGGCATGACGAACCTCGTGAAGGAGCTGGCCCCGGAGGAGTTCGCCGACCTCATCCCGCTCGTGGCACTCTATCGCCCGGGGCCACTCGGCAGCGGCATGGTGGAGGACTTCATCGCCGGCCGCCATGGGAAGAAGCAGGTCACCTACATGCATCCTCTCTTGGAGCCCATCCTGAAGGAGACCTTCGGCGTCGTCCTCTATCAGGAGCAGGTCATGCAGATCGTCCAGGTGCTGGCAGGCTTCACATTGGGCCAGGCAGATCTACTCCGCCGGGCCATGGGTAAGAAGAAGCACGAAATCCTGATGGCCCAGAAGGAAAACTTCCTGACGGGCTGCGCCAAGAACGGCATCGACGCGGAGCTCGCCACCACCATATTCGACCTCTTGACCCACTTCGC